>CAYVMS010000014.1:0-28653 GCA_964452615.1 uncultured Occallatibacter sp.
GTAGAGAGTATCAATCAACGTGAACCGCAGCGGCAGCAACCGGCTCCGGCCCGTTGCTGATTTCGCGATAGATCAGAACTGTAAAGAGAATGCCCAGCAGCAGGTAAAGCCCCATGAAGCCTAGCAGTGTGAAAAGTCCGTTGCTCGCTGAGACGGTATTCGAGTAGCCGTCGCTGGTGCGCATCAGGCCATAGATGAGCCAGGGTTGACGGCCAAGCTCAGCGGTCATCCAGCCCGCGGTGTTGGCGATGTAGGGAAGCGGAAAACTCAATAGCAACGCCCACAATGCCCAGCGCGCGGTGTAAAGGCGCTTCCGCCAAAGCAAGAATGCAGAAACGATCATCAGCAGCGCAAACCAGGTTCCGAGGCCAGCCATAATGTGGTAGGCGTAGTAGAGCAGCGGCAACGCTGTGGGCCACTGGTCGTGGGGAATCTGGTCCAGCCCTTTGACTTCAGCCTTGGTGGTTCCGTAGATCAGGAAGCTCAGCAAATCGTTTACGACGATTGGGTTGTCGATCTGGCCGGTCTCTTCATTGGGTTGGCCCATCAGCACCAAGCCCGCGCCGCCTTCCGTTTTGAAGAGGCCCTCCATTGCGGCGATGGCTGCTGGTTGGTTGCGCGCAACATATTTGCCGTGCAAGTCGCCGGTGGGAAAGATGATAAGAATCGAGGAGACGAGGCCCGCGATGACACCGACTTTCAGAAAGATGCGGCCGTAGTTCTCGATCCTTCCTTCAAGCAGATAGAAAGCTCCGGTGGCAGCCATTACAAACGATCCGGTAATCACCGCACCGGTCATGTTGTGCGCATATTGCAACACCCCCCACGGGTTGAGCAGTAGCTGCCAGAAGCTCAATACTTCGAATTGGCCGTTGGGAAGTCGATCATAAGCGACGGGGTGCTGCATCCATGCATCGGTGACGATGATGAAGAAGCCGGAGATCCACGATCCAACGAAGACCATCACTGCCGAAAACCAATGCATCAGCTTGGAGATGCGATTTTCTCCGTAGAGAAAGAGACCAAGAAAAGCCGACTCCAGAAAGAAGCTGAAGACTCCCTCCATGGCCAGCGGCTGGCCGATCACTCCGCCGGAGAGGCGCGAGAATCGCGCCCAATTTGTGCCGAATTCAAACTCCATGGGAATACCGGTGACCACTCCGAATACGAAGTTGATGGCGAAGATGCGCCCCCAAAAGCGTGCCGCCCGGTCCCACTGTTCACTTCCAGTCTTGAGCGCAACCGACTTGAGTACCACTATCAAAAGCCCAAGTCCCATCGTCAGTTGGGGAAAGAGATAGTGAAAGGTGATGGTAAAAGCAAAGTGCAAGCGATGGATCAACTCGGCTGTCATCGAGAACTCCTGTTCCAGGACGTGCGCGGAAAAGCTGCACAATGTTAGCGTGATCTGCATGCCACGCAGCAGGGCATACCAAGGATAAGACGAATAGACGAATGACGCTTATTCGCCAATATCCGTAGCGGCATCCCGAAGGGAGAACTGTGCCATCGCAGCGCTGGAATCTAGGTGTAGTTTACTACTATTAAGACACACAATATCTTCATAAGTCTTATGGAATCAATTTCTTAACACACCATGGAAGGCAAAAATCGAAGGCAAAGGCTCGAAATGACCTGCTTGACCAGCCGGAGGAACAGACTGTGTTTGCCATCCTGCCAAAAAATAAATTTGCGAATCGTGTAACGAATCGTTTCATTCATGACTTTATTCTGACGAACGCAGAAAAAGGACAGTGCAAACCATGAAGCCGAATCGAAAACCAGTCAATTGGCTCTTGATCTTCTGCTGTATCTGGAGTAGCGGAGCGGGAGCGCAGACAACGGAAATGACGCTTCGGCAGGCCATTGACCATGCATTGGGGCAAAGCCCCGAAGCCAAGATAGCGCGCGCAGGCAGCGACGAGGCCAGTTCGGCAGCCACGATGGCTCGCACCGCGTTGCTGCCGCAGCTCAACTTCACGGAGGATATTTCCCGCGGCGACGATCCGGTCTATGCTTTTGGATCTCGGTTGCGGCAGCGGCAGTTTACGCAGGCCGACTTTGCGCTGAATGCTCTGAACCGGCCACAACCCATCGGCAACTTCTCAACGCGATTATCCGGCTCGTGGATGGCATTTGACTCATTCAAAACGCAGCGGGAGATTCGCCGCGCAGACCTTTTCAAGCAGAGCGCTGCATCGTCGGCTAAGGCCGCTGACCAGCAGATCGTGCTTCGGGTCGTTGGAGCTTATCAGTCGGTGCTCTATGCGCAGCGTGAGGTTGAGGTTGCCGAGCACGAACAGGAGACGGCTGCTGCGCTGGTGGCTTCGGCTGAAGATCACGTGAAGGCCGGGCTCGCGGTCGAGTCGGACCGGATGTCGGCCCAGGTGAATGCCTCGGCCAGGCAGGAGGAGTTGATCGCGGCCAAGGGCGATCTCGAGTTGGCGTGGGTTGAGTTGCGTGAAGCGATGGGCTCGCCGGAGTTAAAAGCCTCCGAGTTGAAGCCGATTGAAGCGCATACCTTTCCAAAGTTGACGCTGGAAGAAGAACTGGCGACGGCGGCAAAGACTCGGCCCGACCTGTCGGCGCTGGGCGATGCGCAGCGGGCGCAGGCCTCTGCGGTCGGCGCAGCAAAATCGGAGTTCGGACCTCGCCTTGGCGCTTACGGGAACTGGGAAGAGGATCGGGGTTCGCTTTCAAGTTCAGGCGGCAACAACTGGGTGGCTGGCGTCCAGATCAGCGTCGACATTCTGCCCTTTGGCAAGCGCGCACAGCTTGCGCGTGAGAGCGCCGGGAAGCAGAAGATCGACGCACAGATGGTTGCCTCACAACTGCATGTGCGCACGGAGGTGAGCCAGGCGCACATTCGCCGCGAGACGGCCGATCTGCAACTGGAGACGGCGCACGCAGCGATGGAGCAGGCCGCCGAAAGCCTGCGGATTCTGAAGAATCGCTATGGCGCGGGGCTCGCGACAATCACGGATCTGCTTCGGGCCGAGGATGCCGAACGGCAGAGCCAATCCAACTACTGGCATGCGGTCTATGGCAATGCCATGGCCTATGCCGGAATTTTGTACGCGACAGGGACGCTGACTCCCGATGCGGCGGAGGAGTTGCAATGAAGACGGTCTTCGAGGTGGGTTTGCTTCTGGTTTCAGCGGTCGTGGTAGCTGGTTGTCATGGTTCGGATTCTGCGCCTCAGGCGGCGGTAGAGACCGCACAGGCGCGGGTGATCGAGAGCCGGCAGCAGTTGGCGGCGGTGAATCTGCGCTCCACGGGAACGGTTCGCGCACGGGAGACGGCGGTGATCTCCGCGCAGGTGATGGGCCGTATCCAGCAGGTTCTGGTGCGCGAGGGCGATGCCGTCAAGGCAGGGCAGACACTGGTCGTGCTCGACGACGCGGCGCTTCAAGCCTCTGAGAGTCAGGCGCAGGCGGGAGTGAAGGCAGCCGAGAATGCGCAGGCGGCTGCGCAGACAAACGCAGCTCTGGCGGCAAGCACGCTGAACCGGTACAAGCAGCTTGAGTCGGAAAAGAGCGTGAGTCCGCAGGAGATGGATGAAGTCTCGCGGCGAGCCGAGGCGGCAGCGGCGAATCTCGATGCAGTGCGGGCGCAGACCGAGGCGGCACGTGCGCAGGAAAGCGGAGCGCGAACCATGCTAGGTTACACGCGCCTGGTTGCGCCATTTGCCGGAGTAGTGACTTCACGCACAGCCGATCCAGGAACGATGGCCGCACCGGGCATGCCGCTGCTTCGGATAGACCAGGCAGGCGCGCTGCAATTGCAGACAACTATCGACGAGTCAGCGATCGGCGCGATTCATAAAGGGATGAAGGTTGAGGTCTCGATCGATGGAGCTTCGCCCGGCGAGAGGGCGGGAACGGTATCGGAGATCGATGCCGCAGCCGATCCTGCCAGCCATGGATTTCTGGTGAAGATCGATCTGCCTTCCGCGGCGCAACTGCGCGCGGGCATGTATGGAACGGCGGAGTTGCCCAACGGGATGAAGCAGGCAATATTGATTCCGCACTCGGCCGTTGTCATGCGCGGCTCTCTGGCCTGTGCTTACGTCTTGGGCGGCAAAGGAATCGCGCAACTGAGGTACCTCACTCTCGGCGCGACTCAGGGCGATCTCGTTGAGGTTCTGTCGGGCATCTCCGCTGGTGAGAGGCTTGTCGACTCACCTGCGGACCGCGACCTTGCCGGCAAACGGATCGCCGAACTGCAAATTGAGGTCCAGCCATGAAGCAGGAACTAGGAATAGCCGGACGCCTGGCTCAGACATTTCTCAACTCAAAGCTGACGCCGCTCTTCATTGCCGCGTCTCTGGCGCTTGGCATCTTTTCGGTGGCGATCATTCCACGCGAGGAAGAGCCGCAGATCCTCGTTCCGATGCTGGACATCGCGACCGCCATGCCGGGCGCTTCGCCGGCCGAGGTCGAGCAGCAGGTCACGCTGCCGATCGAGAACCTGGTGCATCAGATTTCGGGCGTGGAGTATGTCTACTCGACATCGGCGCCTGGACAGAGCCTGGTGATCGTGCGGTTTCTTGTCGGCACGCCGCAGGAAGACGCGTTGATCAAGGTCTACAGCAAGCTCTATTCGAACTTCGACCGGATCCCGCCGGGCGTCTCGCAGCCGCTGATCAAGGCACGGTCGATCGACGACGTTCCAATCCTGGCGGTGACGTTGTGGGGCGAGCACTACGACGGATATCAACTGCGTGCGATTGCTGCCGAGATTCAGCACAACATCGGCCAGGTCGCCGATGTCTCCGAGACGACGATTATCGGCGGGCTTCCACGCGCGATGCGCGTCGTGCTGAGCACTGAGAAGCTGAGCGCCTATGGGCTATCGCCAATGGCCGTCGCCGGGCACTTGCAGGCCGCCAACGCAAGCGTGCAGGCGGGCAGCTTTGCGGAAAACAATCAGGAAATCCGAGTCGACACCGGCAACCTCTTCACACGCCGCGAGGATCTGGAAGCGGTCGTGGTGGGCGTGGTGCGCGGGCATCCGGTCTATCTCAGAGACGTTGCCGAGAAGATCGTCGATGGCGCGGCAGAGCCGGCGAATTACGTAACCTTTGGCACGACAAACATAGACGGATCAGCGGCGCGCCAGTATCCGGCGGTGACCATCACGGTGGCGAAACGGAAAGGCACCAATGCCACCGATATCTCCAATGCCGTGCTGAAGCGCGTCCATGAGATGCGGGGCCTCTCGATTCCCAACGATGTTACGGTGACCACCACTCGGAATTACGGTGAGACCGCAAAGAACAAGTCAGATGAGCTGCTCGAACACCTGCTTTTGGCCACATTGTCGGTGACGTTTCTTGTCGCTCTCTTTCTCGGTTGGCGCGAATCAGGCGTGGTGCTCCTGGCGATTCCGGTGACCCTGGCGCTCACCATGTCGGTCTTTTATCTGATGGGCTACACCATCAACCGGGTCACTCTCTTCGCACTGATCTTCTCGATCGGCATACTTGTCGATGACGCGATTGTCGTGGTTGAGAATATGGTGCGCCACTTCAGACTGCCGGAGAATCACGGCAGGTCGATGAGCGCTGTCGCGGTGGAAGCCGTTGCCGAAGTGGGCAACCCGACCATTCTTGCCACCTTTGCCGTCATTGCCGCGGTGCTGCCGATGGCCTTTGTGCGCGGGTTGATGGGGCCTTACATGCGGCCGATTCCCGTCGGAGCCTCTGCGGCCATGCTCTTTTCGCTGATGGTTGCCTTTGTCGTCTCGCCTTGGGCCGCGCTGCGCCTGCTTGGCAAGCATCTAGAAGGCGCAAAGGTCCTGGAACCGGAGAACGAGAACTGGCGGACCAGGCTCTATCGCAAAATCATGACGCCGCTGATCGAGTCGGGGCGCAATCGCACGCTCTTCTTCATCGGCGTGGCGGCTCTGTTTCTGATATCGGTTGCGCTAGTGCCCATGGGGCTGGTGCGCGTGAAGATGCTGCCCTTCGACAACAAGAGCGAACTGCAGATCGTGATCAACATGCCCGATGGAACGCCGCTCGAAGAGACGGCGCGTGTGACTCAGGCGCTCGGTGACGAGCTTGCGCGGCAGCCGGATGTGCTGAACTACCAGACATACGCCGGAACCTCGGGCCCCTACAACTTCAACGGCCTGGTGCGGCACTACTACATGCGCCGCCAGCCCAATCAGGCGGACATTCAAGTCAATCTGCTGCCGGCCATGCAGCGCAGCGAGCAGAGCCACGTCATTGCAAAGAGGCTGCGTCCGCTGATGGACGCGATCGGCAATCAGTATGGAGCGCGCATTCAAGTGAGCGAAGTTCCGCCGGGGCCGCCAGTAATTCAAACTCTCGTCGCCGAGGTCTACGGCCCAGATCTTGATGGCCAGACTCGCGTCGCCCAGCAGATCAAGCACATCTTCCAGACCACTCCGGGAGTCGTGGATACTGACTGGTACGTCGAAGATCCGCAGCCCGGGGTGAACCTGCGCGTGGACGAGGTGAAGGCTGCGTTGCACGGCATCGCGGTTTCGGACGTAACTCACGCGCTGGCGCTTGCTGCTTCGGGAATGCAGGTAGGCCTGCTACATGACGGAAGCGCTCGCGAGCCAGTGCCTGCGATAGTCGAGTTTGACCGTGCGGATCGCTCGTCAGAGCAGGGCCTCGAAAATATCCGCCTGCCCGGCGCGGACGGCACGATGGTCTCGCTGCGCGAACTGGTTGTCGTCGAACACAATACGATCGAGCGCAGCATCTACCACAAGAATCTTCGCCGCGTCGTGTATATCACCGGAGATGTTGCCGGACAGGAAGAGAGCCCGGTCTACGCCATCATGGCGATGAACAAACAACTCGACCATCTTACGCTTCCGGCCGGCTACGCGCTTGCCCGCTATAACGCGTCATTGCCGGAGTCGACCGACCATTATTCGATGAAGTGGGATGGCGAGTGGCACATCACTATCGAGGTCTTCCGCGATATGGGACTGGCCTTCGCGGCTGTGCTGATCCTCATCTACGTTCTGGTCGTGGGCTGGTTCCGCTCGTTCATCGTGCCACTGATTATCATGGCGCCTATTCCGCTGACGCTTGTGGGCATCATGCCGGCCCATGCGATGATGGGCGCCTTCTTCACCGCCACGTCGATGATCGGCTTCATTGCGGGCGCCGGAATCATCGTGCGCAATTCGATCATTCTCGTCGATTTCATCGAGCTTCGAATTCGCCAGGGAATGCCGCTGGCCGAAGCAGTGATCGACGCCGGTGCGACGCGCTTCCGCCCCATGCTGCTGACCGCGGCAGCGGTTGTTGTGGGCGCAAGTGTAATTCTGACTGATCCCATCTTCCAGGGGCTTGCGCTTTCCCTGATTGCCGGCGCGGTGGCCTCGACGTTCCTATCGTGGCCGACGATTCCCGTGCTTTATTACATGGTCCACGTTGGACGCGAGTCTGGACTCCATTCTGGGCACGAGGTCGGAAACGAGTCCGAGTCAGAATTTCAACCTGAGAACGAACAAGGAGTGTCACTATGACAGTCGAACGCGGTTTGCGTCTGATGGCAGGCGTTGTATTGCTCATCTCACTTGGTCTTGCTCACTACCTTTCGCCTTACTGGCTGTGGCTGACGGCATTTGTCGGGATCAACCTGCTGCAATCGGCATTTACCAACTGGTGCCCAGCGATGACGATCTTCCGCGCGATCGGGATGAAGGATGCTGGCTGCTGTGGCGGGAAGTGCGAATGATATGAATGATCGCCTAATGGATGTGTCGCTGGCGGACAGGCTCGACAATCCCGAGCGTTTGCTCTGGCTTCCGCCAGCAACTGTGATCGAAGCCTTATCGATTCACTCCGATGACTCGATCGCAGACATTGGAGCTGGAACAGGATACTTCTCGCTTCCGCTGGCACAGGCAGCAGGACCTTCTGGCTTGGTCTACGCGGTCGATTGCCAGGCGGAGATGCTTAGTCGCCTTGAGCTAAAGCTGGTTACGGGAGACATCTCAAACATCCGCGTGATTCATGCGGGCGCGGATTCAACTGAGTTGCCAAACGCATCCTGCAATCTCGTCTTCATGGCAAATGTGTGGCATGAGTTTGAAGACCGTTCCGCTGTCCTGCTCGAAGCCAAACGGATTCTGAAAGCCATGGGAAGAATCGCAGTTCTCGATTGGCGTCCCGACGTGCAATCCCAGCCAGGGCCTGCTCTCAATCACCGCCTCAGTGCTTCAGATGCGGCAAACTGTCTGCAGTCGGCTGGCTTCTTAGAGTTGAAGTGTAGCAATGTCGGGGAGTACTCCTGGCTTGTTCAAGGAGTAATGCCCGGGGAGATTGCGTCATGACTCCGCGTAACTGCACAGCCAACGCGAATTCTTCACCATTAAAATGGAGCGAGCGCCTCAAGGATGAGGTCTATCGGCAGATGTATAGATTGGAGGCAAGCCGCCCCGGAGCAGAAGTGGCCCTTGCGATTGCCTTGCTGCGTGCCTGGATCGCTTCAGGCTCCGAAACAGAGATGCCGCAATCGCGCGAGTGGTTGATGAAAATCTGTCCGATCTGCATCCTGATGATTGAGGAAACCCTGAAAGTTGACGATTCCGATAAGCAATGTCTCCAATGAATATCGAGGAGATTCGCTGGAGTCATCAGCCTTATCGAAGCTCATGCTCAGCGGAGACAAATTTTCTGGCAATCTGTACAGATAGAATATCCTGAACTTGGTCTCGAAAGAATGAACCAATGCGCTCGGAACTGACTCAAGCCGCCGATCTGTTGCACCGCAACACTCCTGAAGCTCTGGAGGAAGCAATCGGCCTGCTGCAGAACACGGTCTATTCTTTCAGCATGAAGGTTTGCGGTCATCCGGAAGACGCAGAAGACACTACCCAAGAAGTTCTCTTCCGATCTCTGGAACACCTGGCCCATATTCATGATCCTCAGGCTCTGGCTGTCTGGCTCTATACCGTAACGAGAAATCGCTGCTGGCGCATGCGTCGAAAGCCTGCCCATGCTTCCAGGTTTCTTGTCTCTCTTGATGAATTGATGCCAGACGAAGCAGAACTGGGACGAATGCTGCAAGATACCGCCAAGAGTGCGGAGGGTAAACTGCTTGATGCCGAGCAAGATCACCTTTTGCACCAGGCAGTTCTGCGCATTCCCGTGCAATTGCGGATTGTCCTTGTGCTTTGCGATATGGAGGAACTGACGACCGAGCAGGTTGCGCAGATCCTCAACCTTCAACAGGGAACTGTTCGGGTCCGATTGCATCGGGCACGACTCTCCGTGCGCAAAGAGATGAACAAGCTTCTGGAGGTTGCGCACAAAAAGACGGATCGCCGCAATCGAGTGAAGGAGAAGTCCAAGGATACGCTGTCCGAAGGTGAACAACGTTCCCGAGAGTGCCGCGACTTGTTTTCGAATCTCTCTGAGTATCTGGATGGTCGAGTCGAACCTGCTACCTGCGAGGCGATGCGTGAGCACATCGAAGCGTGCCCGGCCTGTGTCGCTTTTCTCCAAAACCTTCGCATGGCGATCGACCGCTGCCGTTCGCTGGAAATCCCGTGCGACCCGTCCGTTTCTGTCCGTTTGCGTTTGATCATCACAAAGGAATACCAACGGTTGCTGGGGATGACAAGCACGGAACGGCCTTCCGCAGGACATTAGCATACGTGCTCACAGGGGTGCTCGACCGACACCAGCGATCCGTCCAGATACTTGCGGACAAGAGTCGCAACACTCTTAGCAGGCGCGCAAGTGATCACTTCTATCGAAGCCTCCTGAAATAGAGAGAGCACGCGCTCCCATTGATAGTGTGGAGCCGCCGACCTGCCTTGCAAAGCATCACATTGCTTGACTCGTTGGTCTTCTCTAGGATGTTCTAATCGTTCTATGGCGAGTCTCGACAATTTTCGTTTGGTTGTCTTCCGAACCGTCGCTGAACAGCGCAGCTTCCGCAAGGCCGCTGAAGAACTGTATCTGACACAACCCGCAGTCAGTTTCCAGGTCAGGGCTCTTGAGGAGGATCTTGGCGTCCAACTCTTCGATCGTACTGGATCGCACATTGCGTTGACCGAGGCCGGTAAGCTTCTCCTGAGATACTCTCAGCAGGTGAACGCGCTCTTGGTCAGGGCTGAACATGAGATTGCCGCGCTGAGCGGAGATCACGCCGGCCAACTAGCCCTTGGCGTCTCTACGACCATCGCTCAGTATGTGCTCCCACGATTGCTTGGTATTTTCACGCGGGAGCATCCGCGCGTTCACCCCACGATGATCAGCGGCAATACGGAACATATCGTGGAGGCAGTCGAAACGCAGAAGATCACGTTGGGGTTGATTGAGGGGCCTGCGCGAAGCCGCGCCATCAAGTGCGAACCGTTTCTGGAGGACGAACTCGTACTGATTGTGTCTGCCGCGCACGAGTGGGCTGAGTTGGAGTCCATTCCCTGTTCTGAAATCGCCACGACGCCCTTACTGATGCGGGAGCGTGGCTCCGGCACTCGCCGGGTGGTTGAGATGGCGCTGGAACGTCAGGGTCTCAAGCAGAATTCGATGCGGATCGTGATGGAACTCGACTCAACTGAGGCCATCAAGTCTGCCGTGGAAGCTGGACTTGGGGTGGGATTCGTGTCTCGTTGGGCAATTGCAAAGGACCTGCGGCTTGGTACACATTTTAAAATTGTTGAAGTCGCGGGACTACGTATCAAACGGGACTTTTCCGTCGCTTACGCGTCCGGCGCCGAGCCGCAAGGTCTGGCCAATGAATTTCGGAAGTTTCTCTTTGCCAGTGCTGGCATGCGGAGAACATCGATTCAACCGATGCGATCATCGCCCTCGACCACTCATAAGAAACACAAATAGGACATAAGTCCTTCTGCTTGGACGCCGTCTCAATATTCAGAAATACTTGGATCATGTCCAAGAACATCTTCTTTGCCGGATTGATTCTGGCGGCGAGCGGCTATCTTTCGCCCGCAATCGCGCTGGCTCTCGGCATTGTTTACGGTTTCAGCTTTGTTCATCCCTATCATCTCGATGCGAAGCGTTTGTCGAAACTGCTGCTTCAGGTTTCCGTTGTGGGTTTGGGTTTTGGCATGGACCTTGAACAGGTGATTCGTGTTGGGCGCTCTGGATTCATCTATACGGCGATCAGCATCAGCTTTGCAATGCTGCTGGGCTGGGGTTTGGGAAGAGTGCTGGCAGTGAAGCAGGGAACCTCGTTTCTCATCTCGGCGGGTACGGCTATCTGCGGCGGCAGCGCGATTGCCGCAATTGCACCGATCACAAACGCAAGCGAAGAGGAAATCGCAGTTTCGCTGGGTACCGTATTCGTTCTGAATTCGGTTGCATTGCTTGCATTTCCGGCGATTGGTACAGCGTTGCACATGGCGCAGACACAATTCGGGCTTTGGGCGGCGCTAGCCATTCACGACACAAGTTCCGTCGTCGGCGCATCGGCAAAGTATGGCACAGTGGCACTTGCCGTCGGCACAACGGTCAAGTTGGCCCGCGCGTTGTGGATCGTGCCCATGTCGATTGGGACAGCCCTGGTCAAGAAGAGTAAGGCGCGCATTCACTGGCCCTGGTTTATCCTGTTCTTCTGTCTAGCGGCCGCGGCTAACACCTACGTACACCCATTCCAGGCACTCTATCCGGATCTCAAACATCTCGGCGTTATTGGCCTTACCGTTACGTTATTCCTGATTGGAACCGGACTATCGAAGAAGACACTTCAAGAGGTCGGCGTTCGACCGCTACTTCAAGGCGTCGTTCTTTGGAGCGTTGTCGCGACGGGATCTCTGGCGATGATCCGGTGCGGCTGGATACATCTATAGGGGGTCTCGGGAAACTTTGAGCCGTGAATGAGATGAGGCTTCAAACTCAAGGACGGAGAAGGGGCTTGAGCTCGTCTTCAATCAAATTCAAATCGGTTTCCCCACGAAATTGAGCCTGAACCTTTCCCTGGGAGTCGATAAGAAAGGTCAGCGGGAGGCCGAGCACTCCTCCGTATAGTTGTCCGAGTTTCTCATCGCCCATCGCCACCGGATAGTTCAACTTCATCTTCTTGTACAGTTTTCGCGCCAATTCCGGATCGTCATCCATGGAGATGCCGATAATCTGCAAACCACGCGGGCCGTACTGGCTTTGCCAGGCAACGAAACGAGGCATTTCAATCTGGCAGGAGGCGCACCAGGTGGCCCAGAAATCGAGCAATACTACCTTGCCCCGATATGCGTGGAGATCCAGCTTGCGGTTCTCCAAGTCTGTGCGCACGAACTCCGGCGCCTCCTTGAGAAGCAACGAAGTTGTCGCAACTTGGGCCTGTGCCGCGTTCATCCCAAGACACAGGCTCAGGAGCAGATTCGCAATAGATAAGCAGCGAAGAGTGTATGCCGAATTCTTTATGGCCTCTGAAACCTCTGACACGCCTCACCGCCATTTTTCGTTAGTTGCCTTTTTCAACTGGGAAACCCTTGTCGGCCCAATCTGCGCCAAAGTTGTCGGCGAGATAGAGAACCTTCACGTTGGTGAAGCCCATTTCACCCAGTTTTGCGAATGCGGGTCCGAGGTTCGGGCAGCGGCTCAAAGGGCAGCATCCACAATAGAGCACAATGAGCTTCTTGCGCGGAAGAGCGCTCACTCGATTCTGTAGTTGCTGGATTCCCGCCGGCTGCGAGCCAGGCCCTATGTATTCGGAGCCGGGAATATGCGCCTGGGCAAATAGCATCCGTGAGCCAACTTGAAAGACCAGAGGCTTGTCTGCTCCCTTGGTCTGCTGCATGTGAACCAAAGCCTCAGGTTTCAACCACTGAGCCTCGGGGATGGAGAGCGCACTCGCTATAGGGGTCGGAGTGAACTGCGCCTGAAGCTGTGAAGAGATAAAAACGAAAGAAAATACGAGAAGTGCTGCGATCACCAAGTGCTTAACCGGCCTGATATTCATCGTGCTCCTCCGAGGAGATTCTAGTCGATGCGGTCTAGGTTCGTTTTCTCTAATCGAATCCTATTTCAGTTTGAACTTGCTGTAAGTCTCGGTGAGCCGTGCAGAGACCAGATGGCCAATAATCGTCCCTCAAGTCACGGACGACGGCGCTAACACAGTGAATCTGGCGTCGGATTGCGGACCGGAAGTCAATTACATACAACCTGATTGCGGCCGGTCTTGATCTCCACAAATAACATCAGTGAGAGATGCTTCGAGACATTCGATTGCGTTGCTCCCGTCGCCGCCACAATCTCGCTAACTGCTAGCGCTTTAAAACGGAGCGCCTGCAAAATCTTCAGACGCACATCGGTTCGCCTAGCATGCGGAATTGTCTTGCCACCTTCCAGTTCAGAATCGGTCAAATCTCGCATAATCCTGGAAGTCGAGGATATCACCCAATGACCATTTAATCACAAGGTTCTAAAGAGCAAATGGTTGTTGGATCACATCGTGCTTTTCTAATGCGAGATAAGAACTATTGACTGGACCGGGTTGAGACATCGGCGAATAATACTTGATCGGAGGATAAGGACATGAGCATTAGGCCAACACTGTTTCGTGGAGCGATTGCCGCAGCGTTCCTTGGTGTCATGCCTCTCGGAGCTGGGGCAGAGAAGCTGATTATCTCCCATTCCAAGGATGTTGTTGTTGTCTTGCCTGCCGCCTTACCATCACTCGCACAAAGGCATGGGATTGCATTTCGGCTGTACTCGGAGAGCGGTGATGGTAGTTGCTATCTCTACATCGAGCAACACGAGGGCGAACGCCTCCTTGTGCTCGATGTCACCGATCCGACGCACATTAAGCAAGTAAAGGCCGTTTCCCTCGCAGTCCCGGGCCCGTTCGATTTCGTAAGGGAATTGAGACCATGGGCCATCCTGGTTCAATTTCGTAACAATCTTGGACTGGCGGTGCTGGATCTACGGAAGCCGAAGACGCCTCAACTCAGGCCGGTGAGTGGACTCCAGTATCCCAGACGCACCGAATCGCTCGGCGACTCAGCTTTCCTTATGGTGGATGAACAGCAGACGGATGTACCGGTTGTCCCGTGAGACTTTCAGATCGTCGATACCTCAAATCCTGGGGATCCTACGTTGCTCTTCACTGTGAAGCAAGTGAGCGGCGAAACTGCGCGCGACGAAACCGGAACGACCTTCCTGCTTGGATCGGATGGGCTGACCGTCATTCGTCATCCGCAAGTAGAAGAGAAGTACACGTTTAACCCAATGGACGCAGATTAGCTAGCTTCCCATCTCATTTTAGAGCGTTCCGGTTTATCCGGCCGCCTGATCTTGTGAAGTTGCCGACTGGAGCCATGCTTCACTTGGGAACTCGGTTGTAATGCGGGTCATAAATCATTGCTCCATTTTAGCTTGCAGGACAATAACCAGATTGTCTATTGCTCCCTTGCAGTGAGCTAAAGACAATGCTCGGGTAATCCTCTGTGACGAATTGAACATGCTCACCAAGAACAGCCTTCTCCTATCCCGCCATGCTTTCCATTAGGCGAACAGTTTTCTTTATCAACTATAAGAAAGTTTGTGCTACCCTTTAGCCGTGTATGGAATCAAACAGTAGGAGGGCGCTAGGGAGCTGCTTTTTATCGACGAAGTGCTAACTCAATTTAGAAGTGCTTAGCGGCCGCAGATTTAACGATGGGTAGTTGGAGCAAAGCTCGGTTGATCAGGTTCTTAGGAACTCAAGCGTTCCTGGGATTGGCTATCTGTGTCTTTGCGTGGGGCCTGCAATACAAACTTTCGCTTTACTATCCATCACGGGCCACTTCCCATCAGGTTCCAAAGGCGAAAATGCTATCCAGGGACGAGCGCCCTGATACCGCAGAATCCCCCCGGGTAATTCGTACTCGAACGGCCACTAAGGTGGTTTATACCGCCACTACAATGGCGATCTTGATTTTGCTGTTGAGCATCGCTGCGTTGAATCCCCCCGCGCCTAAAGGAATGAAACAGGATCCCGCGCTATTGAAGTTGCACCGAGCTATCATAAGCTCTCTCTTCGTTCGACCCCCTCCCGTCCTCGCCTAAATATTTTCACATTGCCAATCCTGAAGCATCCAGTCAAGTTTACTGACTGGGTGCGGCAAGCCATGTTCCCTATTTGAGAACGTGTCCTGCGGTCCCTTGCTTATTCGTCAAGAAACCCGTTCAGAGGTCCAGTCGAAATATGCGAAAGCGATCCTCACTCATCCTATCCGCGGGAGTCACTCTCCCAATTCTGGCCATTATTGTTGCCTGCAACTTAAAGACTCGACACTCGGATGCGAGCGCCGCGGAGATACCCTCGGCCAAAATTGCTGCAGCAGGTCAGGGAAACATAGCGCACACCCTGAGCCTTGCCGGACAGTTTCAGCCATACCAGGTAGTAGACGTTCACCCAAAGGTCACTGGCTTCATGGTGAAGATCAACGTGGACATTGGCGACAAAGTGCACAAAGGCCAGACTCTGGCGGTATTGGAAGTTCCAGAGCTAAATGCGCAGTTGAAGGGCACAGTCTTCGAGATGCAGCGGGCAAAGGACGATTTACTTCGCGCGCAGCATGAGATCAAGCGAGCGGAGGCTATTCACTCGGCACTTCATGCGGACTATAGGCGCCTGCTCGAGGCATCCAAGGCGCAACAAGGACTGATTGCGCAACAGGAACTAGATGATGCCGAGAGCAAAGATCTGTCTTCGGAGTCGCAGGTCGACGCCGCCAAAGCCGAAGCGGCAGCCGCCGAGCAACACGCGGAGGTGGCTCACACGGACAACGACCGAGTGCAGGCACTCAAGAACTACACCAACGTCGTAGCTCCGCTGGATGGAGTGATCATCTGGCGTTATGCCGACACAGGCGCGTTGATCCAGAGTGGAACCAATTCCAATGAACAAGACATTCCGATCGTAAGGCTCGCTCAAAGCGGACTGCTGCGACTGCGCATGCCGATTCCTGAGAGCGACGTTAGATATGTGCATCTCGGCGATCCGATCGAGGTTCGAGTGGATGCCGTTGGCCGCTTGTTTACGGGAAAGATCGTACGATTTACGCGTGATCTCAATTTCGAAACGCGCACTATGGAGACAGAAGTCGATGTCGAAAATAAGGATCTTTCTATTGCTGCGGGGATGTACGCCAATGCTCAAATGCAACTCGCTCGCGCGGATCATGTGACCACCATTCCGGCCGACGCTCTTGTGCTCAAGGAAGACCACGAAACGGTCTACTCGCTGGATGAGAGCAATCGAGTTCGCGTCCGCAACGTGGAGGTTGGGATTCGTGGATCGCGACTAGTCGAAATCAAGAGCGGCCTTCAACCTGGGGATCGGGTGATTATTGCCGCTCAGGATAGCTACACAGAGGGCGAACAGGTATCGCCGATCCTCGCACAGACGCAATCTTCGGAGGTGATGCGCGAATCTGGAGGGGTGATCGACATGAATGCGGAACAAAAAGAAAACGGAGGTGCAAAGTAATGCCAAAATTTGCACTGAGATATCCGTACTTCATCATAATGCTGTGCCTGATGGTGGCGCTTGTCGGAGGAGTCACCATAAAACAAATGCCTGTGGATCTATTCCCAAAGATCGATATGCCGGTGGTTGTAGTGGCGACGTTTTACAATGGCATGCCTCCTGAGCAGATCGAAGCCGACATCACAAATACCTTTGAACGCTTCTTCACATTGGGCGCCAATATCGATCACAGCGAATCGCGCTCGCTCACGGGCGTTAGCCTGATCAAGATCTACTTCAAACCTGGCACCGACCCAAATACAGCGCTGAGCAATATCGCCAATCTCGCGATGGCGGACCTGCGGCGGCTGCCGCCGGGAACATTGCCTCCAGTCGTGCTGGGTATGGACGCCTCGACACAACCTGTGTGTCTGGTGACCTTGAAGGGGCAAGGACTTAACGAGACCAACCTCAAAGATCTCGCGCAATTTCAGGTGCGCAACCAGATCTCGAATGTCCAGGGCGCGTCGGTTCCGCAACCCTACGGAGGAACCTACCGTCAAATTCAGGTCTATGTAGACCCGTTGAAGATGGAAGCGCGCAACCTAAGCCTGAATGACGTTGTCGCTTCGGTCAATAGCTCGAACTTGATTTTGCCTGCAGGCGATGTGCGCATTGGCTCGAAGGATTTCAACATTTACGCGAACAGCCAGTTTCCCGATGCGAATGCGATGAACGAGATGCCGCTTAAATCGGTGGGCAACGCATCCGTTCTGGTGGCCGATATCGGCAAGGCGGAGGACTCGGGAGCACTTCAATACAACATCGTGCGCATCGACGGGCAACGCTCGGTCTACGTGCCGGTGTTCAAGCAAGGCGGCAACAGCAACACCATTACCATCGTGGACGGCATGAAAGCTGCCATTAAGCATCTGGTCGATATTCCTTCCTCGTTGAAAACGGCTGTAGTTTTCGACCAGTCGGTCTTCGTCAAGACGGCCATTTGGAATGTTTCAAAGGAAGCATTCATCGGGCTGATTTTGACCGGCATCATGATCCTGGTATTTCTCGGCAGCCCACGCGCCATGATCGCAGTGGTGATCTCGGTTCCGCTAGCGATGGTTGTTTGTCTTCTAATCAGCAATTACATGGGCGGCTCCATCAATACCATGATTTTGGGCGGGCTGGCGCTCGTCTTTTCAAGGCTCATCGATAACGGTGTCATCGTGCTAGAAAACATCTTCCGCCATATGGAAATGGGAGAATCGCCATACGTCGCCGCTGAGCAAGGGGGGACGGAGGTGTCCATGGCAGTGTTGGCCGCGACCTTCACCACTTCCATCGTATTTTTCCCGGTTACATTCTTTAACGGTATTAGCAAATATATCTTCACGCCATTGGCGCTCGGTGTGGTCCTGTCGATCTTCGCATCGTACTTTTTTGCAATGACGGTAGTGCCGCTCTTTTGCGCCAAGTTCATCCGTCTGAAAGACGACGGCGAGGACGACGAGAAGGCGAAGCTTGGCATTTTGACCCGCTTTGAAAGAAAGTTCAACGAAAAGTTTCAGGCGATGTTGAACTGGTACGAAGGTCTCGCCAAGCGCGCGATGCGGCGGCCAGGTTTTACCGCGGTAGCAATTCTTGGAGGAGTTGTTTTAGTGCTTGCAGCTACGTTTCCCTTCATTGGCCGCGCCTATTTTCCACGAACGGATCCCGGACAATTCGTCATCGATGTGCGTATGCCCAGCGGCACGCGACTCGAGGTCAGCAACGAATACGTAGCGAAGGTGGAGGATATCATTCGCGGCGTTGTTCGTCCCAAAGATCTGGATATGATCGTCTCCAACATCGGCGTGTATCCGGATCTTTCGGCAATCTACACCACCAATGCCTCAATGGATACAGCGTTCGTGCAGACCAGCCTGAAAGAGGGTCATAGCACCGGCAGCTACGAATATATGCAGCGCGTGCACGAGAGGCTTGCTCGCGAGATGCCGGAGCTTACGGCTTACTATCAGGCCGGCGGACTCGTGGATAGCGTGATCAATCAGGGATTGCCCGCCCCGATAGATATTCAGGTTAGCTCGATGAATATGGACGGAGCTTACACCCTGGCCAAGGATCTCTCCCAGAAGATCAGATCAATGCCGAACGTGAGCGGCGTCTACATACCGCAGGATCTGGACTACCCTGGGATCGCACTGGACATCGATCGCGAAAAAGCCAGCCTGATTGGCCTCTCCGCGAAGGAGGTAGTGGACAACGTGATTACGGCCATGACCTCTGATGGTATGGTCGCTCCTAGTTACTGGATCGATCCGAAGAGTGGCAACAACTATATGGTAACCGTCCAATACGCAAATAAATTCATCAACAACATGTCGATGGATGACTTCGAGAATATCCCTTTGCGCGGCGTTCATCCAGCCGGATATAGCCCAATGCAAGAGGCTCTTCAAGCCGGCAACCAGTCGCGTGAATTCTGGAAGGGTGATCACACGGCCGGCTATACGCCCCTCAGTTCAGTGGCGAATATCCGGCGGATCAATACTCCTACGGAGGTGGATCACTATCAGATCCGCCGCGTGATCGATATTTATGTTTCGACCAAAACCGAGGCACTCCAAAAGGTAGGAGGAGCGATCGACAAACTTGTAGAGAACACCAAAACAGACAAGAACACCACCATCAAGGTGCGCGGCGCTGTGGTCAGCATGAATAGATCGTTCGCGGAGTTTGGGCTTGGGCTCGTCGTTGCGGTACTGATGGTTTACCTGATCTTGATGGCCCAGTTCACGTCTTTCATTGATCCCTTCATCATTCTTATGGCCATTCCGCCCGGATTGGCAGGGGTCGCGATGATCCTTTTGGTCACTGGGAGCACGCTGAACATTATGTCTCTTATGGGCGTAATCATGATGACTGGCATCGTGGTCTCGAACAGCATTCTGATTGTTGAGTTTGCCGGCACTCTGCATAGGCAAGGGCTTCCTCTTCTCGAGGCAGTCATTCAGTCTTGCAAGATCCGTCTGCGACCCATCCTCATGACCTCGCTCGCGACCCTGCTGGGTATGATCCCGATGGCATTGGGCATGGAGGCCGGCAGCGAACAATATGCACCCCTGGCGCGCGCAGTCATAGGTGGACTGGCAGTCTCGGTGGTTGTAACCGTCTTTCTGGTCCCGGCTGTTTACCTGATCGTTCACGGCTCACATGAACTGCCGCCTGCTACTGCGGGAGAGGTGGAGGCATGATGAATCCACCAAGATTCTTCTCCCGAAATTTCACATCCCTCATCGTGCTCGTGGTCATTTGCTCAGGGTTGCTTCACGGGCAGAAATCAAACGAAAACACGCTCGTGCCGAATGCACCAGAAGTTACGCTCCGTGCTCTTTCGCGTTCAATCGCGACGCCCATGTTTCAGGCCGACAATCAGCCACCGATAACAAAAACCGACAATGTCACTGCCGATCAGCATCAGCGTCTGACGCAGTCCGATGCTGAAATGCTCGCTATTAAGAATAATCCGCGAGTGAGCGTTGCACGTTTGTTTGCGCTTGCACAGCATCAAGTCGTCCGTGAAGCGAGATCCGCCCAGTTGCCGACCGGAGAAGCGAGCATCACCGCTGAGGAGGCGGAAGATGCCAGCCGCATCTCGGCAGGAACGCTGACTGCTTCTCGTCTCTTTACGCATGCAGGAGGTGGGGGAAGCTTTACCCAACTAATTACCGACTTCGGCAGAACTCACAATCTTGTTGCGACCTCAAAGCTACAGGAAAAAGCACAGGACGCAAATGCACTCGCCACTGCGGAAGACATCGTGCTTGCCGCCGACCAGGCGTTCTTCAACGCGCTGCAGGCGCAGGCTTTGCTTAAGGTGGCAGACCAGAATGTTAGCACACGAATGACGACACAGACGCAAGTAAACCAGATGACAAACAATAAACTGAAATCGACTCTCGATTTGAGCTTTGCCAATGTTACCTTGTCGCAGGCGAGGGTATTGCAGCTTGATGCTCGGAACAATGCCGACTCGACGATGGCGGCATTGGACGCGGTGTTGGGTCTTGACCGGCAGGTAACATACGATTTGATCGAGGATAACTCTCCGCTGACGGCTCCTCCAACTGATCCCGATCAACTCTTGCAGCTGGCACTAAAGCAGCGCCCAGACCTCCAGGCCTTGAGTTATAGCCAACAAGCGGCGGTCAAGTTCAGTCATGCCGAGCGCGATCAGAAACTTCCGACGATTAGCGCCGCTGGAACTGCTGGCAGCGTGCCCATTCGCCCCGCCCAATATTACCTGAGCAATTGGTGGGGAGGCATTGGCGTCAACATGAATATCCCCATCTTTAACGGGTTCCTCTATTCGGCGCAGGCGAAAGAAGCATCCATTCGCGCCGAGGCAGCCTCAGAGCAGAGCCGCGATCTACGCGACCGGATTGTCAGAGACGTGCGTACTGCGTGGCTGGCTGCAACTACTGCGTATCAACGGGTCGCTGTGACAGAGGAGCTTCTCAAAGAAGCAAACCTCGCTCTCTCGCTGGCGCAAACGCGCTACCAATTGGGACTGAGTTCAATCGTGGAGCTAAGTCAGGCGCAGTACCAACAAACCGATGCGGCGATCGGTAACACTGACGCCCAATACCAATACCGGCTTGCTCTCGCCACACTCAACTATCAAACGGGAGCAAAGCCATGATTGGAAACTTCAAGCTCAAAGTCTTTCGCGTAGTCGCGGACAATCTGAACTATCGCAGGGCTGCGGAGGAACTTCATATTACCCAGCCTGCCGTTACGGCTCAGATCAGATCTCTTGAAGAAAGCCTTGGAATTGCTCTCTTCGACCGAGTCGGCCGTGAAACCAGTCTCACCTCGGCTGGTATAACGCTTTTGCAATATGTGCGACAGATAGAGGCGATCTCCAACGAAGCGATTGCCGCACTCGCTCCGTTCGGCGGACTCGAAGGAGTCGAGTTGAGTATCGGGGCATCGCACACCATTGCCGTGTATCTATTGCCAGCTTTACTTCCTCTGCTTCTCAGGACATGGCCCAAGCTCAGAATCCATGTCTCAAGTGGGAGCACCAACGACGTCCTTCAGGCTCTCAGTTTGCGTCAGATCGGAGTCGCTTTGATCGAGGCTCCCGCCCATCGTCCGGATCTGAAGATCGAAGCATTTGGTGAAGACGAACTAACGCTCATTGTCAGACCCGGTCATCGCTGGACGATGAAGCCATTTATAAGCGCCGTCGAATTGGTTCAAGAGCCGATCTTGCTTCGGGAGATTGGATCAGGCATGCGCCATTTTGTTGAAGAATATCTCGAGCAAAATGGCATTCTACGTCAACAGCTTCAGACCCCTATTGATATCGACTCTGCGGAAGGAATCATTTCCGCAGTGGAAGCCGGGCTCGGCATCGGCTTTGTCCCCCGCCTGGCGCTCGAGAAGTCACTTAGGCTGGGTACAGTTAAGGCAATCCATCTAGATAATGGCCCGATCAAGCGCGAACTGAGTGTAGCCCTGTTCAATGGCCCGGATCCAAGAGGTCCGGTTGGCGCTTTTTTGGAACTAGTTCGCGAATATGGCGTGTCTATGCGGCACTCGGTATCGAAGGGCACTCTGTGTCAAGAGTTTGCAAAAGTGTCGTGATGTGCGACAAGAGGTCGTTCTGCCATTGAGATCTTTAGCAAGGAGATAGCGGAAATGCCTGTGATCGGCGACAAGCCAGAACTGAATTTGAACTCGGTGATCTATGCGACGGATTTCTCTCTCTGCTCCCAGAACGCTGGTGCTTATGCGCTCAAGATCGCGGAATACTTTTCGGCGAGTCTGCTTGTTGTTCATGCTTTTTCGCTTTCGCAAGCCGCTAAGGAGGTTGAGGTCGAAAAATTACTGCAGAGTGCGCAGAGAAAGGACCTGCAGACGCTGTTATCGAGAAGGGCGTCTCTGCTGGCGACACAAGGCGCTCAAGCTCGTCCCATGCTTTTAGAGGGTGACCCGAAGGAAGTTATTCCATTACTGGCCGACGTGCATTCGCCATCTCTGATCGTGTTGGGAACCCATGGCGGGGGAAGCCTGGATCATGGCTTCATCGGCTCCGTTGCCGAGCGGATCTTGAGGTCAACCAACTGGCCGACGCTCACTGTCGGTCCACTGGTCAAGCCTGTAACATCGACGACGTTTCCCTTTCAGAAGATACTCTTGGCGACCGACTTCTCTCCAGACGCGGCACATGCGGCAACTTTTGCCGTCTTTTTCGCAGAGACGCTCGGGGCCAGCATCGACATTCTCAATGTTATCCATGGAGATGACATTGAACGCCCGGATCGTTTGTCAGAACTCAAGAGACTGTTCTCCAACTCCCTCGATGGACTTGCACCTAAACAGGCTAGGGAGTTCTGCGATCCGAAAACGTACGTGGCTGTCGGCAAGGCACACGATCAGATTCTTAAGCACGTCAAAGAGCGATCGGTCGACTTATTGGTGCTCGGAATTCGGAAGACCTCGCATCTGAGCATGGAGATGAGAACATCCGGGGCATTTCGTCTTATCGCAGATGCCGAATGCCCGGTCCTGACGATTAGACGGTAGGAAACTGACCGCTCTGCTGGTGATTATATGGGACAAAGAAAGGAAAAAACGAGCTATGAGTTCAATCACACTCCTACAACACTTCTTGTGGCGTTGTTTGGCGGTGCTTGCGGATTCATCGCTATAGAAAGCACCATCGGGGACGCAATGGATGCATGGGGGCTTCAAATGAAAAGAGTTTCATCCTGGCAGGTCCATATGGGATCGACGTGCGTGGGCGTCGCAACATTCTTTATATTTCTGTTCATTCTAGAATTGATGGAAACAAAGTCTAAGATCACAGCTTGGCGATCAAGTGTTCCGTGGCTACCACTCGTTCTACCTACAGCGCTGGCAACATTTGTTCACGTCCCTTTCTATATCGTGATTGTGATATGTGCCGGCTATGCTGTGTGGGCCTACCACCGAACGTGCAGTGTTCGACGATCACCCGCTCGAAGTGAACGGAGAGCAATCTGATGGTGCTAGATAAATCCTCTAAGGTCCGAACCAGCTTGTGCCCTCGGTCTTCGTCGCTCTGATTGGTTAGATGCACATGTCATTAGGATATGGAATCGCGTTTATAGAACACCAACCGTTCGATCAGGACGGTGTCGTCTATGAAAAAGACCTGGGCCACAAGACTGTTAAGATTGCGGAATCGATTTCAATATGTGGTCGTGAAAGACCTGGAGAGAGGCAGAAGCCGGGCCTTTTCTGTGAACCCGGCCCAGATGCTTGCTGCTGACTTTTGCTCGTCTCGATAAAGACCGGGCGCTCGCATGGCGTGAGACGGAGGTCATTTAGTTTTTTTAGGCTATCGGAGAAGGCTAGAATTTTATCGATCTCACGCTTCATTTCGCATATGGCTGACGAGAAGCGCATGCGGTGGCTCAAGGCGAAAGAGATTCACAACTGATTTTCCGAATTCTGACTTGCATTTGTCACTAGTGTGTAGCGCCAGCGCTGCAGAAACACTGATGTGTCATAGATTCTTGTTATGTTCACAAAACGCAATGAAGGTTGCACACTGGTCATTCTTATGCAGAACTTTTTCTTGCTTCATCCGTTTAACGTGACAGAGGTAAATGGCGATGATGTCCAGGTTAACGACGATCGCGCTACTCGGCATAGGAGTTCTATGCACGCCAGTATTTGGCGCCAACTCTGCCCACCCTGGAACGCTGAATTATATCGAGGGTGCGGCATATCTGCAGGGAAAGCTACTAAACGAAAAGGATGTTGGAAGCGTCGAGATGAACGCTGGAGAGGAGCTCTCAACAATGACGGGGAAAGCTGAGATTTTACTCACACCCGGAGTGTTCCTTCGAGTCGACGACAATAGCGCCGTGAAGATGATCTCACCCGACATTACTCGAACCCAAGTTGAACTCGATCGCGGCCTTGCAGCTGTAGAAGTGGATGAGCTACACGATCAAAACGATCTAGAAATCGTTGACGCGGGCGTCACGACGCAACTTGTGAAGACCGGCTACTACGAGTTCGACGCCAGCCATCCCACGGCAATGGTATTCAAAGGAAAAGCCGCTGTTGAGGTGAGTGATGGCAAATACAAAGTGGTCAAAAACCATCACGAATTCGCACTCGTAGGGGGCGCTAGAGAAAAGGCCGCCAGCTTCGATGCCGATGGCGCCGACGACGATCTTTATAAATGGAGTTCCCTTCGGTCGGAGTATTTGGCCGAAGCCAGCAATCAAATCGGTGGGGAATACGCCGGCGCCTATGGCTTTAGTCCAGGCTGGTATTGGGATCCATATATGTGGGACTACGCCTTTGTCGGCATGGGGCCGTACTGGAGCCCGTTCGGTTTTGGCTTCTATCCTCCCTGGGGTTGGGGAGGCGGCTATTGGGGAGGCGGGTTCTACGGAGGCCGACACATTGGCCGTGGATTTGGAGGACGTGGGTATGGCGGTGGCATGGGCCGAGGGGGTGTCCGTGGCGGAGGCTTTCATGGTGGAGGTTTCGGAGGAGGTCACGGTGGCGGCGGTGGGCATCGCTAACTCTCTTTCGTGGAACCTCTGAAACAGCGCGCATAGATGGTGCATGAAAGTGGGCATCAATTGCGCCGAGGGCCTGACTGCTTCATATCCTCTTGCTTTGTTCACATTCGCAAGCCCGACGCGGATATCTTCAAGATGGCTCTCGATATAGCTCAGGTGCAGCCCGCGTAGGCTGTCTTCATCGACAATACCCCGAAGTTCGTTCAGATCGCGGAAGGACTGGGAATTCAAGGCATCCTTCATACGGACTGCAAATCCACACGGACCATGCTGTCGCATTTCGGACTGAATGCCGAATGAACTGTTGCATGAAGGAGACGATCACGTTGTCAGGATCTTCGGTGACTCACAGGGCCGACGCCCTGAGACTGGAAAGCTTATGATGGCACTCTGTAGCTCCGGCCTCAGTCTCCATCCAGATTGGCTGAGGATGAGATCGCGCAGTGTCATTACTGAGCTTCGCTTTGGCTGCTCCGGTAACCCTCTTGTTCTTTGCCTGCTGTTTCGAGACGCGACGACTTGCTCTATTCAGTAGTTTCCGCGCCCGTTCCATGATTCCGAGATTGGTCATCAGTGTTGCCACAGGATCTGTTCTGCTTCAAGGGGGACAGAAGCGTTTGCATGGCAGGGAACGACGCGCGGAGTATAGTCTGTTGCTGGACGAACTGCAGGCACCTTTCCAGAATAAAGTAGATAGCCCTCAGAATCAGCGCACGGATTGAATGCGGTCATCGCTTCGATGGCAGGCGCATTCTCTTCAATGGCCATCGCGTAGAGTTCAACTTTCAGCTCATCCGGCTTTAGGCCCGCTAGAGCTACCTCTACCTCAAAATCATGCCAACCATCACGCGTCTCAATCTTCACCTTCCCAAAATGCACATTGCTCCAAGTGCGAACGATCTTCTTTTGCCAGTCTGATAGACTGGCGCCGATTGCGCTTTCGTCGCTTGCGCGATCCTGAAAGCCGGTTGCTGCGGGAAGATAGTGATCTTCGGTATACTCGCGAATGGTTCGCGTAGCTGAAAACTCGGAAGTGAGCCTTGCCATGCTCTCGCGAACACGTCCTATCCACTTCAGCGGAAGGCCCTTTTCATTCCGCTCATAGAACTCTGGAATAACTTCACACTCCAAGGCGGCATACACGGCTTCAGCCTCGGTGCGATCCCAGGCAGGGTCGTCTCCATGCTCTTTGCCGTCACCGATGGCCCATCCCACTTCGGGGGAGTAAGCCTCAGCCCACCATCCGTCTAACTCCGATAAGTTCAAGCCACCATTGACAAGAACCTTCATCCCGCTTGTTCCGCAGGCTTCCCATGGGCGGCGCGGCGTATTGATCCATAGATCGATTCCATGCACCATGTGCTGCGCCAGCATCATGTCGTAGTCGCTTAGAAAGACGACCCTCGATTGAACGTCCGGGCGCCGGATGAAATCCTTCCACTCCTTGATCAATTCCTGTCCAGGCAAATCCTGAGGGTGTGCTTTGCCGGCAAGAATCAGTTGTACCGGCCGTTGAGGGTTGGAGAGAAGTCGAACCAGCCGCTCAGAATCGAGCAGGAGAAGATCGGGGCGCTTATAGGTCGCAAAGCGCCGCGCAAAACCAAGAGTCAGCGCATTTCCGTCGAAGATATTGCCCGCAATCGATGAGTCTCCACCTTCTGAAGCGAGTTGGCGGGCATACCGTTTTCGGAGCCGATCAATCAGAGTTTTTCGCTCCGTGGAGCGCATCTGCCAGATCTGTTCGTCGGTGAGGTTCCGGATATCATCTTCCAGAGCGCGATCTTCGCGCCAGCGCTTTTTGCCGCATGCTGTGGTCCACAGCGTATCGGCTTCAACTGAATCCCAGGTCGGCACATGAATGCCATTGGTCACGGAGCTGATCGGGACCTCTGCCTGGGGCCAATGAGGAAAGAGCGGTTGGAAGATCTGCCGGCTCACTTCTCCGTGAAGCTTGCTCACCCCATTCACTCGGCCGCTGCCCCGAAGAGCGAGATAGGCCATGTTGAAAGGCTCTCCATTGTCGCTGGGGTTTTGCCTTCCGATCTTGAGCAGTTCGTCAAGCGAGATGTGAAGTTCATCCTGCGCATAGTGGTCAAGATACTGCCGAAAAAGTTGCGGATCAAAGCGATCGAATCCAGCAGCAACCGCGGTGTGAGTCGTAAAGACATTTCCGGCCCGCGTAACTGCCAGAGCTAGATCGAACGGCTTTTCATGATCCTCCATATAGCAGTGCGCCCTTTCGAGCACCGCAAACGCCGCATGGCCTTCATTGAGATGGCAGACTTCGGGTTGCAAACCAAGCGCGCGCAGCAGGCGCCATCCACCAATCCCAAGAATGATCTCCTGCTTCAGCCGCATCTCAGCATCGCCGCCATAGAGTTCACTGGTGATTCCACGATGCGAGGCGGTGTTGGCGAAGTCATTTGTGTCGAGCAGATAGAGCTTTGTCCGGCCAACAGAGACCTCCCAGCAACGGAGCCAGATCAGGGCTCCCGACAGATGGATCTGCAGCCGAAGCCACTCGCCGTTTTTCTGCCGCAATGGCCTGATGGGTAGCTGCCCAGGATCATTGACCGGATAAAGTGCCTGCTGGCGGCCTTCCGAATCGAAGTCCTGACGGAAATATCCTTGACCATAGAGCAGCCCTACACCTACGACCGGAACACCCAGGTCGCTTGCCGCCTTCATCTGATCGCCTGCTACATTTCCAAGCCCACCCGAATAGATAGGCAGTGCTTCGCTCAACATGAACTCCATGCTGAAGTAGGCGACCGTCATGAGAGCTTTTTTTGGATGCTTGTGCTGGAACCATGCGTCAGCTTGATAGGATTCCCGATTGCGCTTAAGCAGACTGTCGAGATGGCTGCGAAACTCGACATCGCCCAAAGCAGCTTTGATCTTTTCGTGAGAGACCGTTCGTAGGATGACCCACGGATTCTGTGTGGTTGCCCAGAGTTCCTTGTCGAGCGCTTCCCACAGCTGGTCTGCCGCATGATTCCAGGACCAGTGGAGATTGAGTGCCAATTCGACCAGCCCATCGATACCATCAATCTTTAACCAATCGGATGGTGCCTTCGGATCATTCAATATCCCCTCCTAAGCGCCAGAGCTGAGGAAACGGTGGCAGTTTATCGCAAATTCCATGCGATAAACTGCCTTCATCTTAATTTCGACCGGATTCCTTTCAACTGTCGGTAAACATTGCCTTGTTTGGATGGCCTTTGGCCATTGGCGCCGGCGCAGTCGAGTCGCTGAAATCAGCCGTCCACTGCCAGTTTCTGATCTCGGGCATATCCTCCAGGTTCTGGCGAATGTAGTCGTGATGTTCATTCAGCTTTTTGCCAAACAGAGTGATAGCATCCGCCGCCTGCACACGAAGCCGCGGAACATGCTTGAGTGCATCCAGAGCAAGTTGATAACGACTCATTTCATTCAACACGACCATGTCGAAAGGAGTGGTCGTTGTGCCTTGATCCACGTAGCCGTGGACATGAAAACGGCCTTCATTCGAGCGGCCATGAATCATGGTGTGAATGAGCCAGCGATTGTTGTGGAAGGCAAAGATGACCGGCGCGTTCTCGGTGAAAAGCGCGTTGAAGGACATCTCGTCCATCCCATGCGGGTGTTTATCCGGATACATCAGT
>CAYVMS010000015.1:0-28166 GCA_964452615.1 uncultured Occallatibacter sp.
TGGCCAACCGCATCGTTACCAACAGCGAACGCGGCATGACCACCACGGTCAACGACATTGAACACATCGAGTCGCAGTCGCTCAACGGCATCGGCCTCATCAAGATCTTCTTCCAGCCGCATGTCAACGTCGGCAATGCGGTAGCCCAGGTAACAGCCATCTGCCAGGTGCAGTTGCGCTCCCTGCCGCCGGGCACCACGCCACCCTTCATCATTCAGTACAACGCTTCCAGCGTGCCTGTGCTGCAACTTGGAGTCTCGGGCCAGGGCTTCAACGAGCAGCAGTTGAACGATATGGCCACCAACACCATTCGCACCCAACTGGCCACAATCGAGGGAGCCCAGACACCCTTTCCGTACGGCGGCAAGCAGCGTCAGATTCAGGTCGACCTCAACCTGCCGGCACTTCAGGCCAGAGGGTTGTCGCCGGCCGACGTGGTCAGCGCCGTCTCCGTGCAAAACCTGATCGCCCCCTCCGGCACCATGAAGATCGACCGCTTCGAATACGCGATCGAGACCAACTCCGCGCCCGACATCGTCAACGACCTGAATAATCTTCCCATCCGCAGCGTCAACGGTGCGGTCATCTACGTCCGCGATATAGCGCATGTACGCGACGGCAATCCGCCCCAGACTAACATCGTGCGTGTCGACGGCAAACGCGCCATCCTCATGAACGTGATGAAAACCGGCTCGGCCTCTACCCTCGATATCATCGGCGGCGTGCAAGAAAAGCTCGCATATATCAAGGATCAGTTGCCGAAGCAACTTCATATCGATCCGCTCTCCGATCAGTCGATCTTCGTCCGCGGCGCCATCAGCGGCGTGGTTCGCGAGGCCATCATCGCGGCCTGCCTTACCGCACTCATGGTTCTTATCTTTCTGGGCAGTTGGCGCTCGACCGTGATCATCGCGGTCTCCATTCCGCTCTCCATTCTCTGTTCGCTCGCCGCTCTCTCCGCGCTGCACGAAACCATCAACATCATGACCCTGGGAGGCCTGGCTCTGGCCGTCGGCATCCTGGTCGACGATGCAACCGTCGAGATCGAAAACATCAACCGCAACATCGAATCGGGCAAAGAGATCGAGCAGGCCATTCTCGACGGCGCCGCGCAGATTGCCACGCCGGCCCTCGTCTCCACCCTCTCGATCTGCATCGTCTTCGTGCCCATGTTCTTCCTGAGCGGAGTGGCAAAATATCTCTTCGTTCCCATGGCCGAGGCGGTGGTCTTTGCCATGCTGGCCAGCTATCTTTTGTCGCGAACCGTCGTGCCCACCATGGCCAAATATTTACTCAAGGAACACGACGACGAGGAGGTCCAGAGAAAGCTCTCCAGCCGCAACCCGTTCATCCGCTTTCAACTGGGTTTCGAATCCGGTTTTGAGCGCTTCCGCCACGGCTATCTGCGCCTGCTCACATTGTGCGTCGACAACTCCGCTGTCTTTCTCATTCTCTTCACGGTGCTTGCGCTTGGCTCTATTGGTTTATTGCTCCCCTGGCTTGGCCAGGACTTCTTTCCCTCAGTAGACTCCGGCCAATTCAAGATTCACGTCCGCGCCCGCACCGGCACGCGCATCGAAGAAACCGCCGCTCTATGCGACCGCATCGACTCAACCATCCGTCAACATCTCCCCGCAAAAGAGGTAGTCACGATTGTCGACAACGTCGGCCTGCCCTACTCCGGCCTCAACCTCTCTTACTCGACATCGGCTCCCATCGGCCCAGCCGACGCCGATATTCAAGTGCAGTTGACCAAAGATCACCATCCCACGGCCGAATACGTTGAGCAGCTGCGCACAGTGTTGAACCGCGAATATCCCGGCGTCACCTTCTACGTACTCCCGGTCGACATCGTTACCCAGATTCTCAACTTCGGCCTTTCTGCGCCGATCGACCTCCAGATCGTCGGGCCAAATCTTTATGCCAACCGGGCGCTTGCCGAACGCATGCTCGACGAGGTCCGCTATGTTCCCGGCGCTGCTGACGCCCGCATTCAGCAGCCCTTCGACTATCCCAAGATGACGGTGAATGTTGACCGCACCCGAGCCCGCGACGTCGGGCTGACGCAGCAGAATGTGGCGCAAAGTGTGCTCGTAGCCCTCAGCGGCAGCTTCCAGACCACGCCCAGCTTCTATCTCGACCCCAAAAACGGCGTCAGCTACAACGTCGCCATCCAGGCTCCGCAATATGCACTGGACTCCGTTGCGGGGCTTCAGAGCCTTCCCGTCACCGGTTCATCTTCAACGACCCAGCAGCCCACCGGCACACTGAGCGGACCGCCGCCGATGCAGATACTGGGCAACCTCGCATCCATCGTTCCCGGAACCGAGTTGGGAACCGTAAGCCACTATGACGTCCAGCCGGTCCTTGATATCTACACCAATGTGGACGGAACCGACCTGGGCAGTGTGACTCGCTCGATGGAGAGCATCATTGAGCGCCACAAATCCGAACTGCCGCGCGGCTCTCACTTCATTCTGCGCGGCCAGAGCGAGACCATGAAGAAGTCTTACATTGGCTTGCTCGGCGGACTGGCCTTTTCCATCCTGCTCGTCTACCTGCTCATCGTGGTCAACTTCCAGTCCTGGCTTGATCCGTTTCTCATCATCTCAGCGCTCCCCGCCGCGCTGGCCGGCATCGTCTGGTTCCTCTTCCTCACCAACACACGGCTCAGCGTGCCCGCCCTTACCGGCGCCATCATGTGCATGGGCGTTGCAACATCCAACTCGATCCTCGTCGTCACATTCGCCCGCGAGCAGTTTGAAGTCCTGGTCGGCGATGCACGCCGCGCCGCGCTTAACGCTGGCTTCGTCCGCCTGCGCCCCGTGGTGATGACCGCGCTTGCCATGATCATCGGCATGGTGCCTATGGCGTTGGGTCTGGGCGACGGAGGCGAGCAGAACGCACCGCTAGGCCGCGCCGTTATCGGCGGTCTGCTGTTGGCCACCGTGGCCACGCTGTTCTTCGTGCCCGCATTCTTTGCCACTGTGCATGGCTGGCTCGAAGGCCGCCGCAAATTGGCCCACAGCCTTCAACCCGCCGGAATCCCCGACGAATTTGACGAGATCTCGGAGTGATCTTTTATGAGCAACCAACCTAATCCGGCCCCCCAAGAGGCGAATCATCACAACACCGCTCCCGACCAGCAGCCCATCGCGCCGCGCAAAGCCCTCGTGGGTGTGGCGCTGGTCCTCATTCTTCTGGCGGCCCTCGCTGGCTTCGGCATTCTGCGCCGCATGGACGCAGACAAAGTCCTCGCCGACACCACTCGCGAACTCGCCGCCCCCACCGTCATCGTCGCCGCGCCCAAGACTGGTGCCCCGGTTGACAACTTTGTGCTGCCCGGCAATGTCACGGCATGGACGGACTCGCCCATCTACGCGCGCACCGCAGGCTACCTGACCAAGTGGTACTTCGACATCGGCGCACGCGTCAGGAAGGGCGCTCTGCTCGCCGAGATCGCCACACCTGAGGTGGACCAGCAACTCGCACAGGCCGAGGCCGACCTCAACACCGCCCAAGCCAACGCCAATAACGCTCATATCCAGGCCGATCGCTACACAGGCCTCGTCCAGTCCAACGCCGTCTCCCGCCAGGACACCGATACCTTCGTGAATCAGGCCACATCCACCGCCGCGCAGGTCCGCTCCGCCCAGGCCAACGTGCAGCGCCTGCGCGAATTGCAGTCCTTTGAAAAGGTCTACGCGCCCTTTGACGGCGTGATCACCGCCCGCAACATCGACACAGGGCAGTTGATCGACCCCGGCGCCGCTAAAGAACTCTTTCATCTCCAGGCCATCCAGACCCTGCGCGTCTTCACCAACCTGCCGCAGATCTACTCGGCCAACGTAAAGAACGGCCAGAAGATCGGCCTCACCTTTGCCGAGCACGCGGGCAAGACCTATGAGGGCACTCTCGCCCGCACCGCCGACGCCATCGATCCCGTCAGCCGCACCCTCCTGGTCGAGATCGACGTGAACAACAGTGCCGGCGAACTCCTCCCCGGCTCGCTAGCCGAGGTCCACTTCAAGACACCGCCCGCCGGACCCACCTTCATCGTGCCCGCCGCCGCGCTCATCTTCCGCAAAGAGGGCCTGCGCGTGGGAACCGTAATCAACGGCACGGTCGCCCATCTCGTCCCCGTCATCATCGGCGAAGACGACGGAGCCAACGTGCAGATCGTCTCCGGCCTCGGCCAGAACGATCAGGTCATTCAAGACCCGCCCGACTCCCTGATCGAAGGCGAAAAACTCCAGGTAGTCACCCCTGCCAGCCAATCCAACGCCGGAGGCAAATGATCATGCCGACCGTCCAATCAATGTTGGGTGCCCCATCCTTCGCGCTTTTTGCGAAGGGTGGGAAACCTCGAACCCTGAGAACTATGGGTGCCCCATTTCTGGCGCAGCATCATCGCGCCAGAAGTGGGGCACCAGGAACCCCAGCCATCCTGACCTTGACTGCCCTGTTGGCTCTCACCTTCCTCACCGCCTGCAAACCCGTAGGCCCAAACTACAACCGCCCCGTCTACCAGGCTCCCGCCACATACAAAGAAACCGGCGCATCCACCGTCATCGTCCCACCCCCCGCGCCCGCTGGGGGCACATGGCAGCCCGCCAACCCATCCGACGGCATGATCCGCGGCCGCTGGTGGGAGATCTATCAAGACCAGCAGCTCAATCAACTTGAAGAACGCATCGCCACCGACAACCAGACCTTGCGTCAGGCCCTCGAAACCTATCTCGCCGCCCGCGATCAAGTCACCGCTGCCCGCTCCGCACTCTTTCCCACGCTCTCCGCCGGGCCCGCCGTTCAGCGCGAGCATATCTCAAAAAACGGGCCCGATTACGCATCGACCAAGCCAACCACCTACAACGACTTCATGCTAAGCGGCCAGGCCAGTTGGGAGCCCGACCTCTGGGGCCGCATCCGCCGCACCGTTGAGGCCGCCCGTTCAGGCGCACAAGCTAGCGCCGCCGATCAGGCCAACATCGATCTCATCCTCCACGCCGAGATGGCCTCCGACTACTTCCAACTGCGCGGTCTCGACTCCGAAAGCAAGCTCCTCCAGGCCACCATCACCGACCTCGAAAACCAGCTCGACCTAACCCAGCGCCGCCTCGATGGCGGAGTAGCCACCGAGGCCGACGTAGCCCAGGCCCGTACACAGCTAGAAACCGTTCGCGCCCAACTCGTCGACGTTGGCGTTGCCCGCGCACAATACGAACACGCCATCGGCACCATCGCCAACATGAGTCTCTCCAGCTTCAGCATTCCGCCCACGCCGCTCGATCTTTCGCTCCCCAAGCTTCCCCTCGGAGTCCCCTCGCAACTCCTTGAGCGCCGCCCTGACATCGCCGCCGCCGAGCGCCGTGCCGCCGCCGCCAACGCCCAGATCGGCATCGCTGTCAGCGCCTTCTATCCCACCATTACTCTCAACGGCACAGGCGGACTTGAAAGCGAGCACGGCGGAACATGGATTCAAGGCCCAAGCGCGCTGTGGAGCCTAGGCGCGCAGGCCGCTGAACTCCTCTTCGACGCAGGCCAGCGCCACGCCCTCACCGATGCAGCGCGTCACACCTACGAAGCCCAGGCCGCAGCCTACCGCAGCCAAGTCCTTCAAGCCTTCAACGAAGTCGAAGACCAGCTCTCCGGCCTGCGAATTCTGGAGCAGGAATCGGGCGTCGAGCAGCGCGCCGTCGATTCCGCGCAACACTCCTACGACCTGTCAAACCAGCGCTATAAAGGCGGCGTCACCAGCTATCTAGAGGTACTCACCGCCGAGCAAGCGCTCATCCAAAATCAGCGCACCGCCATCGACCTGCAAACCCGCCAATTCGCAGCCAGCGTAGCCCTGGTCCGCGCCCTGGGCGGCGGCTGGGATGTTTCTCAACTGCCAAAATGACAGCGCCAGAACCCGGCGGTTATAACAACTCCCGAAACCGCTCCAAGCTCAGCCCCGAGTCCCGGACAATGCCGCCCATTGTGAATGCATTGATCGGATTGTGGCGTGGAATCGTTAAGATTCGTATTCCATCCGTCATCATAATATGCGCGCCTTGACGGAGTACGCGGAATCCTGCTTTTTCCAGCGCGCCAACGGCTCGAAGATGGTTGATACCCGGCAGCTTGGACACGAGTTACCTCAGCGGTTCTGGATTAATCATCCGCTGCCTCCATAAAGGTGTCAAGATCGCATGGATTCTAAATCGCTGCATTAAAAGATGTTATTTGTGAGTATCTGTGACTATCTGAGATAATCTGTGACAACCTTTGATAGAAAAATACTGGAATTGCGTTGCAAAAAAATAATTGAGAACTACCTATATGTGGTCAAACTACCAGACGTCGGTCCCACGGTCTACGCAACCGCGACTTCCACGAGTCGGCCGTCATCCTCACGCGCCAGTTCCTCAGCGGCATCAACATACTCTCGAATGGCGATCTGGATGTTGGCAAGAGCTTCCTCCTCGGTTGCTCCCTGCGACCAGCAGCCGGGCAGACCTGGGCACGAGACGCTATAACCTTCCTCGGAGTGGCGGAGAACGACACGATAGTTTGCCATGCAGGTGATTCTACACCCTTGGAAAAGATTCCAATTGGCCTAGTTTTTGTTCCTCTGCTTATTTCTACTTCCCTGCCGTCTTAGTCCCTTTTCCCTGTTTCACCCCATCCAACCGAAGATGGCTAAACGCCTCTGCGGGTACATCGCTCAGCGGCAGGCCAGGCCCCTCCCATAGCAACCGTGGCGAACCCTCGCTCACCGAATGCAATCCCTCCAGATGAAAAATATGCCTGCCCGCGCGCAGTCCCAGCGACCCGCGATCATAGCGCATCGCATTTCCCGGCGCGAGGCAGACCTGGGCAAATGGCGGGCCGGTCCTGGCCACCTCCACGCCGTCGATCACCACCCGCGCCCCGTCGCGGGCCAGCAAGTGAAACGTATACCCACCATCGGCCGGAATATCGACGAACCCATCCCACGCCGCAGCATAGCGCGTAAAGCCCTGCGGGTCTGCGCGCAGGTTCGGCCCTTCGCCGCTGAAGACCGCGTGTTCGTTGACCAACTCTGGCAGCTCCGTCCACGCGCCAGGATAGATCTGCCACGCAAGCCCCGGAGCCGTCGGCCCCGCAATGCTCGCTGCATCGTGCCATCGGGCCACGGCCACTACATTCTGCGCAGCCCAGTCCTGATCGGTCGAGTCAGGGTCCACCTTGCCAGTCTCCACATGCAGCAGAACCCTGAACCGACCTGCTCCAAATGCGGCCCCATCCAGCTCCGTTCCCTCGGCATCCGGAAAGCGGTGCCGCACACGCCGCCCGGTGGCCTGCGTGCCGTCGCCAAAGAGCCATGTGTAGCGTGCGCCTCGCACGAGTTGCGCAGTGAACGTCACTTCCAGGCCCGGTGCAAAGACCGGCGGGTCCACAGCGAACGCCGCCACCGGCCCGTGCGGAGCCTCGAACTCCGCCTCAGGCGCGCCCCCCGAAACCGTCAACGGCACGTCCGCATTGCCCTCCGCGCGCCTCTGCCCAACCTTCACATTGTCCAGAGTTACGCCTGTTACATCGCCGGTAATCGTCGACTCGGCCAACGGCGGCTGGTCCAGCGCCCAGATATTACGAAACGTGACTCCATGCACGGCAGGCTTTTCCTGCTCCAGTTGCATCAGCGAGTACCAGTTGTCCAAAAACAGATTCTCAAAGTTGAAATCCGAGTGGTCGCCCTTCGCGTCCTTCGCGCCCCAGAAGCCAAGTACCCCAAAGCTCTGTCCGCACGCCCCGATCCCACCATGCAAAATATCCGAGTCGCGCAGCGTAAATCCCTTCGAGTTGAAGGTCTTCTGCGGCCACCCAGCGCGCACGATATTCGAGATGCTCGTCGACAGCACACTGTGCTCGATTGTTATGTTATTCACATCGTGCCCCGGCCGCACCAGATCCTCATCCTTGTACCCATCCCAATTGCCCTGGATCGCAAATACGTCGTCCGACGCGCGAAGAAACGAGTTCCTCACAATCGTGTCGCCGCCGCCCAGCCAGTCCATGCCGTCCTGATTGGCGTTGGCTGTGTTGCCGCCGATCAACCGCAGATCGTCATACGCAAAGCCAAATGAGTCCTTCATTTGGATCGACCACGTTCGCGCCCTCACGATGCAGGTCAGCCCGTCGATCTCAACATTTCTCGCGTTCAGTGCTCCGATGCAGTGCCAGTCCGGCCTCTGCATCCAGCCCTCGTCGCTGTTCGGGTCCTGCGTGCCCTCGTAGACAAATGTCCCGCGGCCCAGCACCTTCACGTCATGCACCTGCCACAGGTTGAGGCTGCCATAGAAGTAGGAGCCTGGAGCGAGATAGTAGGTCTCGCCGCTCTTGGGGTTAATGCTTCCGTGATAGACCCCTGGCAGAAAAACGTGAATCTCCGGCGCGCGCGGCATCGGCGGCGGCGGCGCGCCGGCAAAGAGAAACAAAATCTTCGCGTGGTTTAAAAAGTCGCCTGGCCGTGAGATCGAGAGCTTGGCCGGTCCGGCGAGTTTGAAGCGGATCGTCTGCCCCCGCAGTGTGGGTCGCAGCCCCAGCCTCCACGGCTGTATGTCCACGCCCTTATCCCAGAACCCCGCTTCGGCGGCTGTAATCTCCACCGTCACCGGACCCGTCATGTCGAAGCTGACATATTCATAACTCGCCGCAGCGTGGACCACATCCACCGCTTGGCCGCTCACCGTAACCGTGAAAGCCGTCGAGCGCATCTCCGGCGGAACCGGCGCGGCCTGCACGCGGGAAGCGGCGTGGGCCGCGGCAGACAATGCGAGAAATGCGACAAGCAGAGAACGAAGACCCAGCAAGAATGCAGACTCCGGCAATAAAGTGGAGATGAAACCACTGTAGCACCAGAACGTATTAAGCCGTGTTTTGTGAATCAGGAATCGATCTGCCACATGGCCGAGCGATATGCTTTACTCACGCACCTCGTATGGCCGCATCATGTCATTGTCTTCATGCTCCAGCATGTGACAGTGAAACACATAGCGGCCGGTGTATCCATCGAAACGCGCGAGGATGGTGAGCATCTCTCCAGGCAGCACGACGGCTGTATCCTTCCACCCGGCTTCATTTACAGCGGGAGGCCTCAAAGGGCCGACCGGCTTGATTGACCCCTTGGGCAATTCGATTGGGTCGAATCCCTGTTTGTAAAGAATTTGAAATTGCACCAGGTGAAGGTGCATCGGATGTGCATCTTCAGTCGTGTTGATAAACCGCCACTTCTCCATCGACCCCAGTTTCACAATCTCTGTGACAGGATCGTCATAGCCCTTTTCATTGATTCGTACGCCCAACGATCTTCCTCGACTATCAACTCGCTCCGTTAGGACGAAGTCCCTGGCAACGACCGCCTCGTTTTCATCGAACCGTCGAAAAGAAGTGGAAGAACCCATAATGAAAGTCTTCTTCTCTCCCTTCAAAGGAAGAACCACCCGGAATTGCATGAGTTCGTCAATAAGAGGGGCGTGCATGCCTGACATTCCCCACCCTGGATATGGGGCCGCAGCGTCGTTGGACAGCGTTACCGTCTTGCCTTGCAGAGAAGAGAAATCGATGACAAGGTCTGCCCGTTCTGCCGGACCCAAGAGGAGCCTGTTCAAACTGACAGGTTTCGAAAGAAAACCGCCATCGCTCCCGATCTGCTGAAAGTTGACCAAGGACGGAATGTCCGTGGATTTCTTCGCAAGATTAAAGTGAAGACCAAAGAAGCGTGAATTTGAGGCGTTGAGCAAACGAATCCTGTAGGGCCGTGGCTCCACCTCTAGGTAGGGGAACACGGCCCCATTGATCACAGGTAAATTGCCAAAGAATTCAGGACCCCATACTCCAGGCGGCAGCCTCAACCCGTCGTCGTGGGTGGGGGAATAAACCAATTGGCCGAATTCATCGAGAGTTCGGTCCTGCAACACCAAAGGGATCTCGTAGTCCATGGCAGGCAGGCCAAGCTTTTGCTCTTCCTTATCCCGGAGGATGTACAAGCCGGAAAGCCCGGCATAGACGTTCAAGCGGGTGATGCCGACCGCGTGATCGTGATACCACAATGTTGCGGCTTGCTGATCGTTCGGGTAGAGATACCGTACCGAGTGCCCGGGCGTGAACCATTTTTCAGGCAGTCCATCGCTTCCAGAAGAGGTGCGTGAGCCGTGCAGATGAGGCACTGTCCGTACAGCCGGTGCGGGAGGCATTGCTCCGTGAATATTGGGATCGATTTCAAAGAGATGATTCGTTGGAAGATGATTTTCCCATTCAATCTCGACACTTTCCCCACGGTATGCTTCGATTGTGGGTCCTGGATAGAGCCCTTCGTAACCCCAAATTCGTGTCGGCTGCAAAGCCGAGTGCATGCGATGTGCGGACTGAATCATGCGCATTCGATAGATCGTCAGCTCTTTGCGCCTCGAAGCAGGCGCAAGAACCATCGGAATGGGCAACGGATCCACAAAACGGGGTAGCAGATATGGTTTGGGCGATGCTGTCTGCGCTAAAGCATGCGGTGCAAGGGCTATCCCGCCGAACCGGCTTGCGAGTGGCCAGGCTGCGACTCTAGCCGCAGATCTCTTCAAGAACTCACGCCTGCTTGATGAACTCATTCCACCTCAAGCCAACCGCACTGATCGCTTCCTCCGGCAACAGGCTTGCCTGGAGGATCTCTAAATCCCCTCGCCCATCGAGACATACTGCCGCCGCTCCAGTTCCACTCGATAAGCCTCGCGCTCAGCCTCTTCGGCGATGAACTGCTCAGTCGGCCTGCGATGTCCGCCCAGCCGCTCTTCCAACTCGTCCACGCGAGCCGACAACGCGATCAGCGAGTCCGATAGCGGATCTTTAATGTCATGCGGATCGGTAATCAGCACCCGCTCGCCGTTGCGATAGACAATGTGCGCCGGCACGCCCACGACCGTCGAGTTAGGCGGTACGTCCGACAGCACCACCGACCCCGCTCCCACGCGCGAATTCTCGCCGATTGTGATATTGCCCAGCAGGTTGGCATTGTTGCCCACAAAGACGCCGTCGCAGAGCGTAGGATGCCGCTTGCCGTGCTGCTTGCCGGTGCCGCCCAGCGTCACGCCCTGGTACATCGTCACGTCGCTGCCCACAATCGCCGTCTCGCCGATCACCACGCCCGTCGCGTGATCGATGAAGAGCCGCCGCCCCAGCAGCGCGCCCGGATGAATATCCACGCCTGTGTAGAATCGGGCGACTTGTGAGAGCATTCGCGCCGGCAGCCGCAGCCCCGAGCCCCACATAACATGCGAGACGCGATGAATCCACACCGCCCACAACCCCGGATAGCAGAGCATGACCTCAAGCCGCGACCGCGCAGCCGGATCCCGCTCCAGCACCGAGTCAATGTCTTCGCGAATTCGTGCAAACAGGGACATCGTTGGGCCCGTCCATGGACTGTGTTGGTTTAAGGATACAGGTGGTGGTTGAAGGGTACGGGCTTCAACCCGTACGTCATTTTCACTTGAAAAGCAGCGGGCTTTAGCCGGGTGCCCCACCCTCGCCGCGTTTTTGTTTTTGCGGCTAGGGTGGGATGCATCGACCCCCTTCAAAGCATGGCTTGCTTCGTCAACTGCCTACACCGCAACCGCAATCTGCTCGGTCGGCAGAGCCAGCGCCTGCTGGCGCAGCGGCTCAAAGAGCACGCTCGACAGATAGCGCTCGCCAAAGTCGGGCAGCACCACAACGATCAGCTTGCCCGCATTCTCAGGCCGCGCGGCCACCTTCAGCGCCGCAGCCGCAGCCGCTCCCGAACTGATGCCCACAAACAGGCCCTCTTCGAGCGCTAACCGGCGCGCCAGCGTGATCGATTCGTCGTTGGTCACCTGCACGATCTCGTCCACCAGTTTTGTATCCAGCACGCCGGGCACAAATCCCGCGCCGATCCCCTGGATCTTGTGCGGTCCCGGCTTGCCACCCGAGAGCACCGGGCTGTCGGCGGGCTCCACTGCGATGGCCTTGAAGCCTGGCTTGCGCTCCTTGATATATTTGGTTGCGCCGGTAATCGTGCCGCCAGTTCCCACGCCAGAGATGAGAATGTCCACCGCGCCGTCCGTGTCGTTCCAGATCTCCGGGCCGGTCGTGGCGTAGTGGATGGCCGGGTTCGCCGGGTTGTTGAACTGCTGCAGGATATAGCCGTTCGGGGTCTTTGCCAGGATTTCATCGGCCTTGGCGATAGCGCCCTTCATGCCGTTCGGGCCGGGAGTCAGGACGATCTCCGCGCCAAAGGCAAGCAACACCGTGCGACGCTCCAGGCTCATCGTCTCCGGCATGGTGAGGATGATCCGGTATCCCTTGACGGCCGCCACAAACGCCAGCGCAATTCCGGTATTGCCGCTGGTCGGTTCGATCAGTACGGTCTTGCCCGGCGAAATCTTGCCGGCCTTCTCGGCCGACTCGATCAGCGCCAGACCGATGCGGTCCTTCACGCTCGAAACCGGGTTCTGGCTCTCCAGCTTCGCAACGACGGTCGCAGACAAACCGGCCGCCACTTTGTTCAACCGCACCAAGGGAGTGCGGCCAATCAACTCAGTTACATTCGCAGCAATGTGCGCCATGATGATCTCCTCTTTCCGGGATTCGCACCCGGGGCATTCGCTTCAATTTCTTTTGGGGTAATGGTCGAGCTGTCGGGCGGGGAAGCGTGTGCGCGAATTCGGGGCGCACGTCACCGTCGCAACTGGCACCAGGGCGGTGTTAGCGACATCGACGCATGAGAAAAGCATAGTACCATTCGCGCCCCATGGCAAGCGAGCCGTGAAGAAACTCTCCTCGATTTTCTTGCATTAAATCAAGTTGATACTGGCGGTCATCAATATCTGCACGCGCTCAACCATGCTTCCAATCGCGGTTCGCGAACTTGCCAACTCGCCAACCCCGCGTAGCGGAGGCTTGAGCATTTTTGCTTTTCCTGTCGACCCCCGTGCCTCATCAATTCCGCGTTTTTCTGCGGAATGGCTGGGATACCAACACAAGTCCGGTCTACACTATTTGCAAAAATGCCTCAGGGAACCTCTGAATAAGTAGATGTTTTGAAAGGGTACGACTTTACAGGCTGCGAAAAAACTCATTGGGAACGCTCACAAGCGTCAGGGCACAACTTCAGTCGTGCCGCAATCGCAACAAAACAAGTGCTGGGCTTTAGCCCCTGAGGGAATGTCTGATTACAAGAGTGACATGTAGAGTCGAGATGTGGCGCGGTGGTTTAGGTTTGGCCTGTCTGTATCCGGCTCTTTCGTTTGCCGGTGCCTCACTCAACGGTATTGATGTCCAGAGTCTTGAGTTTGTCGAGAACGGAGCCGAGTGGAAGATGCGAGAGCAGCGGAGTGAAGACTCCAATGCGCATGGTGAAATCCCTCCCGTCGGAATCTTATCGTTGGCATCCCTTATTTTGCTAGAAGAAAGCGAGGGGTGAGACGGAAGCGAAGGCAGGGGTTACCAGTTAATTATCAACAGTGTTTTGAAAATATAAGAAAGAGGGGGAGGGGTACCTCCTCAGGGGTACAGACCGGGCACATCCCTGACAGATTGGACCGGCGAGAGTGGAGCTTTCCGATGGCGGGTCTACCATTCTTCGCACGCGATTCCTTACCTGCTCGACCATAGTTAGATTGTGCACTGATGTATGGTAATTTTCTGCAAACCGGGGGCGCTCTGCATCGTCTCCCACCCTTAATCACCCCAGCGGGGAGACCGGTCGCCCGGGATCCCGAAGTGACAGAAAGAAGCCGCTAGGTGGGCATTCTGCCGAAGACCCGCTCATCGCGATTGAGCAATAAGGCCGCGATGAATGGAGCACAGCCTCTCAAGGTTCACAATGATTCTACGGGATGGATGGACAGGCCCTATTTCAGCGCCAGCTCCGCGCTGAGAGGGGTGTTTTCGCTGGAGTCGCCGACGCGAATCACGAACTTGCCGGGATCGATGGTCCACTTGTGGGCGGCCGTATCCCAATAGCTGAAAGAGCGGGCGTCGAGGTTGATTGTCACATGCTTTGTCTCGCCGGGAGCCAGCCGGACCTTTTCAAAGCCCTTCAGTTCGCGCTCCGGACGGCTCCCTTTGGCCGAAGGATCGGAGACATAGAGCTGGGCCACTTCAGCCCCGGCCACGCTGCCCGTGTTGGTTACGTCGAAGCTGACAGGGATCGCAGAACCGGAAGCCGCCGCCGCGGGTACCTGCAAGTTGGCGAAGCTGAACGTGGTGTAGCTAAGCCCAAAACCAAAAGGAAAGAGCGGGTGCTTTCCAGTTGTTGTCCAGTAGCGATAGCCCACCATCAGGTGATCGTCATACTTCACATGAGGAATGACGTAGTCCACCGGCGGCTTGTCGTTTTCGGTCACGTGCAGCTTCGTGTCGGCGCCCTTGACGGGATAGTAGTACGGCGCAGAGGGATTTTCTTCCCAAGTACGATCGAAGCTCACCGGCAGCTTGCCTTCGGGATTTTGCTTGCCGAAGAGGACCTCGGCGACGGCTGTGCCGCCCTGCTGGCCGGGAAAGTAGATCTGGAGCAACCCTGGAACATGCGTGAGCCAGCGACGAGTGTCGGTGCCGACGCCACCGGAGAGTGTAACAATGGTGCGCGGATTGATCTGGGTCATCGTGTCAATCAACGCGTCCTGGCCCACGGGCAGCACAAAGGCGCGGTCCTGGCCTTCGCTCTCGGTGCGGGAGTTGAAGCCTGCGGCTACCACCACAACATCGGCAGCGGCGGCAAACTTCTTGGCGTCTTCTGAGATCAAGTCTGACTCCAACACCATTCCCAATCCAAAGCGGCTGCCGGCGAAGCCGGGAATATACTCCGCCACCACTTTGACCGTTTGGCCGGCATTCAGATCGATGGTTGTGTATTTCGGGTTCTGGCCTTCGGCGCGGGGCTGAGTCAGCAACTGCTTGCCATCTACCAACACCTTGTAACTGTCACTGCCTCCGGCGGCGGCAAGGACCAGGCATTTTCCTGCCTTTTTCGCTTTAAAAGCCGCGGTGTATCGAATGCTGCGGGGAGTCGTGTTCTCCGGGCCCTTCCATTCCGGTTTGAAATCCGCAAGACTCGCCGGCGAAACCGTCACAGGCGTCCCGGTGAAATCGTCGCTGGGATAGGTGGCCATTTGGATGTCGCCTTCCCATTTGCTCTGCCGAAAAATGTCGATCAGATCTGGCAGCGCTCGGTCATAAAGCACATGTACGTTGGGACCGACCAGATTGGCGATACCTGACAGGATGCTGACCGTATCGAAGGCCTGGACCTCAGAGGAGCCGCCGCCGCCGGTGACTGCCGGCCAGGCATTGGGGCCGATCACAGCGATGGTCTTCACTTTGGCGAGGTCGAGCGGCAGAATATGGTCCTCGTTCTTCAGCAGCGTGATGCTCTCGCGTGCGCCATCGAGGGCAGTCGCGCCGTTCACCAGCGAATAGGTCGAGTCGGTCGGGTCGAATTGCGGGCGATCCATAAACCCGTAGCGGAGCACTGTCCGCAGCAGCCGCACCACCTTGTCGTCGATGGTGGACTCTTTGACCGAGCCGTCTTTGACCGCAGCCAGAAGGGTCTTGGCATTCATGAATCGCGGGGTGGGCATCTCCAAATCCAGGCCGTTGTTGGCCGCCGCTACGCCGTCGTAGACCGAGTTCCAGTCAGACATAAGAATGCCCTGGAAGCCCCACTCACCCTTGAGCACCTTGAGGTTGAGGAATTCGTTCTGGGTGGCATGTGTGCCATTGACCAGGTTGTAGGAGTTCATTACCGCGTCGACGTGGCCCTGAGTGACAGCGGCCTCGAAGGCGGGCAGGTAAAGCTCGCGCATGGTCCGCTCATCTATATCGGAACTGACGTTGTGCCGGTTGTACTCCTGATTGTTGAGGGCTAAATGCTTGACCGTGGCGACGACACCTTTGGACTGGAGGCCCTCGATATATGAGACCGCCAGCCCCGCGTTCAGGAAGGGATCCTCTGAAAGGTACTCGAAATTGCGGCCGTTCACCGGCGAGCGGGCGATGTTGACGCCGGGGCCTAGAAGAAAGTTGACGCCGCGGGCGCGTGCATCCCGCCCAAGGCTCTCGCCCAATCTGCGAGCGTAATCCTTATCCCAGGTGGCCGCCAGCGACACTCCTCCGGCATAGGAGGTTGACGGTCCCCAACTGCGGACGCCCACCGAGGCGTCGGACATCTTGAGGCGCGGCAGGCCGATGGAGGGTTCCGCATTGGTGTACATATAGTCGGTGCCGCCCACCAGTTCGATCTTCTGTTCGAGAGTGAGCTTGGCCACGAGGGCGTGCGCTTTGGCTTCAATCTCCGGCGAATCCGGCACAGGCGCCTGTGCAAAAGAGATGATAGCGGAGCTAAGCATGGCTGGCAGCAAGCAGGCTGCGCTCAAAGAAAAAAGCGATCGGGTGGAGTGAGTTTTTGCGCGCTTCATTACGGGAGAGGTTATCTTATTTGGCCATTGAGTGTACACCGCGGCCGTGAGCCTCAGACACTTAATCAACTGATTCAGAACGCGCCGTCAGCAATCCAGCGAGCAGCGCTGTTCTCGGAGCCAGATGCTCAACCAGGACAGATTCATGGCGGGCATGTGCACCCTCACCGACCGCGCCCATGCCGTCCAGGGTCGGAATGCCGAGCGCGGAGGTGAAATTTCCGTCTGATGCGCCGCCAGTCGAGGCTTCCGGGAGCGCAAGGCCCAGTTCCGCTGCTAGCGATTTGGCTTCGAGATAGAGCCGTGCTGTTGCGCGAGTGCGTTCCATCGGCGGGCGGTTGATGCCGCCGGAAACGGTTAGTTTGCACCTCTTGTCCGCCGGCTTGAGAGCGGCAAAGCGGCGCTCAATGCGCGATCCATCGGCCTTGCGGACAATACGGGCATCCACCTCTGCCCAGGCCTCGGCGGGAATCACGTTGGACTTGCTGCCACCGCCCGCCAGACCAACGCTCACCGTTACTCCGCGCTTGAGGTCGGTCCACCCGCTCACCGTTTCGATGACATGGGCCAGCTCTAGAATGGCGCTTGCCCCCTTCTCGAAATCCACACCAGCGTGAGCAGCCACTCCCGCTATGTCGATCCGCCAGTTGCCGGTGCCTTTACGGGCAGTTTTGTAGGCAAGCCCCTGCGCGGGCTCCAGAACATAAACCCGCGCGCACTCCGCCGCAAGTCTTTCTGTCGTGGCCCGCGACGCAGGGCTGCCCACCTCCTCATCGCTGTTCAGCAGCAGCACGACCTCGTGAGTCAACAGACCCGACTCAACCAGCATCTCGATGGCGGTGAAGGCCATGGCCACACCTGCCTTCATATCGAGTGAGCCCGGCCCCCAGAGCCGGGTGCTGCCCGCGCTATCAAGGCCAAGCTTGCAGGGCATTGTCTTCAGAGTGCCCAGTGGCCAGACTGTATCAAGGTGGCCGAGCAGCATCGTCCGCCCGGCTGCGCCGGTCTTGGACTTCGGCCCAAAACGAGCCTCCAGCAGATCGCCAAAATACTTCTTCCGGTGGAGCTTGACCCGTCCACCCAAAGCCTTGGCATGGGAGGCAGCCAGCGCGATGCAGGCATCCACAGCCGCTTTGTTGTCCGAAGGCGATTCTGTCCGTATGAGCTCCTGGGCTAGATCAAGCAGAGCGGATTCCTTGCGCCGCGCGCCGGCCAGCAGTGCTCGCATAGGGATGGGAAGATCGGCTGTCATGCTCATTCGAGAACCTTTCAGGGCAATTCTAGCCTCTTGCGATGCGTGACTTGTTATAGCCATAAATTATGGCTATAATTTAACTCATGAACATCGGCACTGCGGAAGCCAAAAATCGCTTTACCGAGCTGCTTCGAATCGTCGAGGGCGGAGAGCCAGTGATCATTACTCGTCATGGGCGTCCCGTGGCTCAGCTCACTCCTCCTCCGGCCGAACGCCGTCAGGTGCGTTTGGGCGGCATGAAGGGCCGCATCCGCTTGCTGCCTGGCTGGGATGACCCAATCGATCTGGACCGGTTCCTTGAGGGTGATCTGTGAGTACAGATCCGCGGCCCTCAGGTTACCTTCTTGATACGCACACTGCGATCTGGGCTCTCGACACTCCCGAAGCGCTCACGGCATCGGCGCGCACAGCGGTTCTCGCCGGTCCGAATGTGCTGAGCGTCATTACCTACTGGGAGGTGATGCTCAAGAGCATGAAAGACACACTGGACGTGGGCGATCCGCGAGCCTGGTGGATCGATGCCTTGGATCAACTGGTCGCAACGCCGCTGCTCTTGCGCCCCCAGCATGTTGCTGGGGTTTATACCCTTCCGCCAATCCACAAAGATCCCTTCGACAGGATGCTGATCGCTCAGGCAGCGTCGGAAGGGTTGGCACTGGTCACAATGAACAGCGAGATTACCCGATACGCTTCGAGAGACCTGCGCATCGTTGGATAAGGCTCAGCCACGGGGTTTCCTGCCAGAAAACACCCTATTCAGCGCAAAGTGTGGCAAAAATGCCACAGGACGAAGATAACCCTCCCCGTCTAACCTTATAGCTGTGCTTGGTTTTCCACGGTCGGAGATAACTTTTTGCCCAATCCCGCGAATCTGACTCCCGCACATCTGGAACAGACGATCGTCGCGCCCCTGGAGTTCACCGGGGTCGGGTTGCACTCTGGCGCACCAGTAAAGATGCGCCTGTTGCCTGCTCCGGCGGGTTCGGGCATTGTCTTTCGCCGCACAGATCTCGATAACTTTGAGATTCCGGCCATCGGCCGCTACGTGGCCAAGGTCAGCTATGCAACCAGCCTTATGCGGCAGGGCGTTCTGATTCAAACCACCGAGCATCTGCTCTCGGCCCTTATCGGCATGGGCGTGGACAACGTCATTGCGGAATTGGATAATCTCGAACTGCCCATCCTGGACGGCAGTTCGCTACCCTACGTCGAGGCCTTCCTCAGCGCAGGAATCCGGACCCAACGCCGTCGCCGCGAAACTGTCCGCGTCCTGCGTCCGGTCGAGGTTCGCGACGCGAACAAGTTCATCGGAGTCTATCCCGGCTCCGGCTACAGCATTGAATACACCATCGACTTTCCCGCTCCTGTGGGCCGGCAAAGCGCGAGCATCGATCTTGCGGCGGAGACCTACGGCACATTCATTGCAGCCGCGCGCACCTTCGGCTACCAGGCCGATGAGAAACGGCTGCGCGATATGGGCCTAATCCGAGGCGCGGGGCCTGAGAATGCCATTATTCTGGGAAGTTCGGGCCCGGTTAACGGTCCGCTGCGCTTCAGCGATGAGTATGTGCGTCACAAGGTTCTGGACCTGATAGGGGATCTGGCGCTCGCCGGTCGCCGCATCGAGGGTCACGTTGTAGCCGAGCGCGCCGGCCACGCCATGCACACTGCGCTGGTCTCGCGCCTGATCAAGGATCGCTCAGCCTGGGAGTTGGCCCACGTGCCTGTCTCTACCGAGCCAGCCGATCTGACTGTCACCGCCGAACCCATTGACGAGCTGGACATCGCCGTCCTGGCCGACGCCTGACGCCGTAAAAGCGGGAAACTCGCTCTACTCGCTCTTTGTTGCCCCGCCCTTGTCATAACCGCTGTCCCACTCACCACGAGCCCGCAAGACTGCGATCTCCTGGCGAGCCATCTCCTGGGCGCGAAGGTAGTCCGGCTTGCCTACGCGATTCAGCGGCATTTGGCCGGGATCGATGATGATCCAGTGACGCGGCCGCATATACGAAGACAACCCACGCGCGTGCCGGTCTAGCTCCTGCGGAGTCAGTTCAACCTGCGGTCTCTTTTCCACCACGGCTACCGGCGCCTCTGAAACGACCTGATGCGCCACGCCAACCACGACGCAGTTGGCCACCTTTTCCCCGAGGCCGAAGATATGCTGCTCCACATCGCCGGGGAAGATCTGATAGCCCATCGATTTGATTACCCACTTCTCGCGTCCGGTGAGATGCAGGCCCGCCCCGTCTTTGTAGCCGAGATCGCCTGTGTACAACAAGCCGTCACGCGAGATTGTCCGTGCGGTGGCCTCGGGATCTTTGACATAGCCGAGAAAGGTCTGAGGCCCAAGAAAACAGACGTGGCCGATTTCGCGGGCCGGCAACTCTTCTCCAGCGTAGCCATCGGCGCGCATTGGCTGGCGAATGGTGCATGGATAAACCGGCATATCCTGACCAAGCCCGGCGACAATCGCCTCCCGGCCATCAGCACCAGCATGAATATAGGTGCAGAAACCGGCGCTCTCGGTGAGGCCAAGCCCAGTGCCGATGATCGGCGACATGGCGGCCAGTTGATCCACAAAGGCCCGCGAGACCGCATTCCCGCCATAGGCCGCGAACTTCAGGCTCCCAAGATCGTGGCGGTCATAGTCCTTCAGCATCCACTCCAGGTTGTACATGGCGGGGATCTGGCCCAGGATCTCCACCTGATGCTGAGCTATGGCGCGCATTGAACGGCCAGCGTCAAAGATCTCCAGCAGCACCGCCGTGCCTCCGCCGAAGAGAATGCTCATCAGCGCCTCAGTCTGGCCGCCGACGTGCGAGGCAGGCAAGTTGACCAGAATGCGCGAACCTCGGTCGCCGCCGAAAAACGCGCCGCAGACGCACATGTTCTGCACCGTGATGTTGCGGTGAGAGAGCAAGGCAGGCTTGGGCGATCCCGTCGAGCCGGTGGTAAAGATGACGAGTGCTCCATCGTTTTCAGTGACGGAAACTTCGGCAATCTTCGCCGCTGAACTCTCGTCATTCGCATGGGTCGAAGCAGCCTCGGCAATCGACGCAAGAGACCGCGTGCCCGGAATCTCCGCCTCCGAATCCACAGCAATCAACTGCTCGATCCACCCGCATTGCCCCTGCACCTCGCGCCACAATGGGCGGAGATCCAGCGGCCCCTTGATGCCCAGACCGGCAAAGCTGCGCGGACGCAGTGTCTGAAGTGCTCGAATCACCTCGGCGAGCGAAAGACGCAGGTCCAGCGGAGCGACGATCGCGCCGATTTTGAAACAGCTATACTCCAGCAGCACATGATCGATGGACATGGGCAGCAGCGTAACCAGGAAATCGCCCTTCGCGAAGCCCAGGCGCAGCAGTTGCGCAGCCATCGCCGCAGTGGAGCGGTCAAACTCGCTCCAGGTGACAGTGCGGCCGCTCTCAGCGCTCACAAGAGCCGGGGCAGCGGGCCTCTCTTTGGCCCACCGAGCGATCACACCCTGCAACAGATGGCGATCGGCAAAGTCATTTTCGTAATTTTCAAGGGTAAATTGAGGAATATCCATCGACTCAGCTTTCGGTGCGATAACTTCTCATTGATTGTATTCGTTCGCCAATGGATGATGGCTCGTGCCGCCGCTCTTTGGATTTGCGCAAGTTATAGCCAATTTGTTCGGTAGTTTTTCATCCCAAGCCGCCGGCGCGCATCTATCGTAGAGTGTGCCGTGCTCCAGGAGGCAAGTTCTCTTATGTCCACACTTTCGACTTTCCCCGTCGTAGCCGCCGCAGGTGGTAGTTTTCTGCTTGAGACCCGCAACCCAGCCGAGGTCTTCACCCCCGAAGACATCAACGAAGAGCAGCGTCAGATTGCCTCGACCGCCGCGCAATTTGCCCGCGACGAGGTACTTCCCAATGCAGCAGCTATCGAGGCCAAACAGCCGGGCGTTTTGGCGGGACTGCTCCGCAAGGCCGGCGAACTGGGCTTTACCTCAGTCGATGTTCCCGAGGAATACGGCGGCATGGGCATGGACAAGACTACCTCCGCGCTTGTCGCCGATCACCTGTCTACGCTGGCCAGCTTCTCCACCGCCTTTGGTTCGCACGTCGGCATCGCCACGCTTCCGCTGGTCTGGTACGGCACCGAAGAGCAGAAGCAGCGCTACCTGCCCAAGCTCGCCTCAGCCGAATGGATCGGCGGCTACGGGCTCTCCGAGGCTAGCTCGGGCTCCGACGCCATGCATATCCGCACTCGCGCGACGCTCTCGCCCGATGGAAGCACCTACACACTCAACGGCGAAAAAATGTGGATCACCAACTGCGGCATCGCCAGCCTCTACACGATCTTCGCCAAGATCGACGGAGAAAAGTTCTCAGCATTTCTGATCGAGCGCGACACACCGGGGCTGACCGTGGGCGCAGAGGAGCACAAGCTGGGGATTCGCGGCTCGTCCACATGCCCGCTCGTGCTGGACAACTGCAAGATTCCTGCGGCAAATCTGCTGGGCGAAGCGGGCAAGGGCCACCACATCGCATTCAACGTATTGAATGTCGGCCGCTTCAAGCTGGGAGTTGCCTGCGTCGGTGGCGCTCGACAGGCTCTGGGTCACATGATCCGCTACGCCAAAGAGCGGCGGGCCTTTGGCAAGACAATCGCCGAGTTCGGCCTCATCCAGCGCAAGATCTCGTCGAGCGCCACAAGGCTTTACGCGGCCGAAAGCATGGCCTATCGCACGGCCGGAATGATCGACTCGGGCTTGGCTGCGCTTGGTCCTGAGCTGGCTCATAGCCCTCGCGAGACCCAGAAGAGGATTGAGGAGTACGCCGTAGAGTGCTCGATCTTGAAGGTCTATGGCTCAGAGATGATAACGCTGGTGGCCGACGAGTTGATTGCAACCATGGGCGGCTACGGCTACGTCGAGGAGTACCCCGCCGAGCGTTTTTACCGCGACGCGCGGATCAACAGAATCTTTGAAGGGACCAATGAGATCAACCGGCTGATTATCACCGGCTGGCTGATGAAGCGCGCTCTGAACGGGCAGCTTCCTCTGCTGCCGGCGATCAAGCGGCTCATGGACGAGGTGATGCAGCCGCCCAGCTTCGACTCCGGCTCTGCTACCGGAGAGCAGCTTGCGCGAGAGGCTGAGGCGCTGGCTTCGGCCAAGAAGATCGCGCTCTTCGCCGCCGGTGTCGCGAGCCAGCGATTCATGGCGGCGCTCCAGGAGCAGCAGGAGGTGATGGCCGACCTGGCCGACATCATTATGCAGGTCTATGCCCTGGAGTCGGCTTTGCTGCGGGCGCGGAAACTTGCCGCTTCGGGCACAGGCGCGGCTGCGGTTGCAGAGGCGATGACCGGCTTGCTGGCAGAGGAAACCATCGCTCTAGCTGAACAGGCATCTCGCCGCGTGCTGGCCGCGTGTTCGGAAGGCGACCTGCTGCGGACCCAGTTGGCGATTCTAAGAAGGCTGGCGCGGCACACCCCTGCCGACACTGTTGGCCTGAGCCGCACCGTGGCCCGGCATTGCATTCAGTTGGAACGGTATCCGTTGTAGGATTGGCGGCGATTGTGTCCGTGAGTTTCTTGGTTTCCCACCCTTTCCGCAGAAAAAAGCGGAAAGGATGGGGCACGGAGGCTGAGTTTGGGGCGCCCGACTTATTCCTTTTCAGGACTGAGGCCGCTTGTTTCCTCCGGCTCCTATCGCAGGTCCGAAAACCCAGATCTCCATTCCACAGACGAAGACTTGTCCGTGGGGGCTCCGAACCCGGCACCCAGTTCATCGCACGTGCCCGGTTTCTGCCCCCTTGGAATCTTGCGCTGATACAATCGGATAGGCTCAAAACCGGGTGATTTCACCGAATTCTCTGAGCACTTGTGAGCAAGAAACTCTATTAATGACACTGCGCCTTTTCAATACCCTGACGGGACAACTTGACGAGATGGAACCCGCTGACGGCAAGGCCGTAGGCATGTACGCCTGCGGACCGACGGTCTACGACTACGGGCACATCGGGAACTTTCGCACGTTTTTGCAAGTGGACGTGCTGCGGCGATTTCTGAAGCTGACCGGAATGCAGGTGCGCCACGTGATGAACATTACCGACGTGGACGACAAGATTATTCGCAATGCGGCGGCGAAGGGGATCACGATCAGCGAGTATACCGCTGGTTTTGAGGCTGCGTTCTTTGAGGATCTGGAGTGGCTCAGGGTGCAGCGCCCGGAGATTATTGCGCGGGCCACGGAGCATATTCCTGGGATGGTGGCGCTGGTGGAGCGGCTGGCTAGGGTCGGGGCGGCTTATAAGACTGAGGACGGAAGCTGGTACTTCAAGCTGGCCGCCTTTCCGCGGTACGGGAAGCTGAGCAAGAAGGATCTCTCAGGTATGGAAGACGGTGCGCGTGTGGATCTGGACGAGTATGAGAAAGACTCCGCACGTGACTTTGCCCTGTGGAAGGCGGCCAAGCCGGGGGAGACATCGTGGGATACGGCAATTGGTCGCGGCCGGCCGGGATGGCATATCGAGTGCTCGACGATGGCGATGGAGTATCTGGGCGAGAGCTTTGATCTGCACGCGGGCGGCGAAGATTTGATTTTTCCGCATCACGAAAACGAGATAGCTCAGAGCGAAAGCGTAACCCACAAGATTTTCGCGCGGCATTGGATGCATGTGCGGTTTCTGCTGGTGGACGGGCGGAAGATGTCGAAGAGCGAGGGGAATTTCTATACCTTGCGCGACCTGCTGCTGAAGGGCTACAAGGCCTCGGCGATCCGGCTGGCGCTGATCTCGGTGCCGTACAGGCATCAGTTCAACTTCACCTTTGATGGGCTGGTGGAGGCAACAGCGGCGATTGATCGGCTGCGCACCTTTAAGTCGCGGCTGACGGCGGGGAGCTTCGCGGAGGGCGAAAACCCTGTGCTGCAAGAGGCCGCCAAGATGGCGCAGGCGGATTATCTAGCCGCATTGAACAACGATCTGAATACTGCTGAGGCCCGGGCGCCGATCTTCGAACTGCTGCGCGCAGCGAACACGGCCATGGATCAGAGTCAGCTCAAGGCTGACGACCGGGATGCGATTCTTGCTGTTCTGACAAGTTTTGATGCGGTCTTTGACGTGATGGAAGATGGAGACGCCGAGGCTACGCGACTAGCTCTGGTGTGGGCGGAGAAGGCTGGGCGGATGTCTGAGGTGGCTCCCGAACTGGTGGCCCGGCAAGGGCTGAACGATAAGACGATTGAAGTGATGGTGGCGCTGCGCGACCAAGCCAAGCGGCAGCGCAACTTTGGCCGCGCCGACCAGATCCGCAATGAACTGGCGGAACGGGGTGTGCTGCTGGAAGACTCCAAGGATGGCGTGCGCTGGAAGCGGAAGTAGTGAGGATCGCGTAGACTCAATGAACGGAGCAACCGTTCTTACGGAGGTGTCCCATGGATTTTGAGATCGTGTTTGATCGCGAGGATGACGGCCGCTGGATCGCGGAAATTGAGAGCCTGCCCGGTGTTCTTGCCTATGGAACAACCAAGGTGGAAGCCCAATCCAAAGTGGAGGCGTTGGCGCTTCGTGTCGTGGCGGATCGCATCGAAGCTGACCAGAGCGCGCCGGAACAAGTTCGCTTTGCTGCCGCTTAGCGAAGAACCCGCGTTCAGATGTTGGAGTTGCGTAAGAGGCTGGAAGATCGCACCGTATGAGTCAATGGCCCTCATCAAGCGCAAAAAAGGTATACCGTGCCCTGCTGCGTTTAGGCTGGTGCGAGAAGCCTCGAATTAGCAAAAGAGGCTCGCATAAGCAGCTCGAACATCCGGATTATTCCTACGAATTCACCTGGGCTTTCCACGATGGGGACGAGATTGGCCCAAGATGATTACCCGCATTGCAAAACGAACAGGCTTGAAGCCAGAGAACCTATAGACCCATGGAAGCCAACGAAGCGCAGGAACTACAAGAGCACGCTGAACACGCCGGACACTCGGACTCGCTGAAGGCGGTCGCCTTTACCATGAGTCTGCTGGCCGTGCTGGTGGCTGTGGTCACCGTGGTTGGGCATCGCACCCATACCGAGGCGGTGCTGAACCAGGCCAAAGCCAGCGATACGTGGAACGAGTACCAAGCCAAGAAGAATCGCGCCTACGACACGGCGCTGGTGACTGGTCTGCTCAATGTCGTCACGGTAGCCGACAAAGATGGTGCGCAGAAGCTCGCCAAGGGCTATGCCGACCACCAGGCGAAGTGGGCCGACGATCTGGAGCAGGAAAAGAAGGTGGCCGAGGGCTTCGAGGAAGAGGTGAAGCTGGCCGAGCACAAGGCAGACTACTTTGACTTCGGCGAGGCGCTGCTGGAGATCGGGCTGGTGATCAGTTCAGTCACGCTGCTAACGAAGAGCCGTATCTATTGGTATCTTGGGCTTGGATTTTCGGCGATCGGTGTGGTGGCGACGGTGATGGGGCTGTTGCTGAAATAAAAGCCAGGGTTTCGCGCCGAGTAGTAGACTGGGAGCCTCATGAGACTCTGCCTGTTGACCGCTCTCGTCCTGCTTTGCTGCCTTCCACTAGCGGCCCAGACGCCTGCCACCGCACCCGCGACGCAGACCCACGCGAGCCCTCTTGGCTTCGCCTACGCGATTCCGGCTAACTGGGAGGTTGTGGACACCAAGCCATCGCTTCCAGCAGTGCAGCAAGAGGTGGCCAAGAACGCCAAAAGCGAAGACGAGAAGAAGGGCATCTCCTGCGTGGAAGTGGCGCTGACTGCGCGGCACGGAGATCCAGCCTCGGTGGTAGTTGTGGTAGGGCTGCCCTATTCATGCTACGGGCAAACGATGACTGACAAGGACCTTCCGGCCTTTGGTTCAGGCGCCGCAGAGGGAGTTAAGAACACCTTTGACCTCTCCGATCCTATCCGCGGGACTTACGCGCTGGGCACACACAGCGTTTGGATTGAGCGCGCAACAGGCACCCTGAAGGACGACCACGACCCCAAGGTCAAATACACGGTTGAGACCGTCTGCAGCGTGCTGAAGAATAGCGCCGTCTGCTGGATGGCCATGGCCGCCGACCAAGATGGGCTGCGAACCTTTGAGCAGGGAGTTGTCACGCTCGAGGGCGACGCTCCTGTTGCGCTGGTCTCCGCCGACGCCTTCCAAAAGAAGCCGTAACGAAGAACGTTCGCAGGATTCCCAGGTCCGAAAATCCGGACCTGGGGCACCCGGGGTTTCCCATCCTTGCGGCAGAAAGAAACCGCAAGGATGGGGCACGGTGGCTTGATGTAGGCGTCTGCGCTTAGACCGTGATGGTGGCTTCGCCCTTCTGCCAGCCGCAGGGAGTTAGTCCGCCGTTCTGGAGGGCGTCGAGGACGCGCAGAACTTCGTGCGGGTCGCGACCGATGGAGAGATCAGTCACGTAGACGAAGCGGATGGTGTCCTCCGGGTCCACGATGAATGTGGCGCGCTGGCTTACGCCGGCCTTGGGGTCGAGGATACCCAACTGCTCGGAGAGATCGCGTTTGATGTCGGAGAGCATGGGGAAGGGCAGATTTCGGAGCGAGGGCTGTTCATTGCGCCAGGCCCAATGAACGAACTCCGAGTCGATGCTGGCGCCGAGGACCTGCGCGTCGCGTTCTGCGAAGTCGGCATTAAGTGCGCCAAAGGCGGCAATCTCAGTGGGGCAGACAAACGTGAAGTCCTTAGGCCAAAAGAAATAGACCTTCCACTTGCCGTCAAAGGTCTGATCGGTAATGGTTTGAAAGGCTTTTTTCAGGTCGAGGTCGACAACGGCGGTCAATTCGAAGGCAGGGAACTTTTCTCCAACGGTCAGCATGCACACTCCTGGCGGGTTACTAGGTAATCGGTGAGTGCGGACAGAGGAGCCGAGGCCGTTCCGATGAATAATGAAGCCGTGGGAGATCCACAGAGGCTACTCACTCTGTTTGCGCACAAAGTTTGCTGCCTAAGAGATGATTGAGCGCGGCGAAAGGATTCTCCGCGTAGCGTTCAGTTTGGCCAGCCACCCGAGGCAGAGCGGCGGCGGAATCGTTCATCGACGGGCTGGCGGTCTTTGAAGCCGGTGTCGACGGTATGCCAGTGCTCGATGACCGGCTCGCCCATGCGCCAGCAGAGCAGGACAACTTCGTCATCGATGCGGCAGGGAAAATCCAGCAGGCCGGTTTCGAGGTCCTTGACCTGCACGCCAATGGAGTCGATCTCGGCGACGCTCTCGCGGGCTTGCTGCACCAGTGTTTCCAGTTCGGCGCGTTGCTTGGCGATAGCTGCCACGTCCACTCTCATTCCGCCGGAGACGTAGATGCGGCGGGCTACGTCGGAGAGGCTCTGCTCGACCCGCTCGGCCTCGCGCTTGCCTTCGATGGCGCGCTTGAGCAGCGACTCCAGCACCGGGAGCAGCGATTGCGCTTCGTCGAGAGTAAAGGTCTTCATAGCAAGATGCCCTGAAAGATAGGATACGACGAAATTGGGTTTGGCTTCCAGCGGGA
>CAYVMS010000016.1:0-26590 GCA_964452615.1 uncultured Occallatibacter sp.
TGATCCAGAGCTTGCGAAGCAGCTGGAGGCCGCGATGAGCGTAATCGAAAGGAATAGCGACACCTTGCAGCGGCTGGCGGATTTCTGATCTGGTGGTTCCGTGTCGGGAGCGATTTCCACCGCCGTCCCATTTCCCCCTTCCCAAGCTCCCCCCCTGCCGGTGTAGAATTGTTTCAGTCAGGTTAATTCCTCGATCTGACAACGCAAACAACTGCGCGATAATGCGGTTGTTGGGGTTTTATGGACGCCAATTTATCCGGCTCTTCTCTCTCCCGCCACAAGCGATCCCCTTTCTATTTGCTATTGGATGTTGTTGTGGAGTCTCGACTCAGGAGGCCCAGGCGTGTCCGGAATTTCTCCGGCCGCATTGGTGACATCTGATGGCCGACTTGGCTACCACGGTGAATGCTATGCCTTCGGGCGTATCCCTGCTTGACCGCAAACTGACGAAGGCGCCCAGCCGCGCGGGTGTTGCGGCATTTTTGCTGGCTCTGGGCGGCGGCCTTTGCTATATCGCCTTTCATGTGGCCAGCGATCTCGACGCGGTCACGATCACCAGCATCTGGCCCTATCTACTTTTGGCTCTTGCACTTCTGATAGCGCTGGGCTTTGAGTTTGTTAACGGCTTCCATGACACGGCGAACGCTGTCGCGACAGTCATCTACACCCACTCACTCGAACCCAATATCGCCGTGGTTTGGTCTGGTATTTGTAATCTGACCGGGGTGCTCTTCTCCTCCGGCACGGTAGCTTTCGCCGTCATTACGCTGCTGCCGGTCGAGTTGATCTTGCAAGTCAGCTCGGGTGCCGGCTTTGCCATGGTCTTCGCCCTCCTGATCGCCGCCATTGTCTGGAATTTGAGCACATGGTGGTTCGGTCTGCCGGCTTCCAGTTCGCACACCATGGTCGGCTCCATCATCGGCGTGGGCATCGCCAACCAACTGATGCACGCCCGCACAGGAACCTCTGGCGTGGACTGGGAGCAGGCTACCAAGGTTCTCAAAGCGCTGCTGATCTCGCCGTTCATCGGGTTTGTTTGTGCCGGATTGCTGCTGTATCTCTCGAAGCAATTGATCAAGTACCCATCTCTTTATGAAGCGCCGAAGGACAATCAGCCGCCACCGTGGCCCATCCGGGCACTGATGGTGCTTACCTGCACCGGAGTCAGCTTCTTCCACGGCTCCAATGACGGACAAAAGGGCATGGGGTTGATCATGCTGATCCTTATTGGCACCGTCCCCACTGCATACGCTCTGAACCACGCAGTCACCACCAACGATATTCAGCAGTTCATCGCTGCCTCAGAGCAGGCCGGGCACATCCTGGACCGGCATGTGGACAAAAGTGGCATTTTGGGCGAGGATGCACGCGCGGAAGTTACCGACTACATCCGCACCAAACAGCTTCAGCCGGACACAATCCTCGCGTTGCGGGAACTGGTCGAGGATGTGAACCACGAAGTCGCTCTCTACAAAGTCTTCAAGTCGGTTCCGGCGCAGGATCAGGCCAATGTTCGCAATGATATGTACGTGGCCAGCGAAGCGATCCGCCTGATGCAAAAAAACAACAATCCGGCCTTTACGCCTGCGGAGAACGCCGCCCTCTCTAACTATAAGAGCAAGGTAGACAAGGCCACCCGGTTCATACCCGACTGGGTCAAAGTTGCCGTAGCGCTTGCTCTTGGCCTTGGCACCATGGTCGGATGGAAGCGCGTCGTGATCACCGTGGGCGAGAAGATCGGCAAGGAAGATCTGAACTATGCGCAGGGCGCCAGCGCCGGCCTAGTGGCTATGGCTACGATCTTTGCCGCCGACCGATTTGGCTTGCCGGTCTCGACGACCCATATTCTCAGCTCTGGCGTTGCAGGAACTATGAGCGCGAATGGCAGCGGACTGCGCCTGGCCACCGTGCGCAACATCGCTGCGGGGTGGGTCTTTACACTGCCGGCCGCAGCCCTGCTCTCGGGCACGCTTTACTGGTTCTTCCGGACGATCTCCTAAGCGGTTTCCAAAGCCGACACCCTGGCCAGTGGTAGCTTTCGGTCCGTACGCAGTGTCGGTACGGCCGCCAGCAAGCTGCGCGTATAAGCGTGCTCTGGCGCAGTCAAGATGCGCTCCGAGGGCCCTTCCTCAACGATCTGGCCGGCGCGCATCACCGCAACCCGGCTAGCCACCTGGCCCACCACAGCTAAATCATGCGAAATGAATAGCATGGCCAGCCCATGCTTCTGCTGCAACTCGCGAAGCAGCTCAAGCACCTGAGCCTGCACGGTGACATCCAGCGCGGTTGTGGGTTCGTCTGCAATCAGCAGCCGAGGCCGGTTGATCAACGCAATGGCAATCAGGATTCTTTGCCGCTGCCCGCCTGAAAACTGGTGTGGGTAGTCTGCGTAGCGCCGCGCCGCCTCGGGAATCGAGACCGCCTCAAGCGCTGCTATGGCCTTCCTTTTTGACTCTTTGCCAGTCCATGAGGGGAAATGCGCCTCTGCACTTTCAGCCACCTGGCGGCCAATTTGCATGACCGGATTAAGCGCCGTCATCGGCTCCTGGAAGATCATGGCAATCTCGCAGCCCCGCAATCGCCGCAAAGCTCCAGCAGGCTGCTGCAGCAGGTCGATCGTTGGAGCGCTCAATGCGGCGTCAGTTGCTTCGCGTTGCCGCCACAGGATCTGGCCCGCAACCTGTGCCGAGGGCCCCAGCAGTCCCATGACCGCCAGAGCTGAGGCGCTTTTGCCGGAACCAGACTCACCCACCAGTCCCAAGACCTCGCCGTCATCGAGCCGCAAGCTCACGCCGCGAACTGCTTCACTCGCACCAAAGCGAATCTGCAGGTCTCGAATCTCCAACAGCGTGGTCATGATGCCATCGTAGTGCATTTCAGGCGTTGCCCGTCAGCCGTCCGGCCAGAGACGGCAACTAGGCGACGGCAACCCAGGCATAGGGCTTATTCATTTCAGGCCTTTGCGCCGCGTCAACGCCACTCAAGGCCAAAAGGGTCGATAATGTTCCCATTGACTGTGCAATAAGTTGCATAGTCTCACCGGGGTAATGCTGCAAGCTCAACATTTATGTGCAATTCATTCGGCATTGCAATTGCATTCACAAAGTACGTAATCAGCGCAATGGTAACAGCGTTGATGATCCCTTTGTGAGATCGTGCCGCTGGGATTGAGTCTCCTCGCCATGCAAAACGCGAGACAACTAGCAGAGCCAACTTGTTTTTTTTGTTTTTCTGAGAGTTCAATTTTGCCTTGTGCGCAGTTCATTTTGTCACTTTGCTGGGAAGGGAACTGATAATGGACGCACTGCAATCAACCAACGACCGGCGGGAAAGGCAGCGCTATGGAATTAATGCGCCCCTTACAGTTTTTATGGGAAAAACCGAGATTCCAGGGTTTACCCAGAACTTGAACAACATGGGAGTGTATTTCTTCATGGACTTGGCCGACAAGGCGACGATCACCGGCGATTTTGAATTCCTGATCGAATTGCCTCCTGAGGTTACTCTCTCAACCAGTTGTTTGGTTCGATGCCGGGGTCGTGCGATCCGCGCAGACCGGGACTCAACGCGGTTGACCGGAATAGCTGCCAGGATTCTTGAGTATTCCATCGAGCGAGAGGATACGCTCAGCGCGTAGAGCAAAAGGAAGATCGCAGTACCCGGAGATTAAAACTTCCCTAGAGTTTGCGCATGCCCAGGACGCGATAGTCGGCGAGCCAGTTCTTCTGCACGTATACGAGCCGGTTGTTGCTGTCAGGATCGGTGGGCATCAGGAAGAAGCCTGGATCAACCAGGTAGCGGATAGAGTTGTATATGATCCCTTCCATGACTTCTCCATCGAGAAACTTCAAGCGCACCCAGATCCCATGGACCAGGGGCGCGCGGGAATGGAAACTGATCTCCTGATGATCTGAGTCTCCATCAAAGCTGTTCACATAGAAAACTGCTTTGATATCCTTGGCGAATACTTCCTCGACGATATCCGATTCGAGATGGCGAAGCCGGAAGCTCTCAGGAGAGCTGTGGGGGGCATGGCTCAACAGCTCCTCGACTGTGCTCCAGGCTGGGGTGTCGAGGTATCCCCTCATCGTCCTGGATCCCAACTGGATTACAACCTTTTCCGATCTGAGCGAACTATGACCGCCAGCGGCTGGAATCATCTCTAGTATCTCGCGCTCTGGATGGGCTGTTTCTGTGGAGGAACAAGATTGTACTGTTTGATCTTGTAGAGCAGTGCCTTGTAGCTGATCTGCAATTCGCTTGCGGCTGCCTTGCGGTTCCATCCAGTTCCCTCCAGCGTTCTTGCAATGGCGGCGGACTCGGCGCCGCCTTTCAGGTTCCGAACGAGATGCTTCAAGCTTCCGTTGCCTTCCGCGTCTTCCCCGCCGAATGCCGCATATTCTGTTGTTTGCCGAGGAATCAACTCATCAATGATTGTCTGCTCGTCGGCCAGGATGAGATAGCGCTTAACTACATTCTCGAGCTCACGAAGATTGCCAGGCCAGGCATGACTGGTGAGCGCCTGCATGAGTGCAAGCGAAAATGGCAAGGGATCGCGCTCGTACTTTGCGGCCACCTTGCGCATGAAGTGGCTGGCCAGGATCGGAATCTCCTCAGGTCGCTCGCGCAAAGGAGGCATCTTCAGGGTGAAGCCATTGAGACGGTAGTAGAGATCCTCGCGAAAGGACTTTCGCGCAATGGCCTCCTTGATGTCGATGTTGGTTGCGGCGATTACGCGCACATCGACTTTCACGCTGGACCGGCTCCCCAGGCGTGAAAAGCTGCCATCTTGAAGAACCTGCAGCAGCTTGGCCTGCAATGCGGCCGGCATTTCACCGATCTCATCAAGGAAGATCGTGCCGTTGTTGCAGATCTCGAATTTGCCCGGCTTGGCCTTGACTGCCCCGGTAAACGCTCCCGGCTCATAGCCGAAGAGTTCGCTCTCCAGCAGATCGGCCGGCATGGCCGCGCAGTTGACCTTCATAAAGCTGCGCTGGCTGCGGGCCGACATCTTGTGGATAAACAACGTTGCGACTTCCTTGCCGGTGCCGCTCTCGCCCAGGATGAGGACCGGAATATCGGCACGCGCAACAAGCCGGCATTGGGATTCGAGCTCCCTCATGCGCTTGCTGGCTATAACGAACGAAGTGTTCTCATCCAGGGGAATCTCTTTGGCCTCATCCTCGTCAACCGATTGCCTGTCAGTCTGCTTGAGGCACTCCTGCACAGCCTGATCGATGTCAGTTTTTCGAAAGGGCTTGAGGACCACATCGGTGGCGCCCATGCGTGTGGCCGCCACGACATCCTTTATTTCGGCCGTACATGCAAGCAAGACGATCGGAAGCGCTGGATGAGAAGCGCGAAGCTCTGTGAGCAGGCCGAGCGAGTTCTCCTCGACTCCATTCTCGGCAATATGCCAGTCCATCAAAAGCAGGTCAGTCGCAGGCGATTCTCTCAGGCTCCTGACCAGTTCTGCGGCCTCGGTAAACGTGCTCACGCTGAAGCGATCCGCAAGAATGCGGTGCAGGTATTTCAGGATTGCAGGATCTGGATCGAGAACCGCGATGTGAGAATTGTGCTTACTGTTGGTCTTCATTGGTGCTCCAGCCAAACTGCCCACATCTGGTTTTCCCATTGCTGTCAAACCGCCGCTGGGAAAATCTCATTCCTCATTCGACGGACAGGAGAAAAACGTCTGAAGAGTTCCATCCGAGATACGCAGCGTAGCTCAGACCAGACACTGCCAGCCCAAGGTTCTTCCACGCAGAGAGTTCAGCGGAGCCTCTTTGGTAGATGTTTTTCTCTGCCAGTTGATCACCATCTTACCACTGAAAGTGGAAATTAATTTGCCTTTATGTGCAAACATTTACACATGTCAAAGCAAGCACCGCCTTACAATGGCCAAAGTTAAGCCATTAGTTACCTTTACTTTGCGCTAATATTACGTGCGTGCTTATCTGTAGGTTACGGTTGGTGTTTTTGATTGGACTGCAAGTTGCTAGCAATAATGAAAAGCCTACCTATGAACTCGGACAGACCATGCCCCTGACCGCCCGTACCACTGAATCAGCCGATCTCCTCGACCTTCCTCCAACTGAGGTAATCTTCGGCCAAACTTCGCAGATGGCAGTTGCTCGAGAAAAACTGGAGCGCGTGGCTGAGACGAACGTCCCGGTGCTTTTGCAAGGCGATAGCGGAACGGGCAAGGAGATCTTTGCCAAATTGCTGCATGCGCTCTCGAATCGCTCGAAGAGGGCGTGGGTAAAGGTGGCCTGCCCCGCGATTCCGCACTCTTTGATCGAGACAGAACTCTTCGGCTATGAAAAGGGAGCATTCACCGGAGCCTATGCGACCAAGCGCGGCCGCGTGGAGATGGCCCACTTGGGAACCCTGTTCCTCGATGAGGTTGGCGATCTGGACCTGTCAGTGCAAGCCAAGCTGCTGCAGATGCTTCAGGATGGCAGCTTCATGCGGGTCGGAGGCCAGGAGTCGAGAACGGTCAATACACGGCTTGTGAGTGCAGCGAGCGCAAATCTGCGTCAGCAGGCCGCGGATGGACTCTTTCGTCTTGATTTCTTTTTCCGCATCAACGCCGTGACGATCGAATTGCCGCCGCTGCGTCAAAGGGCCGAGGATCTGCCAACACTGGTCGACTACTTTCTGGACAAGCACGCGAAGACATTTCGACGCAGCCCGAGTCCGCTTTCGCGCGAGATGATGCGCTTGATGCAGCACTACCACTGGCCCGGAAACATACGGCAACTTGAAAACATGATTCGCAGCTATATTCTGATTGGCAGCGAAGAGGCTTTGGTGGCAGATTTGTCTGATCCTATTCCGGCCAGCCCGGCCTTGCTGGATACCGAGATAGATCTGGCTAATCCCATCTCGCTGAAGGAGATCACCAAAGCCGCCACGCAGAATCTGGAGCGGCAGATCATCCTGAAAGTGCTGGAAGCGAATGGCTGGAGTCGCCGGAAGACCGCCAAATGGCTCAATATCAGTTACAGATCGCTTCTCTATAAGTTGCAGGATTCGCAAGCCGGCGGGTTTTCGAATACGACGCACAAGGCTAGGAAAGCGGCTTTGGGGTCTAGCCCGGCCGAGGCTGCGGCGTCGAAGTGAAGACGCTGCGCTACTGTTTGGCCTTCTGCCGTCGCAAGTACTCGAAGGTCTGCGCCATCGCATCTTGCGTTGCCACCAGTTGATGCCAGCCCAACGCGTGCAACTTTGTGTTGTTGAACCGATTCCCGCCCCAGGCCGCGGCAGCCTTGTAGCGGGTGATGATTGCAGGCAACTGGCCTTGGGAATGGCGATAATATGCCTCCAGTGACCTGGCCAGCATTCTGGTCACAAAATATGGCAGACGGATCGAATGAATTGGTTTGACCTGCTTCTTGTATGCGCGAAGATAGCTGGATGCGCTCGGCAGGCTGTCATCGTGCACGTTGAAGACCTGCCCAGCAGAGTCGGGATGACTGGCTGCCACCACGATAGCCTCCGCACAGTTGACGACAAACGACAGGGGCAGCAGATTGTTCCCGCCGAGGTGGAAGAATACCGGCCCGATCTGTAAGCCGACGCGGTTGGAAAAGGCTCCGCCCCCGGGGCCGTAGATCACGCCAGGACGGAGGACAACAAGCTCAAAGCCATCCTTCTTCTGGTACTCCCAGAACAGTTGTTCCTGCCTCAGTTTGGAGTGGGAGTAAGTGTCTCGCCGCTCAGGATGATCCTCCAAGGGAGTGCTCTCGTCGATGCGCGCGCGCCGCCCCAATGGAACGACCCCGTAGACGCCGAAGGAGCTTGTGAGCACGACGCGGGTGTCGCTTATGAGCATGTCAGTGCGCGCCTCCAGAGCCTCAAGCAGGTTGCGGGAGACAACCACCGAGTCGGTAAAAAGCTCTGCCGGAGCACCCTTTAACCCCGCGGCGAGATGCAAGACCAGCGAAGCATCCGCCACGGCCCTGGCGCAGTCAGACTTCGACCGCAGGTTTCCATAACATAACTCGAGTTGCGCGCCGGGATGCTGCTCCTTGAGTGCCAGAAGGCGTTCAGCCTTGCCGCGGTCGCGGAGAAAGCAACGAATCTCTGTATATCCGTGAGCGAGCAGACGCTCTACAACATGCGTTCCGAGGAAGCCACCCGCGCCCGTTACCAGTACCTTCACGCTCGTGCCCCCGGATAAACCTGTTCAAAGATTCTCTCCATCATCGCTGAAACACGCAGGATCTCCTCATAGGGGATGGGCGGCGGAGAATCCCTCTCAATGCTGAGATAGAACTCGTCAAGCAATCGGTGCATGCCTTCGAAGAAATGAAAACGCGCGTGCCTGAAGCTGTTTACGTTATTCAGTCCTTGCCGAAGGTAGTCCTTTGCGACTAAGAACGCTGGGGCCAAACGGCCCAGTGCCGACGGAAAGGTCTGTTTTCTCTCCAGGACGACTGTGCGCGCTGCATAGTCTACGTGAGCGGTGTTCTTGGTGCCGTAAAAGCGCAGAGTTTGCCCCACCGGGCGAGCATGAGCACTGAATGTCGCATAGGCGCTTGTCTGAGCGCCCCGAATGGTCACGCGCAACTCATCAAGAAGCTCACCGCGGCCAGTCTCGTCTGCGCCGGCCTCTCCACACCATGCGATGGCGTCGATCAAGGGATGGTCGTCGTCGATGAAAGGAGTGATCTTATTCAATACATGATCCAGCATGTTTTGAAATAGCTTCCCCGGAAGACGATGCACCCAATGCTCGGGGTCGCGCCTCAACGCCAACCCGAACTCACCTCCGAAGTCATAACCTATGTGACTTTCAAGATGAACCGGAGCACCAAGCACGCCTGAATCATATAGCCGGTGTAACTCCAGTGCCGGAGCCTCGAACCTCGGCCAGTAATTCACTGATAGTTTCCGCCCGGCCGCGGTCACCGACGCGACGATAGCCTCAGCGTCGCAATGATGAAGAGCGAGGGGCTTTTCCAGGAACACATGGCATCCCGCGGCGACAGCTTGCCGGGTAAGCGAAAGGTGGGATTGCGGTGGCGTGGTGATGTGCAGGACATCAGGCTTTTCCGCATCTAACATGGCCGCCACATCGCAGTACCATCGCGGAATGGCGTAACGAACGGCCAACTGCTCGGCGATGATCGGTTCTGTATCGCAGACTGCGCAGAGATGAACGGAGGGAATCTTGCGGACTTCCTCAACATGCGCATCGGCGATCTTGCCGCAGCCAACGATCGCGATCTTCAGACCCATCGTCGTTCCCTTCCCAACAAAACACAAGTCGCGGCAATCAAGCTGGATCTCGCCGTTCTGACACGGTTTTCATTCGATCATAAACACTCATCGAATCGCGCACAATGCATGATCGAACGTCTTATGCGCGGGCTTCTGAATGCTTCGAGTCAAGCGATTGGAAGATCTCGAGCACCTCTGCCGAGACCGCCTCCCAGCTTCGGCTTCCATGTGCGGAGATTGCCTTCGCGTCCCAGGTTTTATCGAGTACCGATGCTAGAGCCAAGGCAAGCGCACCAGAGTCGCGAGGGGGCACGAGCCCTCCGCATGTATCGTCTAGAATCTCCGGAATGCCGCCTACGTTGGTTGCCACGACAGGCCTGCCGCTAGCCAGCGCCTCAAGCACCACGTTAGGACAGCCCTCCATGTAACTCGGCAGAGTAACCAGATCCGCCGCAGCCATCCATACGGCAACATCGTCGAAGGTGCAACTGGGCAGCAGGTGGATGTAACCGGAAGCATTGTGAGCCTGAATGGCGCTCTCAATTGAAGGCCTATCAGGCCCGTCCCCAACTAGATAGACATGCAGGTTTGTGCGTTCCAGACGAAGCGTCGCCGTTGCTTCCACTAGTTCGCGAAGTCCCTTCCTCACGTCCAGGCGTCCGATGTAAACCACGGCCTCAGCCGACGGGTCGATGCCCAGCCTCTGCCTCGCTGCAAGGCGGTCTCTCACTTGGAAGACGGAGAGGTCACAGCCGCTCAGGACTGCGCGCGTCTTCTCAGCGGGTGCGCCCATCGCTACCATTCTTTTGCGCAAATCGTTGCTAATCGCAAGCAGAAAATCGGCCTCGCGCAGAAGGGTGCGCGTATGCATCGCCGTAAACCTGTCGCGAATGTTGTGAACGTCGGATCCAACACCCATGGCGACGACTGGAACCGCGAGCGCTCTGCCGATTTTCAGAGCCGCATAACCATCTGGATAGAGAACGTAGCTGAAGATGAGATCCGGTAAGAATGCACGAACGTGAGGCAAAAGGACTCGAGCAGCCATCCATCCGTTGAAGGGCCGGGAGACCAAGGGAACCACGGGGAAGTCATAGTAGCCCGCCTCGACACCCGGCAGGCTATAAGTAGCATCGAGCGCCTCATGACTGTGACATCGCGACTTTAGAAAGGACGGGGAGACGGCATGTGGATAAAAGACCCGCACTGCGCATCTTTCAGAGAGAAGACGGAGCGTCTCATAGGCGGGGCGACCGATCGTGGACTTCGCCGAGCTGGGGAAATGCGCGGTCACGACCGCAATTCTGAGCACGGCTATTCTCGCATTCTCGCGGGCTGCGCAACCGGCGCAGGCGAGCTGTCCCCAGAGTGTTTCTCGGCGATGTCATGCAAAAGCTCGGCGTAACGCTGGGCTAGCACCTTCCGCTCGTACTGCGCGATCTTCTCAAGATCGGGTTGAAAACCAGCGATGGGCGATCCGCCGCGAGCCGCAGCATCGACAAAGAGCTGGCGAATGCCTTCTACATCGTGATGGCTTGCCCACCAGCCGGCATGCAGCTCTTCAAAAAGACGCCGTGTCTCTCCTTCCTCAGAGATGGCGCCGAGGATGGGCTTTCGGCCGCCTACGTAGTCGTAGAATTTGGCACCGACATTGAGCGGGTCGTGGTTGATCATCAGTACATAATCGGTCTCATCCATCGCAGCCAGGGCTTCTCGCTGAGGCAGATAACCCTTCAACTCCACCATATCGCCCAATTGTAAAAGCGCCTCGCGGAATCGAGGCTCTTCGATGTGGCCGATGAAGCGAAGCACAAAGCGGGACTTCACCTCCGGCTTAAGCGACTGGATGGCTTTGACGAGGCTGGAAGGTTCAGTTGAAGCATAGACCGTGCCGATGTGGGTGATGACGATCCTTCCATCGGGCCGGTGCGCGGCCGAAGACACAGAACTGCTTAGTCTCGTGGCATCAAATCCGTTAGAAATCATCTGGAACTTGTTGCCGGGCTCCTGCGGATAACGGGATTGAATCTCGCGGCGCGCGGCCTCGGTCACCGCAACGACAACGGTTGAATTTGCCACGGCTCTCTCTTCGGCATTGCAGGCAACCACTCTGGCGCGCTCGCTGCGGCTGAAGCCGACAAGGTCAATGGCAGTCGAGAGCCACTCGTCGCGGAAATCGACCACGATAGGCAGAAGAGGAAATTCTTTGCGAAGTTTCTCAACCAACAGTGTGCTGGAGAAGGGGGGCACTGTGATGAGAACCAGGCCGATGTCTCTCCGCCTAACGATGCGGCGTGCGGTGCGAGTTAGCACTGGAAGCCACATCACCTGCGGATCGGGCAGCAGAAGATCCTGCAGGACTCTTTTAACGAGGTTCGGCCTGACATCTGGGCCGGCTGGGGCAGCTTTGTCCTTTGAGGGGTTACGTCCAGAGATGAGCTTCTTGATCCACTTCTTAATCCCAAAAGGCAAGTCGAGTGTTACGGTACGATGAACTCTAACCTCGCCTGGAATCTCCTTGAGGAGGGTGATGTCAGCACCCACTGCAGATGCGTTACGCGCGGTCAGCACATCCAGACGGATTCCTTCAGCAGGGAGGTAGCGCGCAAGGCTTGCAGCGCGCAGCACACCAACACCTCCCGCAGGCGGGAACGAGTAGGTGACCAGCAAGACCTTCAGGAGCTTCATCGGCTCGCCTCCTCTTGAAGAATTGACTCACGTGAGACAGAATTTCTGCCGTGCAGCACCGCGTCGGCAGCCTGATACATTTGCCACGCCGTGGCCCAATGAATCTCAATATCTCTTCTAGCGGCTTCTTCCGCGAGCCATCCGAAGAGATTGCCAAGGCCTCCGTTGAGTAGCGGGTCGAGATTTCTCTCCACTGCGCCATGCGTGTAGAGCTTCAGAAAAAGATCTTCGCCAAGGGTAGGCGCCAGATCGAACCATTGGCGTACCCGCGAGGGTGTAGGCATGTCGTATCCGGCAATCTCTCCAGTTTCCAGGCGCGGCAAGAGCCGGCTACCGAAGCGCAAACCAACTGGACCGGTAATCATCAGCAGGTCACCGCGCGTACCTCCGCCCACGGTGGCTTCGGTTCCATGATCGAAAGACCTCGGACGGCCACCAGGATTATTCGTGCACCAGTAGACTTGGTTGACGATGCGCGCCTGGGTGGCCGAGGGAATCGATGGCATAGTGAAATCGGCGTAGCATCCGAGATCGCGCAGCAGAGCAATTTCGCCGCTAAGGCCGCACCACTTGCCGTCCGGGCGAGAATTGTCCAGCGCCCAGTTGCCATGAATGAAGCCGAAAACAGTGTGGCCTTCCTGCTGGCGAAGCAGGCCGTGGTCGCTCGTCAGGCGCTGGCAGTATTCAGTAATTTTTCGGATGAAGGAATCGCGCTGTTCGTTGTCGTGATGCAGATGCACTTCGACATCGGCGATGCCAAGACGCACCATCTCCGTGATGCCGTCGAGCAGATCTCGACGGTAGTCTTCTTGTGGGTAAAAGAAACTGTATTGCGGGCTCTGGCCCGCCGCGTCGCGGGGAGCGTCACCGGCAATGCGCGGCCATCTGTCTCGCCATCGCGCCACCCGGCCAAGCGCAATATCAACGGATACGCCCATGCCCAGCGGTTCGTAATGATCGGTAATTACGACCCAGGCCCGCTTCGGGTTCACCGGCCGCAGGCTCTTCCGCAGGCGGTCCCTCAGATACGGCGCAAGCCAGATTTCCGCGTGTCGAGGGAGCTTCATAAAGGGAGTTACCTGTGTGCGTTCCAGTCGTCTGCGGCGGATCAGCTACCGCAAGAGTAGCCCTCTGAGAGTATCGGGCACCCTTCTTTTGTATGTCAAAGAATGTTTAAGATGCTCTTGCAGAGCATCAGGCACGAAAAGGAGCAAATGCAGCGATCTTTGCCGGTTGCTCGCCACCCGGGTCAATGCATAACAGTGGCTCTGATACGGCTGCCTGGGTTACCCTGTTAAGGACAATCACTCTCGCTCGCTTCTCTCGCAATGGGCTTTGTTCTAAGCGTTCTCTATTTCGTTACGTCCTATCTTACGCCTGCTGTCCTCTTCGGGCCGTTCGCTGGGGCTCGTATCGAGCTAATTCTGGCAGTCTTGGTTTGTTTGATCTCGCTGCCCGCGCTCTTGCGTTCATTCATTCTGAAGACGTCTCAGTCGCTGGCTTTGATCGGGTTGGCGTTTGCGACCTTTTTATCAGTTCTTATTGAATTGCATTGGCTCGGCGGTGCGGTGCGATCGCTTCTTGCATTCATTCCGAACGCCTTTGCATATTTCCTGCTGTGTCTCCATTGCAACTCGAGGAAGAAACTGCAAGCTGTAGTTGTGATGCTGGTTTTCGTCTGTCTGTTTGTGATTGTCAACGGTAGCATCGATTTGCTCCATGGGATTCCGGAAAGCGCAAATCATCTACCAGACATTGTGCAAAGATGGAGCGTTGAACACCCCTATCTTTTTCCGATGTCTAATGGTGAGGGAGAGATGTTCTATCGCCTGAGAGGCCTTGGAGAGATCAACGACCCGAATGACTTTGGCCAGTTAATTATCTGCGTGGTACCGCTGGTGTTTATCTTTTGGCGGCCTAAGAGAGCTTTGCGGAACTTTGTGATTGTGATTTTACCGGTCTGCGCGCTGCTGTACGGGACGTTTCTCACTCACTCACGCGGCGCCCTGTTGGCCTTGATAGCGATTGCGATTGTTGCAATCCGCCGTCGCATTGGGACGTTGCCGGCGCTGCTGCTGGCGGGCGGAGTCTTTGTTGGGGCGATGGCCTTGCACTTCACAGGTGGACGAGACATCTCGGCCAGCGCGGGAGAAGACCGCACCGAACTTTGGAGCCAGAGCCTGCAACTGCTCAAGTCTCATCCGCTGTTCGGAGTCGGAGCCGGAAATTTGCCGGACTATCTAGGTCATACTGCGCACAACTCGGCCATGGTCTGCGCAGCAGAGCTGGGAATGTTTGGGTTGTTTTTCTGGTGTCTGTTTCTGTTCCCGACCATAAGGGACGCTCTGGTAGTTGCTTCACCAGAAAAGGTGAGTGAATCAGACCAACCGATACCCGAAGAAGGGCCTCTTCATCTGGCAGCTAAGAAGGTTGAGACTGTCGATAAGGCGGAGATCAACCGGCTGGGGCGATTGTTGCTCTTGTCGCTGACGGGATTTTTGGTTGCCGGATTTTTTCTGTCACGGGCGTTTGTTTTGACTTTTTTTCTGTTGGGCGGCATGGTTGAAGTGGTTTATGAGATGGCTCTGCAGCGAGGGATGATCGCTCCCCGCATGCGGCTGGCGCGCATATTGCCTTATGCCGGTGGCTTGGCTGTGTTTTTGGTGCTGGTGGTGTATGTCATGCTTCGAATTTTGAACTTGGTGCGTTGAGCTGAGGTCTTCGATCTGGTGATCGCGATCGATTTCAGAAGCAAAAATGAGCCGGTTTTGCACCGTCAGTGACTTAGAGGATAGGGATGAAAATAGCGCACGTCGTCGACAGCATGGAGGTTGGCGGGGCAGAGACGCTCGTCTCGCAGATGTGCCGGCTACAGCGCGAACAGGGACACGACCCGCGCGTTTACGCTGTCTTGGCTCTTGGTCCACTTGGCGAACAGATGCAGGCAGAGGGTTTCGCGGTCCAAGCAAACGTGGGCCGGCACTTATCAGACTCTCTGCGGACTTTCTTCCGCATTTTCAAAGAATCGCGCCCGGATGTGGTCCATCTTCATAACCCGACACCGGCAGTTTATGCGGGCATATCCGCCAGAATGGCAGGCGTACCCAGCATTGTTTCGACCCGGCATAGCCTGGTGGCCCCGCCGCGCCGGCTGGTTGCGGAGATGAAATACGCCTGTGCGGCCACCTGCTGCGATTGGATTGCTGGGATCTGCGATGCAACCACAAACAACCTGAAGAGCATTCACAGCGCACCGGCGAATAAGATCGTGCGCGTGTACAACGGTGCGGTGCCACTTGAGCGAGCCTCGAAGAGTCAGTGGCCGCCGAAAACCGGATTTACGCTGGTCTATGTTGGCAGGCTTGCGCCAGTCAAGAACCATCCGCTGCTGCTGAATGCTTTTCGCACGGCGCTTTCGTCTATGCCGGATCTGCGGCTCTGGATGGTGGGCGATGGCAGTGAGCGCAAGATGCTGGAGAGCCTGACCGCGGAGTTGGGAATCGCCGCGCAGGTGACATTCTGGGGGCAGCAACTCGACGTGGCGCCGTTTTTTTCAGCGGCGGACGCATTTGTCATGTCGTCCAAATCAGAGGGGCTACCTGTGTCGCTGCTCCAGGCATTCTCGCTGGGACTGCCCGCAATCGTGACGGACGTCGGCGGAATGGCAGAGGTTGTAAAACTGGCGAAGGCCGGAGTCATTGTGACGGCTACTGATCCTGGCGGAATGGCCGATGCGATCGTGCGAATGGCGACCAGCGATGCGGAACGGGAGCAATTCTCAAGCAACGCGAGAGAAGCATTCAAATCGCGATTCACTCTGCAAACAATGGTCGATGCGTATATGGACCTCTATCGCAACCCTCGGCGCGACTTGCGCGCGGCAAACGGAATCCACGCTGCATCAATCTAGATCAGCACGCCTTGGCAGTCAGTGAACGAGCGGCGTGCGGCTGGGCGCAAGTACGCCATGCTGTTGTTGCATCGCCTGGAACGCCGCCTGTGCGGCTGCCAACTCCGCACGGCATGCGGTTAGCTGCGCCGAGAGGTGGGCAAACTGCGACTCCAGATGCAGGCGCAATTCTTCGATGGCGTTCTCCAGCCTGTCGTTGGCTGCAATTTGCTCCGCCTGACTTACCTGTACGCTCTGCAAATTGGGCAGGATAACGTCGGTCAGAACCCGTGTGAGGGAAACAAATGGGTCGTCCATGAACAAATTCTAACCACAAATCGAAAAAAACGCTTGATTACGAGCAAATGGCCGTTGGTAATGGGGGACGGTTACGCCTCTGGCCGGATTACACTGTTGGCATGACAAAACGGATCGGAGTACATCTCGGCACAACGGGCGGCGCATCGAACGCCGTCGAGATGGCGCGGGAGATTGGCGCCAACACCTTTCAGATCTTTTCATCGAGTCCGCGCATGTGGCGCGCGCCCAAGGTAGACCCCAAACAGGCCGCCCGCATGAAAGATCTGCGCGCCAAACTCGATGTGGGGCCATTAGTCATCCATACAAGTTACCTGGTCAACGTCTGCAGCCAGTCGGACGAGGTGCGGGAGAAGAGTGTCGTCGCTTTTCGCGGCGAAATCGAACGCGCGCTGGCGCTGGGCGCCGAATATCTGGTGCTGCATCCAGGCTCGTGGAAGGGTCTGACCCGCGACGAAGGCCTCAAACTGGCAGCCGACTCAATCTCCCGAGCTATCGACGGCTTTGCCTGGCAGACAACTCCGTTCCATATCCTCATTGAGAATACGGCTGGCGCTGAATTCTCTCTGGGCGGCAGCTTTGAGCAAGTCGCCGAACTGGTCGAGCGGCTCAGGGCTACGGCTCCGGTGGGCGTTTGCCTTGACACCTGCCACACCCACGTCGCTGGCTACGACATCGTTACCGACGATGGCTATGCGGAGACTATGCGGCAGGTTGCGGCGACGATTGGCTTCGAGTCGGTGCGCGTCTGGCACTGCAACGACGCCAAGGCCGCGCGCGGCTCCAAGCTGGATCGCCATGAGCAGATCGGCAAGGGCACCATCGGCACTGAGCCCTTCCGGCGGCTGCTGAACGACGAGCACTTCTCCCATTGCGCATTTATCGCCGAAACCCCGGTAGACGAGCCTGGCGACGAGGAGCGCAATGTGTGGGCGCTGAAGAGTCTCGTAAACTAGCACGAATACTCCGTTGAATTTTGGGGTAGCATTATGCTACCGTACTCGTATGAGTCAACCGGTCAAATTGTCGGATGCGCTGGTGCTGGATGCGCGGATTGCCGGAGAAGCGCAGGAGCGCTCGATTGCCAGGCAAGTCGAATTCTGGGCCAAACTTGGGCGATCGATGGAGTTGCTGTTGGATGGGCGGCAGGTGCTGACGCTTTTCCAAAATGCATCAGTACAGCCGCTCTCAGAAGCACTGGCTTCCGTTGATACGCTGGCAGGGCGCAAGCGGGTTGCGGATGTCCTCGAAAATCGCCCTTATCCACACTTCAAACAGCATCCCGATCATTCAGGCTTGCTGATTCGAATCGATAAGGATGGCAGACAGACGGTGGGCCGCTTTGTGAATCGATTGTTTACATCTGTTGATGTTAGTGCCGGTCCGCCTGTTCGGCAGACTAAACTCCGGACAAAGCCAGTATCCGGCCAAATCAAAACGAAGCCAGCGCACCAACCAAAGGAACGGAAAACGTGCGCATGACGCCACCGCTCGACCGGCGTCCTATTGTCGTTGCCCTGGCTGGGCCAAATGGAGCAGGAAAAAGCACCTTTTTCGACTCCCATTTAGCGCGTACTGGGCTGTGTTTTGTCAACGCCGATGTGCTGGCGCTTTCCCTGGGAATGGACCCCTATGCAGCTGCAAAAATAGCTGACGCTATTCGACGGGAATTGGTGCAATTGCGCGAAAGCTTTATCTTCGAGACAGTCTTTTCCGATCCAGTGAGCGACAAACTCACATTCCTGAAAGAATGCGCGAAAGCCGGATATACGGCTCTGCTGATTTTCATTGGCATCTCTGCGCCGGAAATCTCCGATGGGCGCGTGGCGATGCGCGTCGCACAGGGCGGTCACGATGTCCCGGTGGATAAGATCGCAGAGCGCTATCCGCGCGTGATGAACAACCTAAAGCGAGCGCTTGTCGAACTTGCCCATGTGCGCGTCTACGATAACAGCGATCTGAAGCGGCCTTACCGGCTTGTGGCGATCAAGGAAGACGGGCAGAAGATCGAGTTGCACGAACCGGTTCCGGAATGGCTTCGCTCGCTGTTGCCCGGAAGTTAACGTGCCTTCCCGTTTACACTAAGAAAGTTATGACGGAAGAAAACGAACAGCGTTACGACCCGGCGGCTATTGAACCCAAATGGCAGCAGCGGTGGGCTGCGGACCCAAGTTTGTATGCGGCGGAGCCTGTCTCCTGCGGCAAACCCAAGTACTACGTGCTCGAGATGTTGCCCTACCCCAGCGGCCAGTTGCACATGGGCCACGTGCGCAACTACTCCATAGGCGATGCGCTGGCCCGGCATATGTGGATGCGCGGCTACAACGTGCTGCATCCGATGGGCTGGGACGCCTTCGGCCTGCCGGCTGAGAACGCTGCGCTCAAGAACAATACCCCTCCGCGCGAGTGGACACAGGCGAACATCGCCGCGATGAAGCGGCAGATGGACCGTCTGGGCCTAGGCTATGACTGGGCGACCGAGGTCACAACCTGCCTGCCTGAGTACTACCGCTGGAACCAGTGGTTCTTCCTGCGCATGTACGAAAAAAACCTGGTCTACCGCAAGAAGAGCAAGGTGAACTGGTGCCCGGAGTGCGCAACGGTGCTGGCCAACGAGCAAGTCGTAGACGGTTGCTGCTGGCGGCATGAGACCACACAGGTGGAGCAGCGCGATCTGGTGCAGTGGTTCTTCCGCATCACCGCCTATGCGCAGGAACTGCTCGACGGACTCGACAAGCTCGAAGGCTGGCCTGAAAAAGTGCGCACAATGCAGCGCAACTGGATCGGGCGCAGCGAAGGAACGGACGTGGATTTCTTCCTTGAAGAAATCCAGGGAACAGGGAAGAGGGAACAGGGAATAGAAAAGACGCGCATTCGCGTCTTCACAACTCGCGTTGATACGATTTTCGGTGCGACTAGCGTGCAGCTTGCACCGCAACATGCTTTGGTGGCAGAGCTTACGGCGGCCGATGCCGCGTTGAAAGCGCAGGTCGACGAACTGCTTGAGCAACAGAAGAAGGCGCGTGAGGCGGGCGATCTGGGCGCGATTGAGAAGCACGGCGTTGCAACCGGTCGTTTTGCAATCAATCCCTACAATGGCCAACGCGTCCCGATCTGGGTTGCCAACTACATCCTGGCCGACTATGGCACGGGCGCAATCATGAGCGTCCCTGCGCACGACGAGCGCGACTTCGAATTTGCGACCAAATACAACTTGCCAATCGTGCAGGTGATCAAGCCGACAGACCCAAGCGTGGATCAGACACTTCCCTTCTGCTCTGAAGAAGGCGTGCTTGTGAACTCAGGCGAGTATGACGGCCTGAGCTGCGACGAGGCTGAGAAGAAACTCCAAGAGGTTGCCGCACGCAATGTTTTTGGCGAAGGCAAGGTGATCTTCCGGCTCAAAGATTGGGGCGTGAGCCGCCAGCGCTACTGGGGTACACCGATTCCGATGATTCACTGCGAGAAGGACGGGCTTGTGCAGGTGCCCGACGAGCAGTTGCCAGTGGTGCTGCCCGCGCAGATCGAGATCACGCAGCAGGGCGGGTCACCGTTGAGCCGCGTGCCGGAGTTTGTGAACGTGACCTGTCCCAAGTGTGGTGGACCTGCGAAACGCGAGACCGACACGATGGATACGTTTGTCGATTCGAGCTGGTACTTCTACCGCTATACCGACGCGAAGAACGCCAATGCGCCATTTGATTCGGCAATCGCGAAGTACTGGTTCCCCATCGACCAATACATCGGTGGTGTGGAGCACGCGATTCTGCATTTGATCTATTCGCGCTTCTGGACCAAGGTGATGCGCGATCTTGGGCTGATCGTGAACGACGAGCCTGCGCGAAGGCTATTCACGCAGGGCATGGTGATCAAAGACGGCGCCAAGATGTCCAAGTCGAAGGGCAATGTTGTTTCGCCCGATGAGATGGTAGGCCGCTACGGCGCCGACGCTGCGCGCATGTACTCTCTGTTTGCTGCTCCGCCGGACCGCGATCTGGACTGGCAAGAAGACGGCGTCGCCGGTGTGAGCCGCTTCCTCGGCCGTGTCTGGAGGCTGACCACAAAGTATGCGCCCGTGGCCCGCGCTGGACGCGGCCAGCAGACAGAAACGCCCACAGGGCTTTCGCTGAAGCTGCTGCGCAAGCTTCATCAGACAATCGCCAAGATCACGCTGGACTTTGAGGGTCGGTGGCATTTCAACACCTGCGTGGCGGCGATCATGGAGTTTGTCAACGAAATTCAAGCGGCCGATGCACAATTGGCGGCAGGTGACGTTCCTGCGCCGGCGATGCTGGAGCTATTCCGGTCGCTGGTGCTGTTGCTGGCGCCGTTTGCCCCGCACCTTGCTGCGGAACTATGGGAAGAGCTGGGCGAGAAGGATGGAATTCTTCGCGCACCTTGGCCCAAGAGCGATCCTGAACTGGCCAAAGAAGACGAGCTTGAAATTCCCGTGCAGATCAACGGCAAACTGGTAACCGTGGTGCGTGTCGCCGTTGATGCCGATGCCAAGACGATCGAGGCTGCTGCGTTGTCCGATGAGAAGGTTCAAGCGCGCATTGCCGGCAAGACAGTGGTCAAGGTGATCGTGGTGCCGGGCAAGCTGGTGAATTTGGTGGTGAAGTGAAAGCCTCCGCGCCGTTGCGCGGAACTCAGTCGCTCGTCGGCCAGATGGGCTGGGTCTTCGAGCGGCCCCTGCTCACGGGGATTGAGATAGGCTGGCGCTGGCTGTTCGGCGTGCCATTTCTCGTCATCTGCTGGCTTGAGGCGCAGCGAATTCTCGCGGCGCTGCCGCTTGAGTCGGGACTAGGTTCGCTCGACCCGCAAAACCCCTGGGTGGCGGCTGTGCAGCTGAACAATGCATGGGCGCTCTACCAGCCTCATGTCTTCGCGATCCTTCGCTGGCTTATGCCTGTTGCTGGGCTGGCCTGGGTAGTTGTTTCTGGACTGGGCCGGGGACTGGTCCTTTGGCGCATGGAACCGCGATTGCGCTTTCGGCCTTTGGGGATGATCGCCTTGCAGTCTGCATGGCTGGCTCTTTTTGGCGTCGTCTGCTGGGGATGGTTCCGTTCTATCGCATGGGTCGCGGACATACACATCACGGGCGTTGGCGAACCGGATCTGGTGGGCTACTCGATGTGGGTGATCTTCATCTCGCTCGGGTTCTTCACGGCGTGGGCGCTGGTGAGTTGGCCGTTTGCAATTGCGCCGGTGCTGATGCTGCTGGAGGAGCGCTCGGCGCTCTCTTCGCTTCGGGCAAGTCTCAGGCTGGGACGGGCTTTCACGGGAAAACTAATAGAGATCAATCTTGTGATGGGCATCGTCAAGCTGGCGTTGATTGTGCTGGCGATGGTGCTCTCGGCGGCTCCGCTTCCCTTCAGCGATCAGCTCGGCTCGGATGCGTTGCACTTTGTGTGGTCTGTAGCAGCCGTCTTTTTCCTAGTCACCAGCGATTACTTTCAAGTGGTGCGGCTAAAAGGCTTTGTCGAGTTTTGGAGGGAGCAGAGGGCTTTAGCCCTCTGAAAAAAGTGCAGATTTATGGAGCCTTCAGGCCCGGATTTTCGCACTTTTTGGAAAAGCCAACTTTAGCTCGCAACCAGAATGGACTCAACTACCTTATCGAATCGCATCGAAGACTCGCCGACGGCCCATCCGGCGATGAGCAGACTGGGCGCGAGCATGGGCGCGATATTGCTGAGGTTGGCTAGCGTCGTCATTTGAACCTGCTGATCGGGCTGCGCGGCACGCGAGACCAAAGCACATGGGAAGTTCGCAGGCAAGCCCTCGTCGAGCCATTGCTGCTGCAGCGGGCGCAGATCGCGGCCCGGCATATAGACCACGCGTGTCGCATCTTCGATTCGGGGTAAGTGCGTCCGCGATGGCTGGCCATCTGTTTGCAATTGCGCGCGATGGTGGGTGGAAAAAATCACACTTGACGCGCTGTTGCGGCTAGTTAGCGAGCATCCGACGGCGGCTGCGCCTGCGAAGGCCGCGCTGATGCCGGGAACGATCTCGAAGGGCACGCCGGCTTCAGCGAGCGCGGACAGTTCTTCTGCAGCGCGGCTGAATATGAGCGGATCGCCGCTCTTGAGGCGGACAACCTTGCGAAGGGAAAGCGCATGTCCAACCATCAGGGTGTTGATCTCGTCTTGCGTGATGGACTTGGTGCCGCAACGCTTGCCGACGTTGACGATTTCAGTGCCGCGCTGCGCGAGATCGAGAATCGCTTGCGGAACAAGATCATCGTGAAGGATGACATCAGCCGATTGAATCAGACGCAGCGCTTTGACGGTGAGCAGGTCGGGATCTCCAGGGCCGGCTCCGACGAGATAGACTCTTCCATTTGCATCAGCAGTCTTTTTGTCGAGCGGCGCAAGAGCCATCTGGCGCGATGGGCAACTCGCTGACGCGCACACCGGACGCTGCGCGAGCTGATGCAGCAAAAGCCTGCGCTCCTCACCGCGGGGATGTGTGTCCAGGACTTCACGGCGCAACTGGCCTAGATTGTTGAGCCAGGGTCCGAGGTCTTTGGGAAGTTGTTCATCGATCTCGCGGCGCAACCGCTGTGCGACGGCTGGACTTTCTCCAGCGGTTGAAATGGCGATTTGCAACGCGCCGCGACTCACAACCGAGCCGAAGTAAAAATCGCAAAGCGGCGGATCGTCAACGCTGTTGGCCAGGATGCCGCGCTCGAAGGCTCCCGTGTAGACTTGTGCGTTGATCTCCGCAGAATCGGTAGCGGCGACGACCACAAAGTTTCCATCCAGGTCGGCGAGTTCAAAGGGACGCTGAATCCACTGAAGCTTGCCCTCGCTGGCGAGTTGCCTGATTTCGGATTTCGCGTTGGGTGCAACAACGCGCACCCACAATCCTGTTTTGAGCAGGCTGGTGATTTTTTCCAATGCAACTGCGCCACCACCAACGACCAGGCCGCGGCGGCCATCGAGTTTGAGAAAGATGGGCAACAGGCTCATCGTTTGTTCCTCACTCCGCTACGCTGTGCGGCACGGGGCTGGCCGGTAAGTCGCGCTCAACGGGAGCCAGAATTTCACCAGCGAGATCGGCGCGCAATTCATCGTTTGAGTGGCGGCCAAACCATGCGCGAAGATTTTCACTGGGCTGGCGGTCGGCAAGATAGTGGCGAAGCAGCCGCTCGATCGACTCAGGCACAAGTGTCGCTGGGCAGCGATAGCCGACGGGCCGAGCGATGGCGGCATGCTGGCCTACAGCTCCGCCCAGGCAGAAGTAGTAAGCGTCGATGAGCTTGCCTTCGTGCTTGATCTTCTTGCCTTCGATGCCAATGTCGGCGATCCAATGCTGGCCGCAGCTATTGGGGCAGCCCGTGACGTGCAGGCGAAGTTGCTGATCAAAGCCAGGCAGCCGCTCCTCCAGCTCATCAACGATCCAACGGGCGAAGCCTTTAGTCTCAGTGATGGCCAGTTTGCAAAACTCGGTGCCTGTGCAGGCGACGGCCCCACGCCAGAAATTCGAGCCCTCGACATGCAAGCCGAGCTTCTCCAACTCTTGGGCCAGTTCCGTTGCTTTCTGATTGGGAATGTCGACGAATATTAAATTCTGCGAGACGGTGGTGCGCAGCGCCCCGCTGCCAAAGCGCTCGCTTAGCTCGGCGGCAGCTTCCAACTGTTCGCCGGTCAAACGGCCGCGCAACACCGATGCACCGACATAACTCAGGGCCGACGTTCGTTGGGGATGAATACCGGTGTGGTCGCGGAAGACGTCGTCGGGAACTTCCTCAGGAACAGCCGGGAGCAGCGTGAAGTCTAGTCGCGATTGCAACTCAACGAGAAAACTTTCGGCGGTCCATCCCTCTTTGAGAAAAAGATATTTGAGGCGGGCTTCATTGCGATTTTCGCGCAAGCCCTGCTGCTCGCGGAAGATCTCCGCAACGGAGCGAACCACACGCAACACTTGATCGGGAAGGACGAATGCATTCAAGCGAAGAGCTAAGTGAGGCTCTTTCGAGAGGCCGCCGCCAACTCGCAACGAGTAACCGATCTGGCCATTGTGTTTGGTCGCCGTGAGACCGATGTCGTTGATCTCCGGGTGCGAGCACCACGACGGGCAGCCGGTGATGGAGACCTTGAACTTGCGTGGAAGGTTATAGAACTCCGAATTCCCCTTGAGCAATGCCGATATTTCGTCTGCAAGTGGAGAGGCATCGACCAGTTCATCAGCTGCAACTCCGGCCAGCGGGCACCCTGTCACATTGCGCACCACGTCGCCGCAGGTTCCTTTAGGCGAAAGTCCAATCGCATCGAGCGCTTCCACAACTTCAGGAAGCGATTCGATGGTGAGCCAGTGAAGCTGAATGGCCTGACGAACTGTGATGTCGGCGAGATTGCGGGCGTACTTGCGTGTCAGTCCGCCGATAACGTGAAGCTGTGCAGCGGTGACAATCCCGTTGGGAATGCCAATGCGCATCATGAAGTAATCCGAGGCCAGTCCCTCGCCGCCCTTTCCGCCGGTAGCGCCGACGCCATCGCCCTGCGTGTAAACGCCCCACCACTTGAAGTAGAGGTTCGCCCACTCTGGCAGCACGCTTGCGCGACCCTCGCGCGCAAACGCTCGAACCTCGTCGAAGGCCAGCCAAGGGTTCTTCTCTCGCTTCAGGCGTTCGGATTTCTGGGCCTTCGTCTCTTTTTCCGGAACAGCTTCAGCCATTTTTCCTCTTCGCAATAAACAGAAATCCCGCGACAGCTCATGCTGAATCGCGGGCATTTAGGGGAACCTTGGTATTTGATCTGAACGTTATACCCAAGCCACCCGCGCCGCGCAAAGCAGCAACCAGCAGCGACAACAGAGGCGACCGTCCATAAGAGGATAGTAGGGGCGTGCTATCTGAAAGTCAAGTGAATCGCAAGCGATTGCAGCGACTGGCTTTGCTCCTGCGCAAGAACTTGTTTTGAAGGTTAGCCCGTTGACACGAGTTCAAAACCAAGTTACTTTAAGCAAGCTGAGTTGTCTCTCGTGATGAAAAATATCGTCATAGAGATCGCGTGTTGTTATTGCTAGCACCTGCTGGATTGTTCGCGATTTCGTGTCATCTAACGCAAATTATCCCAATTGATTCTCCGCAGATGATATGACCGTAACTCTGCGCTACGTGCTTCCAGAAAACGAATTGCGCCGGTGGCGAAGCGGCTAACGCGTAGGTCTGCGAAACCTGTACTCGCGGGTCAAACCCCGCTTAGCGCTCCAACTTTCTTGAATCGGCCGTTGTTTCAAACGTAACTCCAGGAGAAACAAGGTTGCATTGCTAGAATCAGGGTCTGTTGATACCATAGTTGAGTAGATGATTAGCGTCTCCAAAAGCCGTTCCTGTTGTCGCCTGTCGTGATCTTTCGACGGGTGTGAACTGGTCTCTGATTCCCCTTTTTTCAATTCATCAGAAGACGCACCCGAGCAGAATAGCCGGTGTGCGATCGACGCATCGGCATTCAGCGCAAATCCCGCACTGAACGAGGTTAGACATGCCGGTTATCGATAGTGAGAGATCTTCCGCTTTGCCCTCAGGTACCGCTTCAGCTTTACCGCGTCTGAGCCATCTGCGCCTGCTTGAGGCCGAGAGCATTCACATTCTGCGTGAGGTGGCCTCCGAGTTTGAGCGGCCCGTCATGCTCTACTCCGTCGGCAAGGATTCGTCCGTCATGTTGCGGCTGGCGCAGAAGGCCTTCTATCCCGCGACGATTCCCTTTCCGCTGCTGCATGTGGACACTGGCTTCAAATTCGCTGAGATGCTCACCTTTCGCGATGAGATGGCGCGCTCGGTTGGCGCAGAGTTGCTGGTTTGGCGCAATGAAGCGGCCATTGCGGCGGGAACGAATCCCATTGTGCTCGACACCAAGCGCTGCTGCGGGTTGCTGAAGACGCAGGCGTTGCTCGATGCGCTGCGGCACTACAACTTTGACGCGGCCTTTGGCGGCGCACGGCGCGATGAAGAGAAGTCCCGAGCCAAGGAGAGGATTTACTCCTTCCGCGACAGCGCTGGACAGTGGGACCCAAAAAATCAGCGCCCCGAGCTGTGGAATCTCTATAACGCGCGCGTTCATCCCGGCGAGAGCATTCGCGTATTTCCGCTCTCGAACTGGACGGAGATGGATGTCTGGCAGTACATCCACGAAGAGAAGATTCCGGTGGTTGACCTCTATTTCGCAAAAGAGCGGCCCATGTATGTGCGAGGCGATGCGCTTCTCCCCGTCGAACAAGCCTTCGTGGCAAGGAAGGGCGAGCAGCCTCAGATGGTCAAGTCGCGGCTGCGTTCGCTCGGGTGCAGTCCGTGTACCGGTGCGATTCGTTCCGATGCAGATACCATTCCCGCCATCATCGCGGAGCTTATTAACTTCCGCGTCTCGGAGCGCGCCAACCGCGTGATCGATCACGACCAGGAAGGTTCCATGGAGATCAAGAAGCGGGAGGGCTATTTCTAAAATGGCGACTCTTACCGCACAA
>CAYVMS010000017.1:0-15837 GCA_964452615.1 uncultured Occallatibacter sp.
CGAATCCAGTCGTGCCAGACGGGAAAAGCTGCGACCGGACATCACGTAATATCATTGGAACTAAATAACTTAGATTGGTAGACCTGAGTGTATTGGGCGTTCTTCGGCCCCCATCGAACAGGCTGTTCGATCATAACAGCGGAAGAGGTCATTATTACGGCCTCCTCTTTCACTTCAGCAATCCAACCGAATCGAATAATCCTGGAGGCTTCCTCGCGGCGGTATGGATCGCGCTGTCCGCACAAGATTCTGTTTCAGTTACGAGCTATTCGGAGCGCCCTTCGTCAGAGGAACCACGCTATTGACAAAGTGGGGATTTATTACAAGAGAAGCCAACGCTGTCTCTTCGATCTCAACGGCGTAAAACTGGACTTCGATCAATTGGATACGCTGCTGCGGAATCAGGAATTGAAAAATCCCCCAAAGCATGTCACAAAGCGGCGGTGAACGGCACATAAGAATATAACGGACATCCAATCCTGAAATTGAGGTAGCGTTTCCATGCGAATTGCATATTGCCAAGAACGGCAGCAGTTACATGGTGCAGTTGAAGTTTTTCAAGCAGATTCCGGGCGCGGACATATTCAATGGCTTGATTATTGATTGCTCCAATTGCAAGGTGCTCAGGTTGGATCGCACCGAGCACGCCGCGGGTATGAGCAGCTTACATCCCACGCTGAATGGTGAGCTGACGATGGATTGTACGTACAAGTAAAGCCACGTTACAGCCGACATCAAATTCAAAAAATGCGGTATGTGGCTCCGCGAAATCATGGAAGGAAGAAGTATGCATACCAGGAAGCTTTTGATATCGACCGCGGTCGTTTTCGCGGGTTTGATCGGCTTGCGCGGCATGGCGCAGGACGCGTCCGGCGATCCATGCTCGATGGTCAGCCTGCCGGACGTTGGGCCGTTGCTGACGCTGAATCAGGCCGAGATTACCTTAAGACCGGCAGACCCTTCCGATCCGTACCGCATGCAATGCGTGTGGCGGGCAGAAACTTCCTTTGGCGGCAGCGGCGAGTTGGATATTCACCGCTATACGCTTAATTCACATGCCGAAGCCATAGAGGATTTGCGCAGTAGCGCTCCCTTTGACTACAAAAAAAGAAAGCCGCTGGTTAAGACTGCTGATCCTGACGATTATGTCGAAACGACGTCCGATGGCGAGGTGCTGGCCGTGCATGGACCATACAAGGTCGAGCTGAACATCTCCGGTGTCACGGATGCGGCCATGGCGCATCCCACCTGGGAGTATCGCTTGCAGCGCACGGCTTTGCTGGCGGCAGGATCAACAATTATACCGATTTCAGGTCTTGCGCCAGATCCCGTGCTTCCGCAGCCTGATTCTGCATCGAAAGCCGCCCATGAAGTAGCGCGAAAAATTGGATTCAATATGCCCTGGGATTTCAGTATCATTGCGCTTTTGTTATGGCTTACTGTTTTCATCATTGGATGTGTGATCTACTACTTGTTCTTTTATCTGCCTGGCAAGCGGCAAAAGAGTCTGAATGAGGTTGAGTTGCCGGGTACTGCAACGATTGACAGCATCTCCGATACTGGCGTCACCATCGACCACAATCCGCAGATACGCTATCACTGCACGGTTACGCCGTTTACGGGCGAACCGTATAAGGCATCAACAACGATGTTGGTCAACGAGATCGATCGCCCGCTACCTGTGGGCACAATTATGGCCGTAAAAATCGACCAGAACAATCCGCAGAGCTTCCGCTTCGAACACTGTTTCAGTTTTCTGTCATCAGTGGAAGCGCCCTGCACGCTCACTGAGAGTGAGCCGGTCCCGTATGCTTGGACAGGTTTTTCGGGCTTTTAGGTGGAGAAATTCTTCAGTTAGTTGTCATCGAGGCGTCGGAAACGATCAAATCGGTTTGATCGAATTTCAAGGTCTTTGGGAGAGGTGAAGCGATAACTGTGTAACTTGGCGAAGGAATTTGTGGCGGGATGAAGTAGGATATTTCGCACATGTGACCTCGGCCGGAGAAGAGATTGCTTCTCGGGAGGAAGAGGGGTACTATCTTCCGGAGTTTTATTCCCAGCCACCAGAGCCGACAAATCCTGCCCAGTACCAGGGGTGCGTGCTTTGGCCGGCGGCGCGCCGCGCTAGCAGCAGTTTCCGCTCCGCATTCCACATGGCATCGGCGGTGGAAGCGTGCAGGCCCAGCCGCTGAGCATACAACTCGTGCATGAACTGTCGAGTCAGATCGTCCTCCACTGGCCACAGTGTCATCACCACGCTGCGAGCGCCTGCCACGCGAAAGGCGCGTTGTAGGCCCAGCACGCCTTCGCCGTCGTGCACCTCGCCGTTGCCCGTATTGCAGGCCGAAAGTACGGCCCAGTCCACATTGCTCAGATCCATGGATGCAATTTGCTGAGCGGTGAGGATCGAGGTTTCCTGGCTCTGGTCGCTGACGGCAAAAACCAGCCCCGACCGAAGCAGCGGGTTGCCGCCGCCGCAACTGCTGTTGAGAAGAAACGCATGAGTAGCAACGTGAAGAACGCGGCTATGGGGCGCTTCTTCAAGGAAATGCGAACGTGTCGCATCGCTGCCGGTCTCCAGTTTGGAGGGTTCGTTGCTATTCCAGCGCTGCCACGCAGCGTTGATGTCGCTGACCTCAGCCGCCGTGCCGGGCAGAGAGTGAAACTCGACCTTATCCAGGTTCTCGCAACTGATACCCGCATCGCGCAAATTGGAGACCAGCGGAGCGTTTGCGAGCAGTTTGAAGTTCGGATTTCCGAAAGCCAACAACCCCGCTTTTTGGTGAGTACCTTCCGCGGGAATCAGATCGCGTTCGCTGGAAAGCATATGAATGACGGGCCCCTGCTCGACCAAATAGCCCTTCCCCTTTGGAAGCCCGCTGAGGGGAATCAGGTTCAGCACGCCATCTGGCACCACCAAGGCCAGCTTGGCATCGCCCAAATCGGCCTGCAGGGGATCCCATACCAGTTTGCGCAGAGCTTCGGCGGCTTCGCGCCACTCACGCTCATTACGCACCGCGCCGAGTCCTCCGGCATGAGCCTCGGCATCGGCGCTTGCCCGAGCGCGGTTTACCAATTCCTCGATCGGCTTGGCATCGCCCAGGTCGTAGACGCGAATTTGGTCCGTACCCGGCTTGAGCACAAACGCCATGTAGGCTGGGTTTCTTGTACGCGCTGGATCGATTCTTTCGACGGCAAACCGCTGATAAGACACATAAGAGATGAGAACTGAATCGACCGGCAAGTTATGGCGAATTTCTTCCAAGCGGGCTGTGCTCACCCGCTCATCGTTGCGAAGGACGGCGCTGCGCTCGGCCAACTCGCGCTCGATCTTCTCGATCCGGCTTGTGGCTTGGGACACAGCATCACTGGCGGCCTTGCTGTCTTCCTGATTCTCCGGCTGCTTTTGTTGCACGGCAAGCAGATCGGCTCGTGCTTGGTCCATCCCCTTAAGCAGTCTTGCGACCTCTGGATCGTTGCTTGCGTTCAGATTTTTCTGGCGGCGCGCCATCTCGTCAGCCACTAGAGCGCGGGAGCGCACCATCTCCTGGTAAATTTCGGCTGAAGGCAACTCGGTATGGCGTGTCAGAACTGAGAATGCGACGTCCAATCCATATGAGCGCTGCTGATAATAGGCAAGTGCCTGACGCTCCGGCAGGGTGCGAGCCTGGAGCACAAAGTCCTCGCGGGTCGACTTTGCAGCTACCAACGCCTCTTCGATAGCCCGCGTCAGGTCTCCGCCCGATGCCAGGGAGCGCGCATAGAGAGACTGCAGCCTCGATCGCGTATCGTTAGGTGTGCTCTTGTTGCCAAGAGCTATTTCGTAGTCCTTCCAAGCCTGGGGAAACTGGCCGTCACGGCTATATACAGTGGCGCGATCGCCGATTGCGCTTGCAACGAAATAATTGTTCTGTCCATAGACAGGCTCAAGCATCTCAATCCCCCGGTCAAAATGTTCGATGGCCTTAGAATTCTCTCTTGAGTGCGCGTAATGGATGCCGAGATTTATTTCCAATTTCCCCAAAAGAGGATCGTCGGGACGAGCGTGTCGTCCTATAGCAAGTGATTCTTCCATCGCTGCGCCAGCGCCAACAGAATCACCCATTTGTTCTTTAATGTCAGCTAAATTTGAAAGTGTCTCAGACAAGTCCCACTCATAATCGTGTCCCAGTTTGCGTTCCACGGTAATGGCCAAGTCATCAACACGCAGCGAACATGCGTAGTCGCCCAGCGTGTCGCAGACAAGGGCCAGATACTTTGCGGCCTTCATTGCTTCATGTGAGTCCTGAAATTCTTTCTGACTTATCTCAAATGCGTTTTCAGCAAAGGGGCGCGCCTCAGCAGGTCTGCTCAACCAAAGATAGGTATTTACGATGTCTACTAAGGCATTCAGGTAGGCCTTACTTCTCTGACCAGATGCTACCTCGGCAATGGATGACTCACGTTTTGCCCGGTTCAGGGTATCAATCGTGACAATTCCCTCGTCAAACTCCAAATTCACCAGATCACCTAGCGCATCGGCTACTTCTGTCGTGTTGCCGGGATGCGCAACCTCGGCGGCGCGCAGCTTTTCGCGCGCCTCGGCAACTTGATCTTTCAGAGACTGAACGGGTTTAGCTCCCTGCTGTGCAGCGCAAGGAAGCAGCAAGATCAAAACGAGAAGAGAAAAAGTCAACTTGCTTGTGGATACGCGCACTAATACTCCGTCCCTGCAAAACAAACTCACTCTGAAAAGAAAGTGAAGCAATACGTCAAAACAATATATCGTTACTTCGACTCGGAATGTTCTCCCTGAGCCGGATTCGACATCGCGATCAGCTCCGCAACTTGCCGATCCTGCTGGCGAGCCCGCTGCTCCAAATCGCCCCGCAAAGCGATGGTCCGCTCCAGATACATGTGCGCTGCTACAGGATCGTTGCCAGCTAGTGCTATCTGCGCCAATATATAGAGCGCCGCCTCCTGCTGGGGCGAGTCTCCGGAATCGGCAATCTTGCGCAAACCTCGTGTGGCTGCGGGAAAATCACCCAGACGCATCTGGCAGGCACCGGAGTAGAACTCTGCTGCATGGGCCTCAGCACTTTGCTCCGCCACCTGCCGCAGGGTCACGATGGCGTCTTGGCAGTTGCCTGCGGCATATTCCCTCATCCCTGTCTCAAAGTTCGCGTCCGAGCCATCACCGCGCAGGTTGGGCACCACATAAACGGGCAGCGTCAGATCGGCCAATTGGGAAAGATGAACCGCTGCGGCGGAGGCTCGAACAGGTTGCGATGATGTCGCAGCTTGCGGCAGAGACTTCAGCTCACTCTGCGCGACTGTCGGCTGTGCAAGCTTGGGTTCGAGACTCTTGTAGGTGAAAATACTCACCAGCAGCAGGGCGGCAACGGCTCCTCCGCTCCACGCCCAGACCGGCCAGGCAATTGGCATTTTAAGCCGCGGCTGTTCGATCGTTGCCACCGACTGCTGTGCAAGCGACTGCGCCATGGTTTGAATGGTCTGCAAATGCTTGAGGCAAACCGGGCAGTCGAAGTAGTGCTCTTCAAACCGTTCTGCTTCAACTTCGGGCAAGGTGCCCTCGACGTACCCTAAGGCGAAATGCTCGGCTGGTGCTCCGTTGCAAATTGTCATAGCGCATCCCTTTCATGCAAGTGCGCTCCCGACTTGTTTTGTGACAGCTTGGAGACAAGATTGACTACTTTGCGGGTAGCGCGCAACTTCCTCTGCCGCACCACATCCGGGCTCAGATGCAGCCGTTCGGCGATAGCTCCCGGTTTTAGCCCATCCACCAGTGTCATGTGCAGGATGGATTGATCCACATGATCTAGGCTGGCAATAGCGCACCGGGCTAACTCCCCCTCCTGCCGCTTCGCAATCTCGTCCGTTGCCTTCGTCAGATCGGGTATATTGTCGGGAAACTCCAGTGAAACCGGTTGGTGTGCGGCATTCCCGAAGTGGCTGTTCAGCAGGTTGCGCGCAATTCCCAACACAAACGCAGAGAGTTTGGCCGCTTCCCGCAGTTGTCCGCGCCGCAAAGCACAGATCGCCTCTAGCATGACATCCTGCTGCAAATCGGCTGTTATCTCGGCGTTGCGGGTTCGCGCCAGGAGCATAGCCCTAACGCGAGGAAGATACTGTTGAACAAAACGCTGTTCCGCCTCCCTGTCTCCGGAAGCGATTGCTGCCGCCAACAGATCAGTCTCCCGAACTTTCTGGACCGCTAATCCCGCGGTTTCTGGGCCGGCTTTGCTCAACATCTGATCGTTTCAGGTCAATTTACTTTCTTCTATTCTCACATATACATCGGAGAAGAGCTGCTTTCTACCCCATATTTCGGGAGAGCATTCTGCCTTCTAGGACTTGAACCAAACCTACCCCGCCGGGTCTTGCGCAAGGCTGCCCCGAGTTGCACCACGCAGCATGACGTGCCCGCAGGGGAGTTTGGTGCCGAATGGAGAAGATGCGTCTCACCTGGCTGCTCGGCGACCCTGAAGCAGACACGTTGCACCGCGGCTTCCGAGAACCGAGGGCCCGGTGACCGGGGCACATTCACTTCAAGGAGCCAGTTCGAAGCCATGGGTCCCGGAAGCTATCTCCCGACTCTTACTGACGACCACACATAATCGGTGCATGTACTCGCCGACTGTTCACCCGCTCAGGCACCGACTCTGGAGATCGGGGGATATGAAATCCGGCCAAAACCGTGGTCGGCGGATGCCTCTGAGGACGGCATTGCACTGACCGGATGGAAGAGTGTGACAAGGACGCGGCTCGAAGTGATAATGACCTGCCAGCTCCAGCAGGCGCGGATTGAAATGAATCAAGCTGCCATGGCGTTCCAGCACCGCTGATTTCAGGTTGTCGTACAGCAGGACGCGTGCAGAACCATGGAACGACGCAAAGGCATTCACGTGCCCGCGCAGGAAGTTCTCCAGCGTCTGGCGCCAGGGGAAGATACGGATCCAGCAGCGTAGCCCGCAACTGTTCGGCGCGATGAAATAGCTCCACTTCGATGGCCCGCTTCACCGTATCGGGATGAACACCGAGCGCCTGGGCGATCGTGCCCACCTTCCAGTGCTCGGCATAAAAGTAGCGGCGGATCTGAACCCGCACTTCCGGATCGATCATCTCTCCTTCATCTGCGAATCGATGTACGCGGAAAAGGATCGACCAGGCGGCCGGGGCGCCCGCAAACCACGCAGCGCTGCCAAAAACCTCGCCGCTCACGCGGCCGAACACCCAGCGGCGCGACCGCCGGCCACATGATCGCTTTTCCCCCCTCCGATGGTGGACCAGATGAAGTCGATTGGGAACCTTGATCCGTCACGCGACATCGAAAATGCCGGCAACGATAGGCTCGCTGGCAGTCACGATGGTCCAGCGGCCCCTCGACGCTCTGCTGATGCCGGCGATTGGCTGCCCGATGCTGCCGGCGCCGCGCTTGGGCCCGGCACTCCGCGCTGCAATAGCGCTGCCCGCGATCACAACACGCGCAGATCCAAAACATCGCGCGGCAGCCAGGATAATGGCAAAACCGCAGCCGGAGTACAACTTCTTCGTGAATCGTCATCCGCTCTTACAGGCGGCTTTTGACAACCGCAGCGGTTCATGCCAAGGTAAAGTCAAGTCCGGGTTGCCTTCGCTTTTGGCATGAAGGCTACCTACAAAGAACCCCGCTGCTTGAACAGCGGGATACTTTCCCTATCCGCCTTCTCCCGGAAACACCTTACAACTTCCAGCTTCCCGGCGATGATCGACCGACGATCGCGTCTGCGGCGCGGATGATATCAAGCAACTCTAAACCGGCACTGATCAGAAAACGACGCTTTCAGATGAGCGATGACACAATGGTCCAGCTTCGCCAAGAGCCTGACGACCGCGATCCAGCCAATGAGCTACACGGGTAACGGTCTGGCAGAGGAAGGAAAGCTGCGGCTGAGAACAGTCCAGGCCGCTCGCTCAGCGCCGAACGGTGGACGGACCGGGCAGACGATCAGGGTCCTTGAGCTTCGGCAGCGCTTTTTCCCAGGGACAGTGCTCAGCAAAGCGTCGCCACAACGCCTGGCAGCGTGCCAGCAGACTGTAATGCGTGTAAGGGAGAGAGAATACTGGAAGGAAGGTGAAGGTCAAACCGCAACGAACGCACCTCCCACGATGAATCCAAATCCAGTCATGATGCTCGTCGTGAGCCTGCTTGCGGCGCCGCCCGTGCCCAACGATCAAACCGTGTTCACAAAACGGGCAACGGCGTATGATGAACTCGTCACAGTCTTCCGCCCAGTCGGCTGCAAGCCTGTCCGGCGTGACGGAAACTGGGATAAAGTAGATCGTACTTCACACGGGTTCCGCCTCTGGCTTCGACCAGCCAAGATCTCCATCGGAAGCGGAACCCGCCTCCTGAAGAAAAACCAACTGAAAGAAAATATAGATGCTTACCTATAGTCTTCGAGGATGGGTATAAGGATTCTGGCCGGTTATTTCCTGTGATACAGGCAGGACCCAAAACGAGCCTGCCGGGCGCTCGATTCGCGTCTCTGTCGAGCGGTCATCCGACCGGAGCTTTCTGGGCTTCCGCGGGCACAAGGCCCTTCTTGCTATAGCATTTCTTGTTGCACAGGTAACCGTTGTGACGGTTACCTGTGCATTTTAATTTATGTAGTCAGTGTTACGATTGACGCTGGTGACGATACTTCGGTAATATTCATTCGAATCCGTTTCGAGCAGGGGAGCACGGTTGAAAATCAGTGAGTTGTCGCAGGTCTGTCCAAAGATTGAGCTGGACGAAACAAAGGCGAAGAAACCGAATTTTGCTGAAGACTTCATGCTGGAGCATTCCCACGTCGGTCGGTGCATCGCCTTGATTGGGATTTCAGCCAGTTATGGAGCCACGGCCAAAGAACTGCAACATTCAACACAGTCTTACGGATTTCCTTCTTGAAGCCTCACCGCCTACATAGCTTGGGGATGAGAAGGAATTCCGAAAGAATCCCCGGCGCACACGATATTGCAGCGTAACCCTTGAGATGGGGTGAGTTTTTCGCTCTTGTCTTTCAGATTCTCTGAACCAACGCAGTCCCACCCAAACGGAGTGAAGAGAATTGTTGATAGTGTCACAGCAATTTGCCAAGCCTGGACCGCAAAACAACGATATCTTGAAGAGTAAGAGCTGGCTGCAGCGTTTGCTCTCTTCCGATCCTCGGCAGCCGAGGAAGAATGCACGGCAAATGGTGTCCGGTCTAGCTGCCTACTTCTGGACCGGTGCCACCCCACGACCTCACACCATTCGGGATATCAGTCCCACAGGATTGTACGTGGTGACCGAGGAGCGTTGGTACCCGGGCACCCTGATCCAGATGACACTCCAGAAAATAGGCACAGGCAGACCGAAGACTGACTTATCCATTGCGTTGATGGCTAGAGCCCTCCGGTGGGGCAACGACGGGGTCGGCCTTGAGTTTGTGGTGCAGAGTCGCCCCAATCACCGCAACGGAGACGCTATTCATGCAGAAGGCGCGACACGGGAAAAGCTGGATCGATTCTTCGAGCTGATCAAGGAGAACTGATACTCCTCATTCCTGCAGATGACTCTTGTCCAACGAGAGCCTTCTTTACCATTTTGCCAATCTCTCTTTTCGTCTGCAAAGTCGCGCCGGTAGAATGGCAATTCGGACACGACCCAGATTTGAGTCCCAGAGATCCTGGATGCGGAAAGCCGGGTCGGAGAGATCGTCACAAACTGAGAAGTGATCTCGTTTTGTGGCATATTCTCCGCATAGCCGGTCGTACATCCAAAATCAAGATGGTTCCCGTCGAACCCATGCGGTGAAGCAAAGCGCCGATCTGCCGATAGATTACGCAGGAATGGGGTCTTCCCGCGGTCGTTCCTGTTCGACCACAGAGAGCTGGAACGGCATCGTGGTGGGGCGGATTGCATGTTGCGGAAAAGGGTTTGCGGCAATGCAAAATCAGAACGAAGCCAATCTGCTGGCTCTGATCGATAGCTCCGAAGACATGTGGGGTTCAGTGGACCTGAACTATCGCATGCTGGTCTTCAACAAGAACTTCGCGCGCTACATTCAAAGCTGTTTTGGCGTAGAAATTGCGGTGGGGATGAATCCGGCGGATATTCTGCCGCAGGAACGAGCCTCTGCCTGGCCACATCTCTACCAGCGCGCGCTGACGCACGGCGCATTCCGCTGTGAGTATACGTTGTCCGACGGGCGCGTCTATGAGATTTCCGTTTACCCGCTTTTGGAGCATGGAACGGCCACCGGCGTATCGGTTTATGGCAGGGATATTACTGACCGCAAGCAGGCAGAAGAGAAGCTGTCCGCCTCGACCAAAGCACTGCAGTTGAGCGAAGAGCGATACCGTGCGGCATTTGAGACCAACCTCGATGCGATCTGCATCAACCGCTTGAGCGATGGCGAGTTTGTAGATGCCAATGACTCGTTTTTGAGTACCCTGGGATACAACCGCGAAGATGTGGTCGGAGAGAGATTACTGGATCTGGGCATCTGGGTGGATATGGCGGACCGGCAGCGGCTTATGGATGCGCTGCACAGGGAATCGCGCTGCCGAAACCTTGTGATCCGCTTCAGAAAGAAGGATGGGGGAATCTTCTGGGGACAGTTGTCCGCCTCGCTGATCGAGATAAACGGCGTGGTCTGTATTCTCACCATCACCCGGGATATTACCGTATCTAGGACGAACGAAGAGCGCTATCGCACCGTTTTCCAGACCACCCAGGACGGGATCACCATCAGCCGCACCAACGACGGGCATTACATCGATGTCAACAAGTCCTTTCTCGACTTCATGGGCTATGAGCGCGAGGAGATGATCGGCAGGAGCTCGCTGGAGATCGGCATATGGGTGGATCTTACGGATCGCCAGCGATTGATCGACCTGATTCACAACCACAAGAGCTTTCGCGATGAGAGCGTGCAATTCAGGAAGAAGAGCGGAGAGATACTCTGGGCACTGATCTCGGCGTCGGAGATCGAGATCGAGGGCGAGCCCTGCCTTATGAGCGTGGTGCGGGATGTGACCGAGGCCCGCGAAGCGGCGCAGAAAATCGAGGATCTTGCCCACTATGATCAGCTGACCCACCTGCCGAATCGTAAGCTGCTGCTGGATCGGATGCGTCAGGCATTGGTGACGAGCTGTCGCAGCGGCCGTAAATGCGCCTTGCTGCTGGTCGATCTGGACAATGTGAGAACGCTGAATGACCTCATGGGGCATTATGTCGGCGATCTAATGTTGCAGGAGGTGGCACAGCGCTTGAGTTACAGCGTACGCGAATTCGATCTGGTCGCGCGTATCGGCGGCGATGAGTTTGTGGTACTGCTGGAGGAGTTGAGCGATGTGACCGGGCACGCTGCCGAGCAGGCCCGAATCGTGGGAGAAAAGCTGCTGGCTTCGCTCGCGCAACCCTGCATGTTGAATGGCCGCGAGGTACTCTGCACGTGCAGCATCGGCATCTCCGTATGCGAAGATCAGCGACTGGAGGCCGGTGAGCTCCTGCAGCAGGCCGATATTGCTATGGATAAGGCAAAGGCGGCGGGGCGCAATACGCTGCGCTTCTTCTCGCCAGACCTGCAGGCCGCCGTCTCCGAGCGGGCGGCGCTGGAGGACGATCTGCGCGAGGCGATCCGAGGCCAGCAGTTCTTGCTTTACTATCAGCCGCAGGTCAGTCATGGAATTATTGTGGGCACCGAGGCACTGATCCGCTGGCACCATCCGCGGCGCGGAGTTCTGTTTCCCAGCGACTTTATCTCGCTGGCTGAGGAGACGGGTCTGATTCTGGATATGGGCGGCTGGGTGCTGGAGTCGGCCTGCGAGCAGATCGCCCGCTGGTCGCGCCGTGCGGAGACGGCTCACCTGTCGGTCGCTGTCAATATCAGCGCGCTGCAGTTCCGCCAGCCGGAGTTCGAGCAGCATGTGCTGGCCGCACTGAAGCGAATCGGAGCCGATCCACGCCGGCTGAAGCTGGAGCTGACCGAGAGCATGTTGGTGGATAACATCGAAGAAGTGATCGCCAAGATGACCAGACTGCGCTCGTATGAGATCAGCTTCTCGCTGGACGACTTCGGCACCGGCTACTCGTCGCTCTCCTATCTGAAGCGCCTGCCGCTTGATCAGTTGAAGATCGACCGGGCCTTTGTGCGCGACATTCTGACCGACTCGTCGAGCGGAGCGATTGCCGAGACGATCATCTCGCTGGGCAAGGCGATGGGGATGCCGGTCATCGCCGAGGGTGTGGAGAGCGAAGAGCAGCGCATCTTCCTAGCGCGACTGGGCTGCCACGCCTATCAGGGTTACCTAACCAGCCGACCTTTGCCGGTCAATGAGTTCGAAGACCTGGTGACAGCACTGAACGAGGTCGCCGCGCCGTCACAATATGTGCCGGGGGAAGGCTGGCTCGGAAGATGTTCTGATCGAGGGCACTCAACGCATCCGGCGATGAGCTGATGTCCCGCAATTTTGAGCAATGCGGAAATGCAATGCTGGCCAGGGCCGGAAACAGCTGGTCGCAAGAATTCCATCCCTGTTCTGTTATTGCCATCACGGAGTCGGAGGGCATCTTGTGGAGCAGTGCACGATAGCGGACAGGTAGAAGCGACGGGCGGAGGGTCAAATCGTGGGCTCCGGTTGTGTTGTCGCCAAAAGTTACCTTACCTGGAAAGTGTTTGTTCGCCCTTCAGGACATAAGATAAAGAAGAAAACTGCAGAATGTCGCACGGGTGCTTTCAGCTCGTGACGTTATCTGCGAATCGATTGAAGATCCGGAACGAAGGAGGGGCCATAGTGGACCTTACGACTCTGATAGACACACCTCCACGGGACTGGCCAAACGATGCCGGGAAGATGTTTCACAAGATTCTGAATGATAGTCTGGCCCGAGAGTCCGACCGGCTCATGGCCGCCAAGCTGGCTGGCGATTCTACTGTTATCAATAACGATCTGGCTGATGCCTTATAGTTTTGGCAAATAAATTGTGACACTATCAAGAGTAGCTTGTATCCAATGAGGTATGGAACGAGAGGATGCTCGCAAGTTATCTCCAGCGGCGCAGCAAGAGCGCCGCAATCAAGTGGTTCGCGCTTACAAGCGCGGAGTGCTTCATCTTGGGCAAGAGCGCGATAGATGTCCTGAATACCGGTATCGTCGGTTCTGCCAAATATATCTGAGCGGACAGGCTCAAACGCGATACGTTTTGCGATACGCCGAAAGAGGGGGTTGTCCGTGCTTACAAGGACTTAGATTGCCATCGGTGTCTTGTAAGTTGTTGAATTGCTTAACTTTTTAACCTTGACACGGAAGAGGTAGCTGGTTCGAATCCAGTCGTGTCCAAGAATTCACCCAAAACTACTGAACTACCTCAGTCGTTGTGTCGAATATTGCATTGAGCATCATATTCTGAGCCGCAATAAGCTCATCGTTGTCGGTTTGCGCGTAACGGTTCTTCCCATTCAGTGACATGGATTGGCTAGATGCTTCGCTGCGGTACGTTCATCCAGGCCTATCCCTCCGTTCAAGCTCGATGTTTGTTGCAACGGAAACAATCTGTTAAGGCAGATGATCGGGATTCCAGCACCGCGCATGGTTCCCTGGAAATTCGCCCGGCTCTCTGCGCCATCTTCCATGTACCCGGCTGGCCGTATTTGTCATTCATCAGCAACCGCAAATCTGCCTGGGGTTAGCATGGATCATCGCGAGGCGCGTCAAATGGAGCGCGAGCGGGAATGGACGACGGGAGCAGGCATACATTGGGCATGAACAAACTATGGCCGGATGCGCAATCAGCACTGAACGGCATCGTGCGGGATGGGATGCTGCTGGCCATCGGCGGCTTTGGCTTGTGCGGCATTCCAGAGGCGCTGATACTCGCATTGCGCGACTCGGGCACACGCAATCTGACTATCGCCAGTAACAATGCCGGCGTAGATGGCTGGGGCCTTGGGCTCCTCCTTGAGCGGCGCCAGGTTAGGAAGATGATTTCGAGTTACGTCGGCGAAAACATCGAGTTTGAACGGCAGTATCTGGCGGGCGAGCTAGAAGTGGAGTTTTGCCCTCAAGGCACGCTTGCCGAACGCATGCGAGCCGGAGGCGCGGGAATTCCCGGCTTCTACACCCGGACCGGCGTCGGAACCCTGGTAGCCGAAGGCAAAGAGCAGAAGGAATTTGACGGAGTGACGTATCTTCTGGAGCGCGGTATTCAGGCCGATCTCTCCTTGGTAAAGGCCTGGAAGGCCGATCTCCACGGGAACCTCGTCTACCGCCGCACTGCGCGAAACTTCAATCCCCAGGCGGCTGCTTGCGGCAGAGTTACAGTTGCAGAAGCGGAGATTGTCGTCCAGCCAGGCGAACTCGATCCGGACGAGATTCACACACCGGGAATCTACGTTCACCGGCTCGTCCTTCATCCTCATCCCGAAAAGAGAATTGAGAAGAGAACCACTCGCGAGGAGTAACGCCGTGGCATGGAGTCGTCATCAGATGGCCGCGCGCGCCGCTAAAGAATTGCGGGATGGATTCTATGTCAACCTGGGCATCGGCATCCCCACGCTCGTGGCGAACTACATCCCGTCCGGAATCAGCGTGGTCCTGCAGTCTGAGAACGGTCTGCTGGGCATGGGTCCCTATCCGCGCAAAGCAGAGGTTGATCCAGATCTGATCAACGCCGGAAAGGAGACTGTGACCTTCATTTCGGGCGCTTCGATTTTTTCGAGCGCTGACTCCTTCGCCATGATTCGCGGCGGACATATCGACCTGGCGATCCTTGGCGCGATGCAGGTCTCTGAGCGCGGCGATCTGGCCAACTGGATGATTCCTGGCAAGCGCATCAAGGGAATGGGCGGCGCTATGGACATCGTCTCCGGGGTTCGCCGCGTGCTGGTGTTGATGGAGCACACTGCGACGGACGGTAACGCCAAGTTGCTGCGGGAATGCTCTCTGCCGCTCACCGGAGCAGGCGTCGTGAATCGCGTGATCACCGATCTCTGTGTGATCGATGTGACGCCGTCAGGCTTTGAAGTAGTCGCGTTGGCTGAGGGTGTTACACGTAGCGAAGTGGAGCAGAGAACCGCGGCTCCAGTGCGCTTCCGCGAAGGTGCGATCAGACAAACTTGACGACTGTCATCCCCGCCATGCGGGCTTCCGTTTCTCAAGGAACGCCGCGAGCCCTTCTCGAAAATCCGCCGTCTCCCTTGCCAGAACGCTTGCCTCCAATGCTTCTCCGATCGCGGCATCGAGCCACGCGCGGTTCTGCGCGGCCATCAGGCGCTTAGTGGCTCCAAGGGCTTGCGGGCTATTGGCGATCAGAAGCTCTGCCAGCGCTTGCACCCGGCCCGCTAGATCCTCGGGCGATGTCACCTCATTCACCAGCCCCAAACGCAAGGCCTCCGCGGCATCGAAGAGACGGCCTGTCAACAGCAGATCGCGGCTTTTCTTGTCTCCGATTTGCATCGCTAGAAACGCCGAGACAATCGCGGGAACAAAGCCGATCCGCACCTCGGTGAAACCAAACTTTGCCGCAGGCGTGGCCAGAGTGAAGTCGCAGATCATCGCCAGACCTGTTCCGCCTGCGATTGCCGCGCCATGCACCGCAGCTATGGTCGGAATGGGCAACTCATACAAATCGCGGAAGAGCCGGGCGATCCTCTTCGCATCGGCTCCTGACTCAGCAGCGCATTGGCCTTGGGCGGCTTGCAACGCTGACAGATCCAGACCCGAGCAAAAGGCGTCGCCTGCTCCGGTAAACACGAGGACGCGGCATCTGCTCGCAACCGCGTCTGCCATTGCGTCAATCAATTCTGTCTGCATCTCCGGAGTCATTGC
>CAYVMS010000017.1:15937-26349 GCA_964452615.1 uncultured Occallatibacter sp.
TTGCCGAATGCCATGGAGAGATAAGCCACGACGTTCAGCCCTGCCTCGCTAGCCAAGGCGACGATCTGCCTTAACTCAATCAGCGCCTCCTCCTTCGTCTGATGTTGATTGCGATACAAGAACTGGGGTGAGATAGAGTAGGGAAAACCCAGCGTCCGCACGGCCCCGGTAGCCACCGCCCGCTCAGCTCCCTTCCGATTTACCACGATCCCGATGATCTCCACTTGTTTCGGAGGCATCAGGCACTCCAGCACACGTTCTGAGTCCGCCATCTGGGGGACGGCAGCGGGAGAGACAAAACTCACAGCGTCTATATGCTTGAAACCTGCACCAATTAGCTCGCGCAGATAGGCAGCCTTAGCTGCCGTCGCGATCAAGCCCGGAAGCCCTTGCCAGGCATCCCTGGGACACTCAATGATTTTGACCGCATCGCCCATCCGTTCATCCACTTTCAACTGGTTCGCAAACGGCCATCACCCACGCGACGGCGAGACCTTCAAAATCTCTCTGGCGATCACCATGCGTTGAATCTCGCTTGTGCCTTCTCCAATGGTGCAGAGCTTCACGTCGCGGTAAAACTTCTCCACCGGATAATCCTTGATAAAGCCGTAGCCGCCTAGTAACTGCACCGCCTCGCCGGCGATCCGCACAGCCACTTCGCTCGCAAAGAGTTTGGCCATGGAAGACTCGCGCGTGATATTGCGGCCTGCATCCTTGAGCACCGCTGCGCGTTGGGTAAGCAGGCGCGCCGCGTCCAATTCCGTAGCCATGTCCGCCAGTTTCCATTGGATCCCTTGGAACTCGGCAATGGCCTTTCCGAATTGCCTTCGCTCTTTCACATACTTCAATGCCGCATCGAGCGCGCCGCGCGCAATCCCCAGAGAGAGCGCTGCAATCGAAATTCTGCCGCCATCCAGCACACGCATCGCATCGATGAAACCTTCGCCCTCCGCCCCAAGCAGGTTCTCCGCAGGAATCTCGCAGTCCTCAAAGATCAGCTCGCTCGTATCGCTGGCGCGCAACCCGAGTTTGCTTTCTTTCTTGCCCGGTCGAAAGCCCTTGGTCCCTTTCTCCACTACAAAGGCCGACAGCCCGTGTGTTCCCTTACTCTTGTCGGTCACGGCAATCACTACCGCGATATCCGCATAGCGTCCATTTGTGATGAAGGTCTTGTTTCCGTTCAACACGTAGCAGTCGCCCTTTTTCTCTGCGGTGGTGCGGGCGCTGCTGGCGTCCGATCCCGAATCTGGTTCGGTAAGTCCCCAGGCTGCAAGGTGTTCACCTCCAGCCAGGAGCGGCACATACTTCTTTCTTTGCGCTTCATTCCCAGCCAGAAAGATATGATTTGTTCCCAGCGAGTTATGCGCGGCCACCGTGAGTCCCAGCGAACCTTCAGCAGCGGAGAGTTCTTCAATCGCCAGAACATAGTCAACGTATCCCAGCCCTGCGCCGCCGTATTCCTGAGGGAAGATGATACCCAGCAGCCCCATCGCGCCCAGCTTCTTCACGACTTCGAGAGGGAATTCGCTTGCCTCGTCCCATGCCATCGTATTGGGCGCAATTTCGCGCGCGGAAAAACTCCGAATCTCGCGCCTGAGTTGCTCCTGCTCTTCGGTGAGCACAAATGGATACAACCGGTCCATCGGCTCCAGGTCGAGCTTCATATTCGGGCTCCTTCTCGCTAGGACTGCCATGACCTGCTTTCCCTGTTGGTTGGTAAGATGCCACCGTCCTTACAGCAGTTAAAGCAAATTGAACCGTGCAGGTTCAAGTCTGCAAAACTCCCGGATTGAATCTGGGAATCGCGGGATTCAAGGTGCAGGCCTCAAGCGCGGCAATCAACATCTCTCTCGTTCGAGCCGGGTCGATGATCGCGTCGATCCAAAGACGCGCCGCCCCATAACGCGGATCGGCCTGCGCTTCATAGTCCGCTCGAATCTCGTCGTAGAGAGCTGTCTTCTCTGCCTCCGACACAGTCCTTCCATCTCGCTCCAACTGTTTGGCGCGGACCTCAGCCAGCGTGCCCGCAGCCGCTGCTCCACTCATCACCGCATAGCGCGCCGTCGGCCACGCAAACAGAAACCGCGGTTCGTAGGCCTTGCCGCACATCGCGTAGTGGCCGGCGCCAAAACTGCCACCCACAATCACCGTGATCTTCGGCACTACGCTGGTGCTGACTGCCGAAACCATCTTCGCTCCAGCGCGAATGATCCCCGACCACTCTGCATCTTTGCCCACCATGAACCCATTCACATCGTGCAAAAACACCAGCGGAATCAGGCTTTGATTGCAATCCATGATGAAGCGCGCCGCTTTTTGCGCACCCTCCGTGTAAATCACGCCGCCCACCTCAATTCGCATCGTGCCCGCGGCTGGGCCCATCGCGGGCGTCTGTCTCTGGTTGGTCTTCTGATTGGCGACTATACCGACTGCGCGGCCGCCGATCCATGCGTACCCACAGAGAATCGTTCTGCCAAACTCCGCCTTGTACTCGTCAAATTCGCTGCGGTCAACGATGCGCGCGATCACTTCCCTCATGTCATAGACGTTGCTTGCGCCCGGTTCGGGATTGAGCAATCCATACATTTCTTCTGCGTCAAATCTCGGCGCATCGTGCACGGCATCGAACCCCCGGTGGCGAAAGACTTCTTTAGTTGCCTGACGCTCGCCCCACTTCGCTACTAGCGACCGCAGTCGCGCCAGGCACAAGGGATCGTTAGGCTCCTTGAAATCCACCGTTCCCGAGATCTCTTCATGCATCGCGGCCCCGCCCAGTTCCTCGGCTCCTACTTTTTGTCCAATGGCAGCCTGCACCAGCGACGGCCCGGCCAGAAACAGTCCCGACCCTTCAGTCATCAGCACCGTGTCTGTCATTACGGGCAGGTAAGCACCTCCCGCAACACACATGCCCATGATGGCCGTGATCTGCGGAATCCCCATCGAACTCATCACCGCATTGTTGCGGAAGACCCGTCCAAAATCGTCAGTATCCGGAAACACGTCCTCCTGCAAAGGAAGGAAGACTCCGGCGGAGTCCACAAGATAGATGGTTGGGATGCGGTTTTCCAACGCAATCGTCTGCGCGCGTAGCACCTTCTTCGCGGTCATCGGAAAGAATGCGCCGGCCTTCACCGTAGCGTCATTGGCGATGATCATGCACAGGCGTCCGCTTACCCTTCCCAGCCCTGTTACTACGCCGGCACACGGCGCGCCTCCATATTCCGAATACATTCCGTTCGCCGCCCATAGGCCCAGTTCCATCAACTCTGTTCCTTCATCCAGCAACAGCTTCAGGCGTTCTCTTACGGTCAAGCGCCCTTTCGCGTGCTGCGCCTCCGCAGCTTTTGCGCCGCCACCCAGACGAATCGCGTCCTCTTCCTTGCGGAGTGCAGCCATCAATGTCAGTAGCGCCTCACGGTTCGCTTTCATCCGCGCGACTTGCGGATCGAGCACCGATGGCAAACAGTTCGTAAATTCAAATTCCTTCGACATTCTTTCTCACGATTCAGACAAAAAGGCTTTAAGTCGTCGTTCGGATTACTCGATTCTTTCCACTGCAATGGCCGTCGCTTCCCCGCCGCCAATGCAGAGTGAAGCTACTCCGCGCCTAAGTCCGTATCTCTCAAGCGCCGAAAGCAAGGTCACTATAATCCGTGCGCCCGAGGCGCCTATCGGATGTCCCATGGCACATGCGCCACCGTGAACATTGACCTTGTCGCGCGGAAGTCCCAAATCGCGCATCGCCGCCAAGACCACCACAGCAAACGCCTCGTTGATTTCGAACAGGTCAACCTCGCCGAGCGCCCATCCAGTCTTCCCGGCAAGCATTCGGATCGCGCCGACCGGTGCAGTCGTAAAAAGAGCAGGAACCTGCGCGTACGTAGCATGACCCGCAATGGCCGCCAGCGGTTTGATCTTCCGCAATTCAGCTTCGGAGCGGCGCATCAGTACCAGTGCTGCCGCTCCATCGGAGATAGAACTGGAATTTGCGGCTGTCAAGGTGCCGCCCTCGCGGAATGCCGGCTTGAAACTCGAAATCTTGTCCGCGTTTGCTTTTTGCGGCAGCTCATCCTGACTCACTTTGCGGTCGGTTTTCCCCGACTTCACTGCTACCGGCACAATCTCTGCCGCAAAGCTTCCATCCTCTGCCGCCTTCTGTGCGCGAATCAGCGAGGAAGCTGCAAATTCGTCCTGCGTCTCCCGCGAAAACGAGTAGTTCTGTGCGCAATCTTCAGCGAACGTGCCCATCAACCGGCCCCGCTCGTAGGCGTCTTCAAGCCCGTCGAGAAACATGTGGTCGATTACCCGGCCATGCCCCATGCGATAACCAGCGCGTGCCCGGTCCAGCAGATAAGGCGCATTGGACATGCTCTCCATGCCACCGGCTATGGCAATGCGGGCGCTGCCGGCAACGATCAGATCATGCGCCAGCATGGCGGCCTTCATGCCGGAGCCGCACATCTTGTTAATTGTTGTTGCTCCCGTGGAAACGGCCAGCCCGGCTCCCAGCGCAGCTTGCCGAGCCGGAGCCTGCCCCTGGCCGGCAGGCAGCACGCAACCGAAGAGAACTTCATCCACGGAGTCAAGTGGAATGCCGGCACGCTGCAGACTGGCACGGATCGCAATCGCTCCAAGTTCAGGAGCGGCGAGGTTCTTTAGCTCGCCTTGAAAGGCGCCAATGGGGGTGCGCGCGAAGCCAACGATAACAATGGGATCGTGAACCGCCATTCACTCACCTCGGATCTTCGTCAGCGTGGAGCCATGCGCAGCGCGCCGGATCATGTTGAAGCTCTCACCAGATTGACGCCGAACGCAACCAAAAAGACATCCACCAGATGCACGCCGTCGCGGTCTATAATCTTTCCGGCAAGTGCGATACCGGCGCAACTTACCAAGCGTGTAAGTGGCTAAAGCTCGTGATCCTTGATCTGCATCAAAGTCTTCCTTCGTGGCCAGCAATTCAACTTCAAGCGAAGCATAGCACCGACAGACTGTCTTTGATAACTCATTCAAAATCGGATAAAGGAGATAAGCTCCAGTGAACACACATTCCTCGGTCCGGCCAGTAACCCAGCTAAGCGAGGAAGAACAACTGTTTCGCGATACCGTGCGGCAATTTGCCAAGGATAAGATCGCTCCCCTCGTGCACGGCATGGATGAAAGCCAGCAGATGGACGCAGGGCTGATCGGCAAGCTATTTGAACTGGGCTTGATGGGAATTGAGATTCCAGAGGAGTTTGGCGGCAGCGCCGGCACATTTTTCGACACAGTTTTGGCCGTCGAAATGATCTCGACCGTGGACCCGGCAGTCGGCCTGATCGTGGACGTGCAAAACACTCTCGTTGTCAACGCGCTGCTGCGATGGTCGACTGCTGAGCAGAAACAAAAATATCTTCCCCGACTGGCTGCGGACACGGTCGGCGCGTATGCGTTGAGCGAAGCGGCTTCGGGGTCCGATGCGTTCGCGCTTCAGACGCGCGCAGAGCTGCGCGGCGATGTCTATCTTCTCAATGGCCGCAAGCTCTGGATTAGTAATTCTAAGGAAGCAGGCTTGTTCATTGTCTTCGCCACCGTCGATGCCGGCGCGGGTTACAAGGGCATCACAGCATTTCTCGTTGAGAAAGATGCAAAGGGTTTCCAGATCGGCCGGAAGGAAGACAAGCTCGGCATACGCGCATCGAGCACATGCGAACTGGTCTTTGAGAATTGCGAGGTTCCGGCGGCCCAGGTCTTCGGCGACGTGGGCAAGGGCTACAAGATTGCCATCGAGACGCTGAACGAGGGTCGTATCGGGATCGGCGCTCAAATGCTTGGGCTAGCTGAGGGGGCGTGGGGTCATGCGCGGAAATATGCTGGGGAGCGCGAGCAATTCGGAAACCCGATTGTGGAGTTTCAGGCAATGCAGTTTCAGTTAGCCGAGATGGCGACTGAGATCGAAGCCGCCAAGCTGCTGGTCTACAACGCAGCCCGGCTCAAGGACGCGCAGATCGATTTTCGCAAAGAGGCGGCCATGTGCAAATACTTCGCTTCACAAACGGCGGAGCGTGTGGCGAGTCTCGCTGTCGAGGTCTTTGGAGGCCCCGGTTTTGTCAAAGACTATCCGGTCGAGAAGTTATACCGCGACGCCAAGATCGGCAAGATCTACGAGGGCACTTCGTTCATGCAACTGGCTACCATCGCCAAGCTGGTTCTCAAAGATAGTTAACGGAAGGGTGCCGGGCCAGCATCTAACCGACAGGTGCACCGGCTGTTAGGATGCGGTGTAAGGAAGAGAAATGGCAAGCAATCAAAATCGGCAGTCACCCGGTGCTCGATTCCGCGCCGCGCTCGACGCGGAGACCCCACTGCAAATAGCCGGCACCATCAACGCCTACACAGCGCGCCTGGCAGAGGCTGCCGGGTTCCGTGCGATCTATCTTTCCGGCGGTGGCGTTGCTGCAAATTCGCTCGGCATGCCAGACCTGGGGATCAGTACAATGGATGACGTGCTGACCGATCTTCGCCGGATCGTCGGCGCGACCGCTTTGCCGATTCTCGTGGACATCGACACCGGCTGGGGCGGGGCTTTCAATATCGCTCGCACTATCCGGTCGATGATTGGAGCCGATGCCGCGGCCGTGCACATCGAGGACCAGGTGAGTGCGAAGCGGTGCGGCCACCGGCCCGGCAAGGAACTGGTAACTGCCGAAGAGATGGTTGACCGGATCAAAGCGGCCGTCGATGCCCGCACCGACGAGCAATTTGTCATCATGGCGCGAACCGATGCGCTGGCCAGCGAAGGGTTGGCGGCGGCCATCGAGCGTGCCCAGGCTTATGTAGCCGCTGGCGCCGACATGATCTTTGCCGAGGCCGTTACCGAAGCGGCAATGTACGGCGAATTCCGCAAAGCTGTAGGCGTGCCCATTCTGGCTAACATTACGGAGTTCGGGCAGACGCCGTTGTTCACCCGCGAAGAGCTTGCCGCCGCCGGCGTGGATATGATTCTCTACTGTTGCGCGGCTTATCGCGCGATGAATGCCGCTGCCCTTAAGGTTTATGAGTGTATTCGCGCCGAAGGAACGCAGGGCAGCGTGGTTCCGATGATGCAGAGCCGCGCCGATCTTTACCGCTATCTTGATTACCACGCATACGAAGAGAAACTGGATCAGCTCTTCGCCCGGAGCAAGCGAGGATAGATCTGGGCGAAGACGATCCAATGGCTTAATATTCGCCGGAGGATCTCGATGAGAGCTAAGGATTCCAATTCCGTGCCTGCGGCCTTCAAACCCAAGAAGTCCGTGACACTTTCCGGTATAGCGGCGGGCGAGACGGCCGTCTGCACCGTCGGACAACGCGGTAACGATCTGCACTATCGTGGCTACGACATCAAGGATCTTGCCGCCAACTGCACCTTTGAAGAAGTGGCCCATCTGCTGATCCACGGCAAACTGCCCAATGCGGCTGAACTTGCCGCATACAAGGCGCGGCTGGTTTCTCTACGTGGGATGCCTGCTGAAGTCAAGCGAACTCTGGAACTACTTCCCGCCCGTACAAACCCGATGGACGTACTGCGGACGGGCGTCTCAGTGCTGAGTTGCGTTCAGCCCGAAGACATTGGTCATAGCGACAAGACAGCGCGCGCCATCGCCGATTCGCTGCTGGCCCTGACACCGTCTATGCTGCTCTACTGGTATAGCTTTGCGCACACTGGTAAGCGCATCGAAGTCGAGACCGCTGACGACTCGATTGCCGCCAACTTCCTTCACCTGTTGCACGAGAAAAAGCCTGATGCGAAGTGGACCGCGGCCATGGAGGTTTCGCTGATTCTGTATGCGGAGCACGAGTTCAATGCCTCCACATTTGCAGCGCGGGTAATTGCCGGCACCGGCTCCGATCTCTACTCGTCAATCGCCGGAGCGATCGGTGCGCTAAAGGGGCCAAAGCACGGCGGCGCGAACGAAGTGGCGTTAGAAATCCAAAGACGTTACACATCTCCGCAAGAGGCGGAGGCCGATATTCGCCGCCGCGTGGACAATCACGAGGTGATCATCGGTTTCGGCCATCCGGTCTACTCACTCGGCGATCCGCGCAGTGAACTCATCAAAGAAATCGCGCACGGTCTTGCCGTGGACGCCAAAGGCACGCGGCTTTTTTCGATTGCCGAGCGCATTGAAGCCACGATGAACGACGCCAAGAGCATCTATCCCAACCTCGACTGGTATAGCGCGGTCGCTTATTCTCTTATGGGCGTTCCAGTTGAATTATTCACCCCGCTCTTCGTGATCGCGCGCACGGCGGGCTGGTGCGCGCACGTTATCGAGCAGCGTAACGATGGCAGGATCATCCGTCCCTCTGCCCATTACACAGGGCCAGAAAATCTGAAGTTTGTTGCAATTGCCGAACGTGAGTGAGTAACTCGTCGCCGTACCCGCCAATCCAAGAAGGAGTTTGTGTGTCTTCGCCAACCAGCAATGAAACCACCGCGCCGGACAAAGTTCTTACCGACATCGCCGACTATGTGCTGAACTATCAGATCAACAGTGAATTGGCTTACACTACGGCCCGCTATTGTCTTATCGATACGCTGGGTTGCGGACTTGAGGCTCTGGAATATCCAGCCTGCACCAAACTGCTTGGACCGATTGTGCCCGGCACGATGGTTCCAAACGGCGCGCGCGTGCCGGGTACCACATTTCAACTGGACCCGGTGCAGGCGGCATTCAATATCGGCGCGATGATTCGCTGGCTGGACTTCAACGACACATGGCTGGCTGCCGAGTGGGGACACCCATCAGACAATCTGGGTGGAATTCTCGCGACCGCCGACTGGCTCTCGCGCACCGCCCTCGCCCACGGAGCGTCGCCGCTCACCATGAAACATGTGCTCGCCGCGATGATCAAGGCTCACGAGATTCAGGGTTGCATCGCTCTCGAAAATTCATTCAATCAGGTAGGCCTCGATCATGTTGTACTGGTCAAAGTAGCCTCCACTGCCGTTGTAAGTCAATTGCTCGGGCTCACTCGCAAGCAAACAATCGCTGCACTCTCGCTGGCATGGATCGACGGCCAGAGCCTGCGCACTTATCGCCATGCGCCTAACACCGGTTCGCGCAAAGGCTGGGCGGCTGGCGACGCCACCAGCCGCGCCGTGCGCCTTGCGCTGATGGCGCGCGCAGGAGAGATGGGCTACCCCTCCGCGCTGACGGCTAAGACCTGGGGATTTTACGATGTTTCGTTTCGAGGCCGCGAGTTCTGCTTTCAGCGGACCTATGGCTCCTATGTCATGGAGAATGTGCTGTTCAAGGTGAGTTATCCCGCCGAGTTTCACGCCCAAACCGCTGTCGAGGCCGCAATGACGTTGCGAGCGAGGCTCAGCCAACTCGGCAAATCGGCTGAAGATATTCGCAGCGCCACGCTGCGTACTCACGAAGCCTGTCTGCGCATCATCCACAAGAAAGGCCCGCTCAAGAATCCCGCCGACCGCGATCATTGCGTGCAATACATGATTGCAATTCCGCTTCTCTTCGGCCGGCTCACGGCCGCGGACTACGAAGACGGAGTTGCGGCCGACCCGCGAATCGACGCACTGCGGGCGAGAATCGAGTGCGTGGAGGAACCGGCCTACTCAGCGGATTACCATGACCCGGAGAAGCGCTTGATCGCCAACTCATTGCGTCTGGAGTTGAATGACGGCGCAGTGCTCGAGGAGACAGTGGAGTTCCCCATCGGCCATCGCCGCCGCCGCGCCGAGGGTTTGCCGTTGCTGGTCGAAAAATTCAAGACCAATCTTCGACGCCGTTTCAACGAGAAACAGCAAGACCGGATTCTAAATGTCTCTCTCGACGTGCAGAGTCTTGAATCCATTCCGGTTAACGAATACGTGGATCTCTACGTCCCTTAAATCGACCGGCAATATGACATCCCTTCGTGCCCGACCTTATAGCATTTTCACTGATGCTATAAGGTCTGGGTGCCCCACCCTCGCCGCGTCTTTGTTTTTGCGGCCAGGGTGGGATATCTCGATCCCCTCACTACACAATAGTAAAAATTGTCTAGAAGTCATGTCGATCATCGGCCAACGATGCGACCGTCCTCGACTGGTCTCCGAACTGGCTCGATGGCGAGTCGGCTGCCTCGGTCTGGGCGCGCAATCTGGCCACAGCCAGCCAATTGTCCTTATGCTGCTGGTCGGCGATCCATGGCGGCAGCGGCATGCGCAAATACTCAGCCAGTGCCTCGGCGTAGCCCTCGTAAAGCGCGCGCATCTGGCGCAGCCGCTCGATGGAGTGCCCATCTCGGCAGACCTTGATGCCGCTCTGACAAAGCAGCTTGTAAAGTTCTTCATAACGCTCCGGCGGAAGCCTGTCGGGGCCATCGTTAACAGGAGTTAGCGAGAATATCTGCGCCAAGTCAACCATTGCGTGCCGGGCCAT
>CAYVMS010000018.1:0-18429 GCA_964452615.1 uncultured Occallatibacter sp.
GCTACCAGGGAGTGTTCATGACCCGGACCTCAGTTGCGGATTCCACGGCTTGGCTGGTCGGACTACCCGGCCTCCGTCCCGCCGCGATACTCTTAAAGCCAGCGTGATCAACGACGACAATCAACCCGCGGCTCCGCCGTCTTCTCCTTTGGACAAGAGTTCCAGAGAACTTACGCCGTTCATGCGGCAGTGGACCGCAGCCAAGCGAGAGAACCCCGATGCCCTGCTCTTCTTCCGCATGGGAGACTTCTACGAACTCTTCTATGACGATGCGGTGACGGTGAGCCGGGAACTGCAACTGACGCTGACGGCGCGGGACCGCGAGCGCTCACAGCCCATGTGCGGCGTGCCCTATCACGCCGTTGAAAGCTACCTGACGCGCCTGCTGCGGATGGGCTACCGCATCGCCCTCTGCGACCAAATGGAGGACCCCAAACTCACCAAAAAAATTGTCCGACGAGAAGTGACGCGTGTCCTCTCGCCGGGAACCGCTTTGGATGCTGCGCTCGGCCAAGAGCAGAACAACTTTCTAGCGGCATACTTCGAGGTTGGCAGTGCGCACGGAGCCAGCACTAAATCCGAATCCACGTGCGCAGTTGCGTTGCTCGACGTTTCTACCGGGGAGTTTCGCACTGCGGAGTTTTCTGGCTCCGCAGCTCAGCAACAGGCTTCCGACGAGATCCTGAAGGCCGGGTCGAGCGAGGTGCTACTGCCATCGAGCACGGAACTGCCATCGCAGCTCGAGCGGATTCCAGCGCGGACGCGCGTCGAGGATTGGGTCTGGACGCATGATTTCGCTGTTCCGCTTGTGGAGCGGCAACTCAATGTGCGGTCGCTCGATGGGTTCGGCCTCACCGGTCACCCCGCAGCAGCAATTGCCGCTGGAGCGGTGCTCCACTATGTGCGGACGACCCAGAAGAACGAGGCGTTGCACATCAACAGTTTGCGATTTGAAGAACACTCGACGGCACTGGAGTTGGACCAGGTGACGGTCAGGAACCTCGAATTAATAGATCCATTGTTTGCAGGGCAGGACAATCGCGCAACACTCTTCCACGCGCTCGACGCGTGTCAAACTCCAATGGGCAAGCGGTTGTTGCGAGCCACGATTTTGCGTCCACTAGTCGATGGCCGGGCTCTCGAAGCGCGCTATGAGGCTGTCGGTGAGGCGCACGGAGACCTGGTGCGGCGCGAGGAGATTCGACGAGCTTTCAATGGGCTTCTGGATCTGGAGCGGCTGCTGGCGAGGCTGTCGCTGGATTCAGCGGGGCCGCGCGATCTGCGCGCGCTGGCGGCGAGTCTGAGCCGGTTGCCGGGACTTATGCGAGCGATAGACGCAATGCTCGCCGAACGCTGGCGTGTGATTTCTGGCCGGCTTGACACACTGGAAGACGTAACGGCGAGGATAGCGACGACGCTGGTCGAGGAGCCTCCACTAACGCTGGTCGATGGCGGCGCGATTGCCTCCAGAGTGGACACGGAACTCGACGACCTGCGAACGATCTCGACCACCGGCCGCCAGCAGATTGCAGCAATCGAAGAGCGAGAGCGGGAACGAACGGGAATAGGCTCGCTGAAAGTGAGATATAACTCGGTTTTCGGGTATTACATCGAAATAACCAAGGCTAACATGGCACTGGCTCCAGCCGACTATGAGCGCAAGCAGACTCTGGTCAACGCAGAGCGGTTTACGACACCCGAGTTAAAGGAATACGAACGCAAGATTCTCACGGCGCACGAGCGGTCGATCGAGATCGAGAAGCGAATCTTTGCCGAGCTGCGCCGCGCTGTGCTGGAGGCCGCCGGACGCATCAAGCGAAGCTCTGCATCCGTGGCGGAAGCTGATCTACTGGCCAATTTCGCGCATCTGGCGGCGGGTCGGCGGTATGTGCGGCCAAAACTTGTAGACGAGCCTATCGTCGAGGTGATCGCGGGCCGCCATCCAGTGATCGAACAGTGGATGGAGGAGACGCGCGAAGGCAGGTTCATTCCCAACGATATTTATTTAAACTCTGGGGAAGACGGACCGAGCTTGCTTCTAATAACTGGCCCTAACATGGGCGGCAAGAGCACCTATCTTCGCCAGGCTGCGATGCTAGTGCTGATGGCTCAAATGGGCAGCTTTGTTCCCGCCGAAAGTCTGCGCTTCGGTCTGGTCGACCGCATCTATACGCGCATTGGAGCAAGCGACAACGTGGCGCGAGGCCGGTCAACGTTTATGGTTGAAATGACCGAAACGGCGACGATCTTGAATACGGCGACAAACAAGTCGCTGATCTTGCTGGACGAGATGGGACGGGGAACTGCGACCTTCGACGGTCTCTCGCTGGCTTGGGCAACGGTCGAGTTTCTTCACGCGGAGACCGGCGCGCGGACGCTTTTTGCCACGCACTATCATGAGTTGACGATGCTCGCCGAAAAACTGCCGCGAGTTAGGAATCTACGCGTCGGCGTGAAAGAGGCGGCCGGCGGAATTGTCTTCCTGCATAACATCGAGCCCGGAGCTGCAAGCAAGAGTTATGGCATCGAAGTAGCTCGGCTTGCGGGGTTGCCAGCGGCTGTCATCGACCGGGCAAAGCATGTTCTGCGGCAGCATGAAAAGCAGGAGCGCCAGAGCGTGCAGGTGGAAACGGCTGCGGAGCCGGTGCAATTGACGATCTTTACGCCGCTCTCGCAGCGCATTGTTGACCGCATCGCCGAGACAGACGTGAATCAGCTAACGCCTCTTCAGGCACTCAACTTGCTGGAGGAATTACAGCAAGAGTTGAAGGAGAAGGGATGAAGACAACTCTGCGCCAGGCAGCGGGTAGTCTGCTGGTTGTTGGTCTCTCCGGCACGGAGTTGTCCGGTTTGGAGCGAGCTTGGCTTAAACTGGTTCGGCCCGCAGGAGTGATTCTCTTCAAGCGCAACATCGCGGACCGCCACCAAACGCGCGCAGTGCTAGCCGATGCCACGGCCTTGTGCGCGCCAAACAGTTTTCGCTGCGTGGATGTGGAAGGCGGAACCGTGGATCGGCTGCGAGATGCGCTTGCGCCGATGCCTTCAGCACAAGCAGTCGCACAGGCGGCTCGGCAGACAGGCCAGAACCGATTGATTCGGGAGCACGGTGAGTTGATAGCCCAGGGCGTGAAGGCCTTCGGCTTCAACACGACGCTGGCCCCGGTGTTGGATCTGGCAAAGCCCGAATCGGCCGAAGTGATGGGCACGCGCGCGGCCGCTCCCGATGCGGCAAGCGTCGTTAATTATGCGCGCGACTTCCTGGCTGGCCTTGCGAAACACGGCGTGGCAGGCTGCGGTAAACACTTTCCCGGCCTCGGCAGCGGCATGTGCGACTCGCATCTTGAGACACCGGCGATTCATCACGGCATGAGCGAACTGTGGTGTGATGACTTAGTTCCCTATCGCGAACTATGCCATGAACTGCCGATGATTATGGTCAACCACGCGGCCTACCCCGATACGCCAAGCAAGGAGATTCCGGCGAGCGTTTCGCGCTATTGGATAACGACAGTCCTGCGCAAGCGCATCGGTTATCGCGGCATCATCTTCTCCGACGATATGGAGATGGGCGGGATTCTGAAGTTTATGTCCATCGAAGATGCCGCAGTCGAGGCTATTCGCGCTGGAATGGACCTGCTTGAGATCTGCCACAGCCCGGAACTGATTCTGCGCGCCTATGAAACGTTGATTGCCGAGGGTGAACGCTCCACGGCGTTTTCTAAACTCCTAATCGTTCGTTCGGATCGGTTGAAGCGGCAGCAAACGAAGCTATTTGCAGGTAGGCCTTCAGCGGCGCCGACCGTCAAGCAATTTGACGCGCTGCGAGGGCGGATTCTGCGCTTCAGCGCGACAATCGAAAAGGCTCTGGAGGTGCAATCCGCATGAGCGCGAAGACTATGATAGTGGCCGGAATCATGAGCGGCACTTCGGCCGATGGCATCGACGTAGCCGTAGCGCGCATCGCGCCGGGCAGGCTGCGCCCCAGCCTTTCATTGCTCGCGCACGAAGGCTTCTCATTTCCGGCCCCACTTCGCCGTGGAGTTTTGACAGCAATGAATGCGACTTCGACTTCAACGGCAGAGTTAGCACGTCTGAATTGGCGGCTGGGCCTGGCCTATGCAGAGGCGGTGAGCGCAACACTCAAGCGGCACAAGGTAACGCTCGATCTGATCGGCTGCCATGGGCAGACTCTCTATCATCAGCCGCGCGCCGAGAGTTATGCCGGAAAGCGTTTTGCCTGCACGTGGCAACTCGGCGAGGCGGTGGCGATTGCGGCGGCGATTGGAGTCCCGGTGGTTTCGAACTTCCGCCCAGCCGATATGCTCGCCGGGGGGCAAGGGGCGCCGTTAGTTCCATTGCTCGACTATGTAATGTTCGCCGACCCGAAGCGCGGGCGCGTGCTGCAAAACATCGGCGGCATCGCCAACCTCACCGCCATCCCCGCAGGAGCAGCGGCAGACAAGGTGATCGCTTTCGACAGCGGACCGGGTAACATGGTAATCGACTCGCTGGCACAACAGTTGTTCAACAAGAGATTCGACCGCAACGGCGACATCGCCGCGATCGGCACGGTGCTGCAAACCGTGCTGGCCGGTGCGATGCGCAATCCTTATTTCAAGCTGAGACCGCCGCGCACGGCTGGACGCGAGCAGTTTGGTCGGGAGTATGCGGAGCAGTTCCTCGCGGCATGTCGGCTGAAAAGCAACAAGCCTGAGGACGCGCTGGCAACGGCAACCGCACTGACAGCCGAAACAATTGTGCGGAGCTACAAAGCATTTGTTCATCGCGCGCTGAAGGGCCATGGAGTCGACTACATTGTCTCCGGCGGCGGGGCGCGCAATGCCACGCTGATGGCGATGCTTGCGCAGCGGCTCACACCGCTTGGTTGCGAACTGGCCGGGAGCGAGGAGTTCGGCCTACCCGTCGAAGCCAAAGAGGCCGCGGCTTTTGCGCTACTGGCCTGGCGGACCTGGCATCATCTGCCAGGGAATGTGCCGAGGGCAACCGGCGCGGCGCGGCCTGCGATTCTGGGGCAGGTGACCTATGCGTAGAGTGCTTGCAGTGGCCATCCTCGCGGCGCTCGCGGGCTGCCACTCCACACCGCGCGACCCGCGAACGGTCGTCTTTCTGATCGAGAGCAGCCCGGCGAACCTCGATCCACGCATCGGCACAGACGGACAATCGGAACACATCGACGAGTTAATCTTCGACGGGCTTGTAGCTCGCGATGCGAGCTTTCATTTCACGCCAGCGCTGGCCGAGAGCTGGGAGCAGCCCGACCCGCTGACGCTAGTCTTTCATCTGCGAGAGGGCGTGCGTTTCCACGACGGTCGCTTGCTGACGGCGCGCGATGTGGCGTGGACAGTGAACTCAATCCGTTCGGGCCAGGTGATCTCACCCAAGACCGCCGCATACGCTTCGGTGGACACCATCGAAGCCCAAGATGCGCGGACCGTTGTCTTCCACTTGAAGCGCACCGATAATTTCCTGCTGACAAATTTGTCGACAGGCGCCATCGGCATTGTGCCTGAGGGCAGCGGACGCGAGTTTTGGCGGCATCCTGTAGGCACTGGGCCCTTTCGCTTCGTGAGTCAACAGATCGATCAAAATGTATTGCTGGAGCGGAATCTGCTGAGTTGGTCGGTCGCACCGAAGATCGAGCGAGTGCGCTTTGCCGTGGTGCCGGATGCGACAACCGAGTCACTCGAACTCGAAAAAGGCTCAGGCGATGTGGCCGTCAATTCCCTGCCCCTCGATGCTTTGGCACCGTTGGCCGCGAAGCCAAACCTGGCCATCGAAGACGTGCCCGGAACGCAGATTCAGTACCTCAACTTCAATCTGCGCGACCCCTTGCTCAATGATGCGCGGGTGCGGCAAGGCATCGCCTGCGCCATCGACCGCAAGCTCATTATCCAGACCTTGCTGCTCGGCCGTGCTCAACTAGCCGAGAGCTTGCTGCCAGCTAGCCACTGGGCGTGGACCGGGGACGTCGCCCGCTATGACTACGATCCGGTGCGGGCTGAGCGGCTGCTTGACGAAGCAGGCTATAGAGCCGATGCGAACGGCATGCGTTTTCACCTTGCAATGAAGACCTCGACCGATGAAGGAACGCGGCTGCTGGCTGCGGTCCTGCAGCAGCAACTCGGCGCCGTGGGCATTGTGCTGGATCTGCGCAGCTACGAGTTTGCCACGTTCTACTCCGACGTAAATCGCGGCGCATTCCAGATTTATTCGCTTCGTTGGATAGGCAACGAGCAGCCTGACATCTTCGGTGTTTATGCTACGGAGAATTTCTCTCCCAAGGGAACCAACCGCAGCCACTACTCGAATCCACGGCTCGATCAACTGCTGGATGAAGCGCGCCAGAGCACCGACGCAGCCCTGCGGCGCGCCGATTACGTTGAGACCCAACAGATTCTGGCACGCGATTTACCCGCAATCAATCTCTGGTACCGGGATACGGTTGTGGTGCACAATCGGCGGTTGACGCACGTCGTTCCCACGCCGTCGGGGAGCTATGCCTTTCTGGAGACGGCGGAGTTGGTCAAGTAAGCAGCGCCAGTCTTCAGCTTCTCTTTAGATTCGACCGCTATGATATTCAGAGAGACCCGCTTTTACGTCCAAACTCATTGGTTTTCGGTAGATTTTGAGCAATTCTCCCGATAGCGGAAGACGCTACTCAACCTTTTTCCGGGTTGATTCGTCTACCGAAGCAGTGGTCATTTTCCCGTCCTTTTACGCCGAGGAGTATTGGCAGTGGAGAATTCGTTTATGAAGAGCAAGATGATGAATCGCATATGCGTCGCTTCAGCGCTGATGATTGTGTTTATGTTGACAGGGAGCCTTGCTTTCGCACAGGCGGCTTCCCGATTTGTGGGCACCATTACTGCGATCAGCAGCAACACACTCACAATCAAGAGCGATGCTGACGGTGAGCGCCAAGTCGCGGTTCCAACGACCGCGACGCTCAAGCGCATTGCGCCTGGCCAGAAAGACCTGAGCACCGCAGAGACAATCCAGTTCGGCGACTTGGCAGTTGGCGACCGCGCACTGGTGAAGCTCAACCCCGATGCCCCTGCCGGCACAACGGAGGCGCTGCAGATTATCGCCGTGAAACAGGCGGACCTCGCACTAAAACAACAGAAGGATCGGGACGATTGGCAGCGGCGCGGCGTAGGCGGACTGGTCAAGAGCGTGGATGCCTCTACCGGAACGATTCTGATTGGCAGCGGTGCCGGAGCGACTGCCAAGACGATCACTGTTCACACAACCAAGACGACGATGCTCAAACGCTACGCGCCGGCCTCGGTGCGCTTTGACGCTGCAGTTCCGGCACCGATCGAAGCAATTCACGCAGGCGACCAGTTGCGCGCGCGCGGCACAAAGAACGCTGACGGTACGGAGATTGCAACAGAAGAGGTCATCTCAGGCAGCTTTCGCAACATCTCTGGAACGATTACATCGCTCGATCCGGCAGCCTCGACGCTGACAGTCAAGGATTTGGCGACAAAGAGAGCGGTCACCATTCACGTCACCGCTGATGCGCAGATGCGACGTTTGCCTGATCGCATGGCAACAATGCTTGCGGCGCGGCTGAAAGGAACAGCGGGCGCGAGTAGTCAAGGCGGCAGTGGCCAATGGGCTGGACAGAACGGTGGCCAGGGCAGCGGTGGAGGTGACCCGCAACAGATGCTCAATCGCGCACCTGCCATTCAACTCAACGACCTGCAAAAGGGCAACGCAGTGATGCTTGTTTCCACCCAGGGCGAAACCGAGGTCACGGCGATCACGTTGTTGGCAGGCGTCGAACCGCTGCTTGAGGCTCCAGCGGCCAGCCGTGACCTGCTCGCCAACTGGAGCATGAACACCGGCACGCCTGATGTAACTCAGTAGCTCGAGAGATAGCCAGAAATAACAAGCGAGGAATACGTGTATCCAAAATTGCATTGCTTTACTCTTTTTATGATTGCCATTTCGTTGGGCATAGCAAGCGTCGCTGCGGCGCAGATGCAAACTCCCGAAGCGCCACCTCCAGCTGCGACTGTCACCGTCGCACCAACTGCGCCAACTGTAGCCACGGCCAGCATGCATGGACATATTGCCGACCCCACGGGCGCGCTGATTCCCGGTGCAACCGTAACCGTAAGCACATCGACAGGCAAGACCGTCGCCACAACGACCGCGGACGCGAGCGGCGCTTATCATGTGAATGGACTCGCGCCGGGAAACTACATCGTAAATGCCTCCTACGCTGGCTTCGCCCCTTTCGCGATTCCAGCCATTCAACTCGCCGCGGGCCAAGTCAAACGCGTTGACATCTCCATGGCTGTGGAAGTGGAGCAGCAGAGCGTAGTGGTCACCGATGAGTCGCCCGCAGTCAACGTAGAGGCGAGTGGCAATGCCAATGCCATCGTCATCAAGGGCAAAGATCTCGATGCATTGTCGGACGACCCAGACGAGTTGTCCAGTGAACTGACCGCTCTGGCCGGACCCTCGGCCGGACCCAACGGCGGCCAGATCTACATCGACGGATTTACCGGCGGGCAATTGCCGCCTAAGTCGGCAATCCGTGAAATTCGAATTAACCAGAATCCCTTTTCTGCCGAATTCGACAAACTAGGCTACGGGCGAATTGAAATTCTGACCAAACCGGGAACCGACAAGCTGCACGGGCAATTTTTTGCGCAAGGCAACGACGATGCCTTCAATACCGGCAACCCATTCATTGCGCATTTGCCTACCTATCACACGATTCAATTCAACGGAACACTGAATGGATCGCTTTCAAAAACCGCCTCATTCTTTATCAGCGCGGAGCAGCGCAATATACAGAACGTAAGCCTTGCCTACGGACCGAGCGGCACCGCAGCGAGCGGACTTCTGAACCCGCATACACGAACCAATATCGCTCCGCGAATCGATTTGCAATTGGGAGCGAAGAACACGCTGACCCTGCGCTATCAGTTCTATCGCGACAGCGAGAGTGGCGAACTCAATGCAGCCCAGCAATCGAGTTCTCAAGCTCAAAGTTCGAACTCCATTGAAAACACTCTCCAGTTGAGTGACTCGTTCGTCATCAACGACCACATGGTCAATGAGACTCGCATTCAATACCTTCGCGATGTTTCCAAGGCAACGGCGGCGAGTACTTCGCCCCAGACTTCGGTCCTGGGTTACTTCACCGGCGGCGGCGCCTCGGCGGGTCAGATCAACGATCATCAGGATCATTTGGAACTGCAGAATCTGACGACCATGTCGGTGGGCTCCCACGCCATCAAATTTGGAATGCGACTGCGCGACAATCGCGACGCTAATTCCACGGACGCAAATTTCAACGGCACCTTTACCTTCGCCACGGAAGCGGGTTATCAAGCTGGAGCGCTGCCCATCCAGTTGAACTACACTGCTTGCACGTCGGCCACCACGGTAAACTGCACGGGTGCGTTGGCAAACACCTTCGACGCAGCACTCTTCGTGCAGGACGACTGGAAGTTCAATCCATTTCTGACATTATCGGGCGGACTGCGCTGGGAGTCGCAAAATCATATTGCAGACCATAGCGATTGGGCTCCCCGCGCCGCCTTTGCTTATGCCCTCGACGGCCACAAGGATAAGAAACAGGCCAAGACAGTTTTGCGTGGCGGCTACGGCTTCTTCTATGATCGCCTGCCATTGAGCGATCTGCTCGCGGTGACGCGGTTCGGCGGCGCGGGCGCACCGCAACAACAAACGGTTATCTACAATCCAACATGCTTCAGCGCGACCAGCCTGCCTGGCAACCTACCGCAAACGTGTACAAAGGGCACAAACCAAAATGGCACGCCCATGGCAAAAAGCACTATTGATCAGATCGCCCCTGGCTACCATTCGCCCTACACCGGACAGTTGGGCACCAGTCTTGAACGGCAATTGAACAAGGCCACTACGCTCACTGTCACCTATTTGCACTCCTTCGGCGTGCATCAAATGGTGACGCGAAACGCAAACGCGCCTTATCTTACCAGCTACAACTCCTCCCTGGGCAACGTGAATCAATACGATCCTGAGGCGGTCTTCAAACAGAACCAGATGATAGTGAATGTCAATGCGCACCTGAGTCAAAAGTTGAGCCTGATGGGTTTCTATAATCTAACCGCGGCCAATACCGACAGCATTGGCGGAATAGCCTCCAACTCTGCAAACCTGAGCCAGGATTACGGACGCTCAAGTTGGGCCTCGCGCAACATGGTCTTTATGATGGCCAACTACCAAGGACCATGGGACATTCGTTTCAATCCATTCCTAATTGCTCAGTCTGGCAAGCCCTTCAACATTGTCACCAACCAAGACTTGAGTGAGGATGGCTTCTTCAACCATCGTCCGTCCTATGCGACGACCGCGTCCAACCCGGCCGAGGTAGTCCAAACCAACTTTGGCGCTCTCGACATGGATCCAAAATCAGGAGAGACGCTGCTCCCAGCTAACCTCGGCAATGGACCAGCCGCGGTAGCCGTGAATCTGCGCGTTAGTCGAGCCTTCGGACTTGGGCCGAAGCTGGAATCGGCCAATGCAGCCACTCCTCCACCTCCTGGGGGAGGGCCCGATGGCGGCCATGGTGGCGGCGGCGGCCGTGGCGGTGGATTCGGAGGACCATTTGGCGGGGGAGGAGGAGGCGGTCGCGGAGGTCCTGGAGGAATGTTTGGTCCCACCAATACCGGTCGCAAGTACACCCTGACATTCAACGCTCAGGCGCTCAACCTGTTCAACGACATCGACCGCGGCACGCCGGTGGGAACCATTGCTCCCCCACCTAGCGATCCCTCGAATCCTGGCAGTCTCTTTGGCCAGTCAACCAGTCTTGCCGGAGGCATTTTCTCCTCGGGCGCAGCAGCGCGGCGCATCTTTTTCCAAGCCACGTTCTCGTTCTGATCGACAACGAACCAGGCAAGGGAGCCGGGGCTAACTGCTCCGGCCTCATTGTTTGGTGTCAACGTGACGCGCCTATTGTTGCTCCCTGCCTGTCGCTCACGAAGGCATCAGTAAGCGAGACAACTTTCAACTGCGCCTTTAGCGCATCGAGCGCGGCCCCGCTATTAACTTCAATCTCCGCCGTCTCACCCGGCAGCAAGTCGAAGTAGTTATCAGAGACCTGCGCGTCTAAATTGCCAAATGATAGATAGACGCTGCGTGCCAGCACAGGCGAAGTTGTACGAACCCGATAACTCCCGTTTGCACCGCTCGTCTCGACCCGCAACTGAGCAGGCTTGAGGTGAATCTCTTTAACCGGAGCCAGATAGATCAGATTGCGTGAGAGCTGCGCATCGCCTGTCATCAACTCGGCGACGACAAAGACGCGCGATGTGTCGGCGACGCCTGCATCGGTGAGCTTTTTGAGTGGCCAATCGAGATAGACCTTGCTTGCGAGCGGACTGACACTCACAGCGCTTGTCTCCTCCATCAGCACCTTGCCGTCGAAGTCCTCCAGGCGCACATGCAGTGTAGCCGGTACAGGCTTCATCTTGTCACTGACGATGTAGACCTTCAGCGCACCATCCTCAATGTGCGGCGAAACCAGGACCGGTGCATAGAAGCGGCGCGCATAATACTGCAGTGCCTTCCAGCGTCCGTAGTAGTCGATCGACGACCATGACGCCACCGGCCAGCAGTCGTTCAATTGCCAGAAGATCGTGCCCATGGTCTCAGGCCGCGAGCGGCGCCAGTGCTCCGCGCCGATCTTGATACCCTCGGCCTGTAAAACCTGGCTCACATAAAGGAAACTGGCGAAGTCCTTCGGCTCTGCGTAGTCCCGGAGCAGATAATCGTGGATGATGGAGTTGCCTTCATTGTTTTTCTGATGAGCCAGCATCACCGGCGTAAAAATATTCGCACGATCCTCAGGCTGCGTGAAGGCTTCAACCGTTTTCATCTCCGGAAACGATTGAAAGCCAAACTCCGTAACAAAGCGCGCGTAATCCGATTCGTATGTCGAAAATGGCACGCGTCCATGCCATACGTCCCAGATGTGGTCGTCGCCGGAGTGAAAGACCGGAGAGACGGCTTCATAGTCAGCGCTCGGAGAACTGGGCCAGTAAGGCGTCTCTGCGTCGAGCCGCGCGACAACCCTAGGAAGGATCCCGCTGAACTCGGTCAGATAATCCTGCCACATGAAGAATCTAATATCCGGCGGCAGAGTCTGACGCCCACCCCAATTGAGGGCGGTTTCGGTTTCGTTGTTGCCGCACCAGATGACAATGCTGGGATGGTTGCGCAGACGCCTGATCTGATCCTCGGCCTCGGCCTCGATGTTGAGTTTGAATGCATAGGTGCCTGGTTGCCAGTCGTTGCCAAACATGAAGTCCTGCCAGACCATGATGCCCAGTTCATCACAGATCGCATAAAACTCGTCGCTCTCGTAATAGCCGCCGCCCCAATGACGAATCATGTTCATGTTGGCGTCGCGCGCCGACTCGAGGATACGGCGGTAGTTGACAGTCGTCACCCGATTAGGAAAGCTGTCGAATGGAATCACATCAGCACCCTTGGCGAAGACGGGGATGCCGTTCACGACGAGTTGAAAGCTCCGGCCCCATTTGTCGAGATGGCGGTCGAGCACGATCGAACGCAAGCCGGTTTTGATCTTGCGTTGTTCGCTAACCAGGCCGCCCGTGCCTGCCTGCGCTTTGAATTCGTAAATCGGCTGCTCGCCATAACCAACTGGAAACCAGAGCTTGGGGTTCAGAATCTCGATAGGCAGATCGATGACATTACGGCCCGCGTGAACATTGACCGTCCTGCTCAATATCGCGGACTTGCCAGAGTCAGAGAATTGCACGTTAACCTTAGCCAAACAAGCACTCGCAGCCTCAACTTCCACCTCGGCGTCAAGATGCGCCACTTCCCTGCTCACGTCGCGCTGGCGAATGGCAAAGTCAGCGACGCGCAGCTTGTCCCAGGCCTCGATGCGCACAGGCTTCCAGATGCCGCTGGTCACAAACCGTGGACCCCAGTCCCAGCCATATTCATAAGCTGGTTTGCGAATATAGGTCTTCTCTTCGGTCTTCGAGTGAACCCGGAAGAAGTCGCTTGCTGCAGCCTCGGTGGCAGCCTTGATCGGCGATGGGAAGACGACGCGCAGTTGGTTCTTACCGGCACGCAAGTGGCTCTTCGAATCCACGCGCCAGATACGAAAACTATTGTCGGTCGAGAGCACCTTATCGCCATTCAAATAAACATCAGCGGCCGCGTCGAGCCCATCGAAGACCAGGTCAACATGGGAGCGTGCCATCATCGCTGGAGTGACCGTGAAATTCAACCGGTACTCCCAGCTCTCTTTTTCGATCCACTGCAGCTTGCTCTCGTTGTCGCGAAAGAAGGGGTCGGGGATCTTCTTATTGGCCAGCAAATCCAGGTGCACATCGCCGGGGACTGTCGCAGGGAGCCAGCCATTCTCGTCCTGCGCACCAGCGATAACTTGCCTGAACTGCCAGCCGTGATCGAGCGCTAACACCGCATTCTGAGCCTTTGTTTGCGCTTCAGACCTGTCACCCCCCATGCCAACCGCTGCACCCAGTAGAACCCAGCACATCAAATGACCGGCAATCGCTGTTCGCATATGATGCCTCCCCTCTTCTTGATCCAACCATCTACAAGACTCAATCCATTCGCCGACAGAGTTATCATGCGATCTTCTTTCGGGGTTCGCGATTGAGAGCAGCGTCTCTCATCGCATGATGTAGTCCGGCGTTCTGGCGTTGATCTACTCCGCAAACCCGCTGCCGCTAGCACCAAGACGGCAGGCATCACGGGCAGCCGGTAACGCCCCACGGCCTGTGCTCCTCCGGAGACGGCAAGGAAGTAAAGAAAGACTCCAAGCAGCAGCCATAACACTTCGCTGCGGGCGCAACCCGAAAGCATTCCACGCGCCGCCAGCAGATAATAGCCCAACAGCACTAACTCAAGCGCGGCCATTAGAGCCGATGTCCAGGGATGCGCTTGCGCGAGCCTTATGGCGGAGCGCCACGGCCCTTCATTCACCACGCGCTTTGGCCCGTCCTCCGGATAGGCGCCCACCAGACGCAGCAGATCGGCGGCACAGGGCGTGAACGCCACAACCATCGAACCTTCCAGATGCATCTTCAAATAGGTACCCGGATGCGCGCCCAGCACGCGGCGCGCCTCGGAGCCCATGAAGGCGACACGACGCGACTGGCTCCATCCCGTCTGCTCCGGATGCCGTGCGAGATAAGTCTGCTCGTCCGGATAACCGAAGGCGCTCTGCTCCTCAGCGAAGGACCGATGCTCGATGCGAGCGGCGACCTCGGCAGCCTGATAGAAGTAGAGATTCCTTACAACAATACTGGAAAATCCCCCGAATCCGGTCTCCAGAAAATTCCGAGCCTGCCACGCCGCCAGCAACGGAAGTACGCAGAGCAACAGCACCGCTGGCGCTTTCCAACGAAGCCCCGGGACTCGCGCCAGCGCCACGAATAGACCCAGCGCCAGCGCAACTGGCAGATAGTAACTGACCGGGCGCACAAAAGTCGCCGCCGTCAGCCACAAACCCGCCGCGACCAGAATGCGCAGACGACCGTAGCGAAGGAAAACCACCATCCGCTCAAGGCTGAGCAGAAGGAGCGCGACGAACAGCGTCTCCGGCAGCAAGCGGACGGAATAAATGATGGAAACCGGCTCGAAGACGAAGAGCCAGGCCGCCGTGAGGGCGATGCGATCATCTTCAAAGACGGCGCGGGCCAGCCGCCAAATCAGCACCACCGTGAATGCGGACAAGATGACTTGCATCAGTGCAGCTATAGCGACTCCAGGCAAGCTGGCGACGGCGAGAGATAGCGGATAGCCCGGAGTGCGATCGATTTCGGGAAGAAGTCCCGTGAAGAAACGGCCATGAAACAGCAGATTGCGTCCTGGTTCGAGATAACTGGCGGTATCGCCGCTAGTGATGACGCTGGTCCCAGTGCGGACGAGGGTTGTGACCAGCAAGGCCATTCGGAGCGCTGCCGCTGCTGTAACAACAGGCACTGCAAGTCGCGAAGTCCACCACGCGCCATTTCTGTCTGAACCAGTACTTGAGTTCATTGGTTGTTCTCCAGCACATGCTGGTAAAGCGTCTCCCACTCATCGGCTTTCGCGCCCATGCTGAACTGGCTTTCGATGCGTTCGCGCGCCGAGCGGCCAAGCGAGCGGCGAGCCTCTGGAGTGTTATGCATCGTATCGAGCATTGCCTGCGCAAGGACATCCGGTTTTTTGTGCGGAACAATCGTTCCTGCATCGCCCACCAACTCGCGCACGCCACCTACATCGGTAGCCACCACAGGCTTTTCCATGGCCATCGCCTCGCCCACAACCAGAGGCATTCCCTCCCATGCTGAGCCGAGCACAAAGCCGTCGGCTGCGTCGAGTAGCGCGGGCATGTCGCGTCGCAAGCCAAGCCAGAGAACCGACCCTTCCAGTTTCAACTCAGCGGCCAAACCCTGAACAGTTACCGAATCTGGGCCGGCTGCTTCTCCGGCAATCCAAAGCTGCACTTCCGGAGCCACGGCCCGCACCTGTGCAAAGGCATGAAGCAGGTTCGGATAGTCCTTGGCAGCAACGAGGCGCCCGGCAGTGAGCCACATGAATGCGTCGCCTGCGCCCAGCTCTTCTCTCATGTGAACGCGGCGCTCGATGTTGGGCGCAAACTCCGTCGTATCGATTCCATTGGTAAGCACCGAGCACTTGTGAGCCGGCACAGCCTTGAGGCGCATGTAGCGATCCGCCGCGGCCTGGCTGACAGCGGTGGTCCATCGACAGAGCGGATCGGTAAGCCGATAGGCCCACATCCGCAACGACGACCCTTCATAGACATTGTGAACGGTGGAGATGAGCGGGGGTGTAGCTCCACAGAGACGCAGCAGCCGGGCCGCCATGTTGGCCGGGAAGACGTGGCTGTGGACGATCTCCGGATTAAAGCCGCGCAGGAAGCGGTGGCCCCGCGCGAGACCCACAATGAGGCTAACCGGCGTCTTGCGCATATCGAGGTAGAGGCAATCAACTGTCGTCGGCCACTCCTCGGAAAGTTGAGGCCGCAGCACAAGCAGCGAGACCGCATGACCACGCGCCGCCATGCGCTCAGCCAACGCTACCACCTGCCGTTCTGCTCCGCCCACGCCGAGCGAGGTGAGCACGTACACAATCTTCATCGAACACACTCACGGCTCTGCGACCGCAACCATTCCAGGCGAGCACAAATGGGACGATGATAACGCACGCGGCTGGGCTCTGGCAGTCTTCCGATTGAAATCGGCCATCTCTTCCATACCACTTCGTCCACATTGAGGAATACCGAAGACGCGGCCTTCCTGCGAAGTTTGCGATCTGATAGACTTGAATCGTCTTTCCAGGAAGGCGAGGAGGTTCCATGAGCTTGGGTGAGTGGGTGAAGACCAATGTCGATTATGGCCGGCGGCTGGTGGACTCCGGGATAGAGGGCGCGCGTGACGGCCAAGAAGAGTTTTTCGACGGAAAACCCGTGACTCCCTTTCTTGAGGAAGTAGCCAAAGGCGCTATCGTGCCCGCCGCTATCGGAGCGGCTCTGGGCGTCATGATCAGCTACCCGCTCTGCCGCCAGAAATCTAAGACCGCGATCTTTGCATATGGTCTGCTGGGTTGCGCAATCGGACTTGGCGCCGGCCTTGCGTGGGAGAGCCGGGAACTGAGCGCCAGCGTCGCCGGCAATGCAATGAAGAAGATTGGCAGAGTGCGCGATGAGAAGTGGCTCAGCAAGCATCCCATCGACTACGCCTAAGTCCTGAAAGTTAATTCATTTGAACGTCTACCCCGTCCGCTGGCGTCAGCACAGTTGGCTGAGGTAGTGTCTTACCCTCGTATCTGTTGGCTTGGTGCGGGAGAGAGTTGTCTGTTCTCTCCCGCGCCACTCCGCTCAGATCACTGCACGTCGGCCACCTTGCCATCTTTAAAGGTGACCTTCATCCCGCCGCTGTAGTAGTAGATGACCTTAGGTCCCAAATTCGCAATGCGTGACGGCGCGCCAAGAGCCGCCTGCACCTGATCGATGGTTTGGCCCAAATCAACCGTTACAGGAGCCGCCTGTGCGGCCGGGGCTGCGACACCAGGAGCGCCGCTGTCCTGCGACGCCTCTGCTGTTACATCCTTTTCCGCTTGATCGCCCTGTTGGTCGGCCTGTTGAATATCTGCGGCCAAGTTCACCTCAGGAGGAGGAGCCACGGCGGCGTACTGAGCTGCAACCGGCGGTGCCTGCGCGGATTGCGGAGCCGCCGGCAATCCGCCCTTGCCCTGCTTATCCTGCAGATCCTTCAGACCCTGGTCAATGGTCTCCCGCATATGGTTCTGCATCTCCTGCAAGTCAGTCAACTGCACCTGGACCGTGGCCGATATCCGGCACTCCGAGTTGCTCTTACTTGAGAGAACGACGAGATTCGCAGATGTCGCATCCGGTGGAGGCGGTTCGCGCAGTTGCAGCGCATCACCGTCGCTGATAGCGCACTCCTGTCCGTTCACATCGGTCACATCCAAATTGCCCCCGGCCACGAAGACGTGCGGCCGTCCGTCGGCCAACAGGCGCGCAATTCCGCTCGAACCAGGATCGACGTCCTGGTTCGCGGCGTTCTGTTGTGCCTCTTGATTTTCCAGCGCCAACTGGGCCTTCACCTCGTCGGCGATCATCTGCTTCACTTCGGGAGTAAGCACTGGCTGCCCGTCAGAGGCGGCCGGCACGGCAGCAGCCTCTGCGGCTTCCTGACGGGCCGCGTAAGCGGCCTGCAGATCTTGCGAGATGATATAGTCGGTCAGCCAGAATGCCGCTGAGGGATACACAGGATAGGGCTGGAAATAGCCGCCATAGAAGCCAAACCAAGGATTGCCTGCCCATCCCCATCCAAAAGCAATCGGCGCCGCCCAGGGGTTATACGCCCATCCATAAAAGGCCGGGCCATAGTAGTAGCCAGGTGCGTAGACGTTCAAATACATCCCGCGATACCCGTAGCCGCGATAGAAGCGGTTGTATTCATGGCCATGGTAGAAGTAAGCACGCCGGCCAAAATCATGGCCGTGGTATTGATAGCCGCGTTCTACATATCCGCGCCGGCCCCGCTCGGCAACCAGGCGGCTGCCATCGTGGCGCTCCATTGAGACTCTTCGTCCGCCAGCCAGGCCATGATGCACATCCATTCCCCTGCGGGCATCGTGCACGTCGCTCACTCTGCCGTTGGGGCGGGTACGCACCGCGCTGCCGCTTCGGGTCACATGTTCGTTGCTGCCCCTCGGCGCGGGATGGTTAAAGGCAGAGTGATTGGCTCCGCCAGCAGTGTTGTGTGCTCCCGCTCCCATTGCACCGCCGGTATGCTCTCCGGGGCCGGTCACAGTGTGCGCACCGTTGGTCGTCGTGGTGTGTGTCCCGGTGGTGGTTGTGGTGTG
>CAYVMS010000018.1:18529-26112 GCA_964452615.1 uncultured Occallatibacter sp.
GTGGTGTGTGTCCCGGTGGTGGTTGTGGTGTGCGCTCCGGCGCTGGTTGTGGTGTGCGTTCCGCCCGAAGTGGTTGTTGTGGTATGGGAGCCGGTCGTAGTCGTCGTGTGAGCGCCCGTGCCACCCGTTGTTGGTCCGTGGCTGGTGGTGGCGCCGCCGGTCGTCGGCCCATGCGTGGCAGATCCACCTGTGGTCGGTCCATGCGCAGTGCCGCCGCCAGCGCTTGCTGCAGGCTTCGAGGCTGGCTTGGGGGCCGGAGCCGATTTTGCAGGGGCGGGCTTCTTATCCTCGGCGAAGTTGGCAATGCTGCACATACCCAGCAACCCGGCAAGAATCGCTGCTGTTGAGAAACTTCTCATCACTTTGCGAAGAAGTTGCTTTTTCATCGGATCCTCATTCCCTGGTGTCGCGCGCGTTCTGTCATTGGAGCGTCAGCGCTCTATTGCACATCACTGACTTTTCCGTTGGTGAAGGTCACCTTCATGTCCTTGTAATAAAAGATCTCCTTCGCTCCCAGCTTGGCAACTCTCAACGGTTGTCCGAAGCCGGCGGTTACCTGATCCTTCGTCTGACCAAGGGAGATCGTGGGAGGTGGAGCATCGACCGGCGGGGGAGGCGGAACAATCTCCTGCATTGGAGTAGGAGCCGGCGCGGCTGCCGGAGCCGCTGGCGTCTGAGCAACCTGACCGCCTTGCCCACCCTGATCGTCCGCGGGCTGGACCGTGATGACCTCGGAAACAGTCTTCACGAAGGCGTCCACCGGAGGCACCGAATTTTTTGCGAATGGAAACTTGATCTCCCCGTAGTAGCGAACCTGATTTCCCGAGGGGTCTGGGTAGGGATCGCTGAAGGTGCTGAGCAGAATCCCGTCCTTCTGGAGTGCAACTCCGGTTACCCAGAACTTCTCACCCGCAACGAACTTGCGCGATGCGCAGCCGTTGTTCGCTGCGTCGGTTGCGCTGCCCCCGCCGCCAAAGGGAAGACGGCCCTTCAGAAATGACTTCGCCGCATCCTTGGCGCGATTATTATTATTCGCGGCGAGAACCCCATTGCTATAACTGTTTGAAAACGCATAGGGCGACGCGGAGCTGCACATCATCAGCCCATCCTTATGCAGCACCACCACGTCACCGGCCGTGACAATATCCGAGTGGTCGGCCGCTGCCTTTGTCAGCTTGATCTGAGTGGCCAGCTTTTCTTGGATGAGTGTGCCCGGGTCGCCCACCTGGGCTCCCAACCCGACGCTGAATGCTGCCGCAAATGCAACCGAACCGAATGCGCGAAACCACTGCATTTGAGCCATATACCTCTTCCGTTTCGTGGTTGTTTGGGGAATAATGCAACAAACCTTTAAAACGTACATCACGGCCATGAGGCTGTCAAGAAGAGCCTGAGACCCGCGCTTCGGCAGTTGTCAATCATTGCCCACACAGCCTTTAGCGGGGTTTTCCGCTCGTTTCAGGATTTATCTTCAACAGCCGATGACTCCCCGGTCCCTATGGCCTTACGCATATTTCAAAGGACGAATGTTCTATTCAACGCTGGCGACTTTTCCATTTGAGAAAGTCACCTTCATATCCTTGTAATAAAAGATCTCCTTGACCCCCTGCCTGGAAACATTCGCTGGCTGTCCCAAAGAGGCGGTTACCTGAGCCTTCGTCTCGCCGACCGTGATACTCGGCGGGAGCGGTGGCGCACCGGCATCCTGAAGCCATATGTGCCCATCCTCGGCGACCAGTTTGTCTCCGTGTATCTTCAGGTTGAAGGTGCTTCCGGTCACAGTGCAATCCATCGTCAACAGATCTCCGTTCACTCTGTATTTGCCGGCGCTTTGTCCGCCGCCTGGGCCGAGCATAATGCACCCTGTGCTAGAAACAAAGTAGAGTTGCGAGTCCCCCTCATCGAAGTTGTACTTCCCTGAAAGATTGGGTGGTTGGTTTCTTGGCACCGGGTTCACAACTGGAACAACACGCGCCTCCATAGCAGGCTTGTCAACGTGAACATCCAAGGGCGCCACCGTCAACACCTCTGCCACCAGTTGCAGAGCGGCCTCCACCAGCGGAACTTCTTTCTTGTTGGGGAAGACGACCTTCAGATTCGCGTAATAGCGGATTTCATCGTATCGATCGCTGTAGAGCTGAAGAACCACCCCATCTTGTTGGACCTGAACCCCAGTAACCCAGCATTTCTCTCCAGGGGAGAACAAGCGATGGGGATAATCTGCTGCGGTCCCGCCCGGCGTCTTCAACGAGATCTCCACATCCTTGCCTAGACCCAGCAAGCCATGCCCGATCTTCCCATTCTTGTAGGTATACAGGGGCGGCATTGGTGAGGCCACGGCATACATCGTCAATCCAGGCTTTTGGATAACGACTTTCTCTCCGGCCGTAACAATATCCGAGCGGTCGGCCGCAATTATGGTCGGCTTGAACTCTGCAAGGAGCTTCTGCTCGATTGCCTTCGGATCGCCTGCCTGAGCCGCCACAGTAAGACTGAACATCAGACCCATCGCAACCAATCCAAACACGCGAAACCACCCCGCCTGAGCCATACCCCTCTTGCCTTTCATGAGTTGCGAAGGAGCAATTCCACCAGAGCATGAATCTTAGAACGCTGTCCCTGCGCTGTCAATGAATGCCAACGTACGCCGAAAATTCGTTGTCGATCAGCACGACTTCTCGATCAGAAGTTTCACCACTCTTACATTGCGTCCTTGTCATGCGAAGAATTCCTGGCATCGTTGCGTGATTTATCTGTCGCCTCAGCCTTTGCCATCGCATCGGCGTCCAACGCGTGCTCATGCCGATAGTGCTCAACCGGCATCTTGCCATCCCACCAGGCCCAATTCATCGGATAGACGTCGGGGTCAAACAGCACCTGATAAAAATGCCAGACAATGATGGCCAACGTTGCCAGAATCGCCTCGTAGAAGTGTATGGCAGTAGCTACATCGACCCACCAGCGAGCGAGCAAATCGCCAACCCAGACCTTAGCCCACATCATCACTCCGGTTACAGCCATCAGTGCGGTGCCCCACACCAGCGCCCAGTATTCAGCCTTCTCTGCATAACTAAAGCGGCCGAACTTTGGCTTTTCCTTGCTAACTCCAAGGTAGAAGCACATCGTGCCCCATGCATCGAAGGCATCTTTCGGCCGAGGAGCAAAGTCGCAGATCAAACGCCGTCCATCTCTCGTGATCGCCAGATAGAAGACGTGATAGATTCCCGCGCCAATCAAGATAACTCCTGCCACTCGATGAGTGATGCTGCGCAGCTTTTCGCCCATGGCCAACGCCTCGGCCAGCCATGAGTCCGGAAACTTGAGGGCAAATCCCGTAATCACCAGAACGATAAAACTGGTAAGCAGAATCAGATGCTGCCACCGCTGATTAGCGCTCATGCGCGTCATCATCGGATTCTGCAACGAGCGCCGGGCGACGGCCTTGCTTCGCCAGATAATTGCGTTATGCAGGAACATCGTGCCGACTACAGAGAAGATCAAAGTCAGATAGAACCATCTTATCCAGCGCACCGCCACCGAGCCGACATCCTTTGCACCAACAGCATCCGTGTGAACCTTGGCCAGGGTAAACTTCTGCGTAACTCCTTGGTGGCACTTGCCGCAAGTCGTATCGAGGTTTGCGCGGTTAATCGTCGAGCGCGGATCGCTGGAAGGCAGTATGTTATGCACGCCGTGGCAGCTTGCGCAGTTGGCCACCACTGCTGAGCCGCCCTTTGAGGCTAATCCGTGATAACTGTCCAGATAACTCGTCACGCGATTTCCAGCGACGCCAAACTCCTGGGAGAGTCGCACTCCTTCATGGCACCGCGCGCACGTTGTGCGCGCGACATTCTGTTCTGAAACTGATGAGTTTGGATCAATGTGCGCCTTGATCGAGTGGATTCCGTGGCAATCCGTGCAGACCGGCGCCTGCCCATTGCCTCGCATGATCGCCTGCCCGTGAATACTCTCCATGAATATCTTTGAGACTTCCGTGTGGCATTTGCCGCAGGTCGCCGGAACATTGAACTTATAAATAGGCGACTTATCGTCGTTCGCAGAGAGTATCTCATGCGCGCCATGGCAATCGGTACAGACGGCGGCCTTCGTCGATCCATTCGCCGTAGCATGACCGTGCACGCTCGCTTGGTAAGACACAAAGGGCTGCGCACTCTCTCCTTTCGACTCCATTAGAAAGGTCTGCCCGTGACACCGGCCGCAAGTATTCGGAATGTTGGCATGATTTATCGGTGACTTAGCATCGGTGGCAGCCAGCACTTCGTGTGCCCCTCCGTGACAGTCCTGACAGTTAGCCCCTGGCCCGCCAGCCCGATAGTCCTTGGCATGAAAACTGTGCGAGTAGGCCTCTTGTGCATCGGCATGGCACTCTGCGCAGCGAATTTTCTTAGGCGTGGTCTCATGAACCAGACCTTTCACATCCTTGTGACAATCCACGCAGGCGAACATTTCTCCGTGAATCGAATGCTTTAGCTTGCCTTCATCCACAAAAAGGCTAACTTGCTTGCCTTTCACCTCTGTTGTAAGTGTGGAATCGGCGTGGCAGCCAAGGCAATCTTTGTCTTTTGGCTTTTGCTCGGCATAAGCCGCAAAAGCCCACCCTAGCAGGGTTAGAACGACAAGCCTATCTATAATAATCCTTCTGTCTTTCCGTCTTAGTCCCTGCATCTATGACACGCTTTCTGTCCTTACTCTCTGAGATATGCGCTGAGTGTCAAAACAAGAAGGACCAGACCGATAAAAATCGCTGTAAACCCGACGACCTTGGAGAAATTGATCTGCCAACTCCCCGGCGCCTCCCCGATTCTCGCCTCCAGTTTTCCCTGTGATTTCAGCCGCTCATACTCTAAAGCACGCTTATGCTTGAATTCTTCTTCACTCTCCACCCCGGTAAAAACCACCATGTCCATAGGGAAACTGTCAGGGCGAAGGTGGGTATTCACGAAATGGATTGAGAAGATAAACAGGATTGCGAGCAGTCCTTCTTCACTGTGAATCACTAATACTGCATTCAACGCCCACCCTGGCAGAAACCTTGCGAAGAATGGAGCGAACCACATCGCATAGCCTGAAAAGCCGATAACGATCATGCCCCAGAAGACCGCCCAGTAGTCGAACTTCTCCCAATAGGCGTAGCGCTCGAACTGCGGCTTGGGCCCTAGTCCAAGAAACCAGCGCAAATGTCCAAAGAGATCCTTTGCATCCTTCCAGTTCGCTACCATGGAGGTCGATCCCCAGAATATTCCCTTCTCGCGATGAATAAATGCGCGGGCAAAAAGATCTCTAACGTGGATCAGAAACGCAAGAGTCAGGACCACGGCGAAGAGTTTATGAAAGAAGATAATCGCCCCGAATCCACCGACTACAGTTGCGAATTTTCTCGCCCAGATGCTCTCGCTGAATCGCATCGGCAGTCCGGTCGCCGCCAGGCCAAGAAAAGTGGTGAACAGAACAGCATGAAGGTATCGCTGCCCCGGAGTGAAGCGCACGAAATACCGGCCCCTCGCACCACCTTTCTCGCTGCCTCCATCTGCGACTTGTCCAGGATCAGGCATGTTTTCCTCCTTCGGCAGACTTTCTCTTGACCTGGTCATATCGTGCGCGAATCAGCCAGAGTATCGTGTGAATCACAAAGAAGGTCAGCGTGCCGGCCAGCAGCAGATTCATGAATAAACGGACAAAGTAGAGAGCCGGATTCAGCTTGCGATTGCGCGCGTTTGCATGAGGCTGATACTTCACAAAACTGGCATTGGCTCCCGCATGGCACCTGCCGCAAGTTGCCACCAAATTGGCCGGCGCGATCGGCGACTTTGGGTCCGAAGCGGGCAGCACATCGTGCGCCCCATGGCAGTCCCAGCAACGCGCTGTCTCCACATAGCCGCCCAGCGATCCTAACTGCGAATGGAAAGTATCCCGATAAGTGGATAACTTATCCTTGTGGCACGATCCGCAGATCGGCGTAGACTGCATGCGGAATGCCGCCTCTGTCGGCTGCAGGATCGCATGAGCCGTGTGGCAGTCGGTGCAGACCGGCGCCTTCAGTTCGCCGCGAGCAATCGCTTTTCCATGCACTCCGCCCATATAGTCTGCGGTAATTCCCGCATGGCAACTCCCGCATGTCTTCGGAATATTCGTCTTGTAAGTGGGACTCTGCGGATCCTTATGGCTCAGTATGTGATGCGATCCATGGCAGCTTTGGCAGTTAGCCGCCACCAGCAATCCCTCCTTGCTGAGCGCGAAGCCATGAATCGAGTCGATATACATTGGATAGACGTTAGGCAGCCCATGTTTCTTGGCCATCGCGTCGTTGGCGTGGCATGCGCCGCACGTGCGCGGTATATTCAGCGGATAGACCGCCGAGCGAGGATCATCTTTGGGAAATATGGAGTGAGCGTCTCCATGGCAGCTTATGCAGGGATGCTCTGCTTTGACTGAATGCACGCTGCCTGCAAGTCCCGCGGCCTGGTCCGCGTGGCAACTCTCGCATTTGACCGGCGTGATCTGTTCCGGATGGGGATACTCTTTGATCGTCGTGTGGCATTCAACGCACTTCAGGCTGCCGTGCAGACTCGCGCCAAACTTCGACCCATCGACGCTGATGCTGTGACCTGCGGCGTCTTGCGCGCTTGCATCCGCATGGCAGGCAAGGCAATCGGCGTTCGCCTGGGCCACGACCGGCACCGCGCAAGCCAAGAGCGCAAAAGTGGCAAGTACCAGCGCGATAGAAGAAGCAGTCTTCATGGTTGCTCCGGTCAATCCTTCCAAATCCGGCTCCATTCATAGAGAAGCGGGAGAGACAGAGCTTCAGCCACTCTCCCGGCCACATCTCCTGATTGGAACTCGCCTTCGCGCGGCTACTTCAGCGAGCGCATGTACTTGACGAGGTTCTTAATCTGGTCGTCAGTCAGGCTTTTGTACATGGGCATCTTGTTCTTGCCCGACTTCGTAATGTCAAAAAGCGTTTGATCGGACTCCTTGGATACCTCCGGGGACTGGAAGGACCGGGCGCCCATCTTCACCCCTGTCGGAGTCGGGCTCCCGGTAGCTCCATGGCACATCTGGCACTTGGCCTTGTAGAGGTTTGCGGCGTCGTTTTGCGCGAGGGCAGATCCTGCCGAGAAAGCAGCCATCAGAACTACAGCCACCGCTCTTATTCCAAAAGTCATCGTGTTGCTCCTTTGCCAGTCGATGATAATTTTTCCAATCTAGTCCCTGTCATATAGGCTTTGTTAAACGATTGAAAGTGATACCGGTCACACTCTAAACGGAATACGCCACCTTGGCAAGAGAACAATCTACAAATTCTCCAAAGTAAAAACTCGTTGGATTTGAAGACTCAGACGAGCATCTCGATCTCCACGCCAAAGTGATACAGGTCACATCCCGAGGTGCGTCCGGTCAAGGAGAATATGACCGCTACTTAGAAGACCGCTACTTGAGGACACAATTGATGGCCACGTTTGCCGTTTCTAATGAAAAAGAGATGCTTACCCTCCCTGGGGACGCGGTACGCCAGATTCTGTGGCGTTTTGCCGACCGTTTCGATCTGCAGATGCTGGTTCAGT
>CAYVMS010000019.1:0-21862 GCA_964452615.1 uncultured Occallatibacter sp.
ACCTGCGCGTCTCCATGCCCGAGGAGATCATGCTGCGCATGGCCCAGGCCGACACACCCGACGCCGCCCGCCGCGAAGGCATTCTCATTGCGAAGGAGATGGTTGACGCCGTCCGCCCCTTCGTCCAGGGAGTGCAAGTCAGCGCGCCCTTCGGCCGCTACACCGTCGCCGTCGAGGTCATCGCCGACATCCTTCCCCAACCCCTCTCGGAGTAACCGTCATGCCTTCTTTTGAAGAGCAGCTCAAGAAGCTCGAAACCATCGTCGATAAACTGGAAAAGGGTGACCTGGCTTTGGAAGACTCGCTCAAGCTCTTCGAGGAGGGCGTGGGTCTCTCCGCCGCCTGCAAAGCCGAACTCGAAGCCGCTGAAGGCAAGGTCCAAATGCTTGTCAAACAGCGCGACGGCTCCCTCAAGTCTGAGCCCTTCCTGACCGAAAAGACGTTATAGGGCCTGCTTCATTCAACTGCCATAGAACTCGATGCAAATTTTAGCGTCGTCGGAGATGGTGACCAAACGTTGATTGGTGCGCGGTTGTAATGTGCAAAACGCGGTCACTATTTGCCATCTGCCATCCGAATGCACGACAGCGCAATAGTAATTCCAGCCTATCGTGTGCCTTTCTTAGAGACCAGAGGACGCCATTGAAGACCGTGCCAGGGCGGCTGCTGCTGTGCCAGCCTTGCGCCAGGCGCAAAATGGGCTTGGCCAACTCCCCACCAAAGTTCCAAACGGCCTGCAATGCAAGTCTGCGGAAAGGCCTTGAGATATTTTTGCTCTCATGATATGTACAGCGAAAATGTTTACAAGGGCAGTCCTAACATGAATTTCATTATGGATTAACATTGCTGCACGCGTGCCGTTTTACCTTCTTGTGTCCGTAATGCTTAATTTGTGTATATATAACATTGTAAACATGTTACTAGATATTAATATGGATAGACAGGGTGGGATCCGCAGGATGCGCTCTGTGAATGTTTCGATCTCTATATCTTGAATCTGTAAAGTTAACATTATTTAACTTGCCCGTGAAATTTCAGGTCAGATAGGGTCGTCGCTTGAAAAAACTTGTAGTCTTTTGAGCGCCGAAATTACGAACCCCGTTTGGGGGCCCCCCTTCGTTAAGCGCAGTTTTAGACGTTTGCCTTCTCCAAAAAATGTCCGTGGCCTACCCCCATGTATTGAGCGGGGCAAGTGCGGTGAGCCATGAGTCGTCTCAACCGTTAACCTTCGCTGTTTTGGAGCTTCTCAAATGAAATTGTGCGCATCACTCTCAAGTGTCGCGGGCAATGCGATCGTATGCTTGGCGCTTGCCATGGTCCTTTGTGCGGGCTCGTCGTCGTTCGCGCAAAACAGCACGATCTTTGGGCCCAACGTCTACGTCTTCACGCCGAGCAATTCGGTGTCGTCGATTAATTCGACGCTCAACACGCTCAATACAAACGCGCAGTTCAGCACCAATCGCTATGCAGTGTTCTTTACGCCAGGCACGTACAGCGGCGTCGAGGCCGAGGTTGGCTACTACGAGTCTGTCGCGGGATTGGGCGAGACCCCCAGCGCCGTTTTCATCAGCGACGGCTATCTGACTTCAAATCAGACCGATTCCAATGGAAATTTGACGACCAATTTCTGGCGTTCGGTTGAAAACATGGAAATTACAACCCCGTCAGGAGACACATTGCAATGGGGCGTATCGCAGGGAGCGGACTTCCGGCGCATGCTTGTCAACGGCGGACTGGAATTGGCGAATACATCCTGCGGTGAGTCCAGCGGCGGGTTCATCGGCGACTCTGAGATCTCCGGGACAGTGAATGCGTGCTCGCAGCAGCAGTGGTATACACGCAACAGCTCGATTGGCGGCTTTGAGGGGTACGTATGGAATTTCGTCTTTTCCGGCGTCTCCGGCGCTCCGGCGCAAAGCACTACATTCGGCAACGCAGCCGATGCCGACACCACGCTGGCCACAACCCCGGTTGTTCGTGAAAAGCCCTACCTTTATGTAGACAGCAGCAGCAACTACTGGGTCTTTTCTCCGTCCTTGCTGACCAATTCCTCGGGCGCGGACTGGAGCAACGGAGGTCTCGGCGCCGGCACCTCTCTGGCTATCAGCACCTTCCTGATCGCTACGCCTTCCACCTCGCTGTCCACGATCAATACATGGCTGGCTACGGCCGGCAATAACCTCATTCTGACTCCCGGCATCTACCAGTACAGCGGGGCCATCAATGTAACTCAAGCCAAGACGGTGGTGCTGGGACTGGGCTACGCGGACTTGGTTCCGCAGACGGGCACGGCGGCGATGACCGTTGCGGATGTGGACGGCGTGCAGCTCGCGGGATTCCTGATTGACGCTGGTCCGGTCAATTCGCCGGTGCTCTTGCAGGTTGGCGTCAAGGGCGCCTCGCGCGTCAGCCACGCCAGCGACCCGACCTCGATCAGCGACGTGAACTTCCGCATTGGCGGAGCCACGGCCGGAACCGCCACCATTGCCACGGAAATCGATAGCGACAACGTCATTATCGACAATATGTGGTCGTGGCGCGCCGACCACGGGGCCGACGCCTCCTGGACTGGCAACGTCGCCCTGAATGGATTAGTAGTCAACGGAGACAACGTCACGGCACTGGGTCTGGCTGTCGAGCACTACGAGGCAGAGCAGGTGGAGTGGAACGGCGAAGGCGGAGAGACCATCTTCTACCAGAGCGAGATGCCCTATGACGTTCCCAGCGAGTCGGCATGGATGAATGGCAGCGTCGACGGCTATGCGTCGTACAATGTCGCGCCGACGGTGACCTCTCACGTGGGGTACGGCCTCGGTGTTTACTCCTACTTCAATCAGGGCGTTGACATCATTGCCAACAGCGGGATCGCCGCCCCGGTCGCCGAAGGAGTCATCTTCCACGATGCGGTTACAGTGTTTCTGGCCGGAAGCGGCCAAATCACCTATACCCTGGCCTCGAACAACGGCACGGTGGATAATGGTGGCACCACGGTGGAGTCGGGCGATATTACGAGCTTTGTAACTACCTGGGGTGGTTCGGCTGGTAGTTGCACCGCAGTTCCCACAGTTCCCGGAAAGCCTTCTGGAACGGGAACATCGAGTAGCGCGATCAGCGTCACATGGGCCGCCAGCACCGCCGGATCGTCTTGCACAGTGAGCTACAACCTCTACCGCAGCACGACCTCCGGCTTCACACCCTCGTCGAGCAATCAGATTGCTTCGGGCCTGACCAGCGCGTCTTATGATGATTCAGGTCTGGCTGCATCGACCACCTACTACTATGTGGTGGAAGCGGTTGACGGGGCCGGCTCCTCGGCGGCCTCGACGCAGGGCAGCGGCACCACTCTGTCTGGGACTACTGCTCCCACCATCACGACGCAGCCTGTCTCAGAAAGCGTGACCGTCGGCCAGACGGCCACCTTCAGCGTGGTAGCCACCGGAAGTCCTGCGCCAACCTACCAGTGGTACGGGAACGGGACTGCGATTTCTGGCGCGACAGCGTCTTCCTACACCACGCCGGCAACAACCTCTGCGAACAATGGCGAGACCTTCTACGTCATCGTCACCAACAGTGCCGGATCGGTCACCAGCAACACCGTCACTCTAACCGTGACAAGCGCTACCTGCGGTGCGGTGACGGCGGCTCCGACAGGTTTGACGGTAACGTCTACCACCTCCAGCAGTATCGGTTTGAGTTGGACGGCGCCCACACCTCCGGCGAACTGCACGGTCAGCTCCTACATCATTTACGGCGGCACAACGGCAAATCCGACTACGCAGGTCGGCACTTCGACGGGCACCACTTTCACCAACAGCGGCCTTGCGGCATCGACGACCTACTACTACACAGTGGCGGCCGTTGACGCCTTTGGCACATCGCCGGTTTCCGCGCAGGTTAGCGGCAAGACTTTGGCCAGCGGCGACTTCATTGCCATTGCCTGCGGCGGTCCGGCGGAAAGTGATGCGAGCGGCGGCGACGCCAACTTCGTTGCCGATAAGGACTTCAGCGGCGGCGGAGACAACAGCCACACCACTCACACCATCAACCTGACTCAGCCTGGCGCGAATGCAGCTCCCATGGGGGTGTATCAGTACGGACGGGCTGGAGTTACAACCTACACGATTCCCGGAATGACGGCTGGCAGCTCGCACTCGGTCCTGCTTCACTTCTCCGAGAACTATTACAGTGCCAAGGGCAAGCGTGTCTTCAACGTTGCTATCAATGGCACCTCTGCTCTCGCCGACTTTGACATTTATGCCACGGCCGGCGCCCAGTACACAGCAGTGGAAGAGACGTTCACGGCCACGGCCAACAGCGCCGGGGATATCGTGATCGCTTTCACCAAGGGCACCGCGGATCAACCACTAATCGATGGAATAGAAATCAGGTAATGCGGAGCTAACCAATGCGGTCTGGCGGCACGAATTGCCGCCGGACTGCACGGTTGAACAACCATACAAATGATTAAGAAAGGGACGACCACTACGCAGGGCGCAGGCAATTCGATTACTGTATTTGCATTACTCCTCCTAGCAAAGTCGACAGCAAATCGAATGACTATAAAGCCTCGATCCAAGAATGCGGCAAATGCATTCATGGGTTCTTGCACCTCTTCAAACCATACAGCCATTGACCAAGCGAAAAGGAGCTACATGTACCATCATCTCGTTCGTTGTGCGAGCTTCAAGTGTCCCGGCACTCTTCGGCCTGCCGGTGCAAAACCTGCTTCCGACCCTCAGGAACCCTGTTCCAAGTGCAGTAACCCTCAACGGATTGGCAGATCTTGGCCGGTCCTAATGATTCTCCTGCTGCTGGCTGCGGCCATGTGCCCGATCGGCGCGCGCGCACAGGGGCCTGTTTCACCACGCCTCTCGATTAACCTCGCTGCAGGTGTTCCGCAGTACATCGGGAATGCGTCGTCCACATCGACTGCGCCGCAAAGCAATTGGTGGGTTGAGAACAAGTCAGGACACGGATATTCGGCCAGCACGAACGCTCTCTACACTTCCAAGACTTTTGTGGAGAGCACCGATACCACGGGAATCTGGACACAGGTAGGCCTTCCCTGGGAAGGCAGCCAAAACCGGACCTTCATCAACCAGACCTCGGGAGGCGGACAGGGTTCTCTGCAGCAAGGCGATTATTGGTACCGCCTGCACTTCAAAGTTGATCCAAAGTATGCGGGCATGAAGTTCATGCTAGCCCTGGAAGGCGCGCACACGACAACTCAGGTCTACTTCAATGGCGTGTATATTCCCGGCATCAGCGAGGCTACCACCTATACGGCTGTGACCCACACGGTCGGATTCATTCCCGTGATCGTTGAACTCCCCGTCGTTGCCGACGGCAGCACCGACAATGTGATCGCGATTTACGTTGGCGCGGGCAATTCGTCGACCGCCCCGACTCCCAGTTTCTGCGAAGTCTTCCGTTTTGGCCAGTCGATGACGGGACTCTTCCGCAACGTTTATATGTATGTCACCAACCCGGTTCATATTCCGGAGAACATCTATTCGAATCAAGCGACCTGGGGCACCTACGTCCAAACGGTGTCCGAGACTCCTACGGTGGCGACCGGCCCAACCGCTTCATCGGCTGTCGTGGCAGTGCAAACGAATGTCGTCAACGAATCCGGGGCCACTGTGAACAATGTGACATTGACTACGGAGATCGTGGATGAGAACGGGAACATTGTTGCGTCGCAAACCGCCCCGGCGGTATCGGTCCCGACCTGGTCAATGCCGACGGGAGGGGTGGCGCTGGTGCCGTCGGCAACGGATCCATCGCAACTGACGACCGCGGCGCTCCCAGCGCCCACATTCAATCAGACCATTACGGTGAACAATCCGACTTTGTGGTTTCCGAACAATTCAACCGTCGGAAAGCCATATATGTATCAGGTCTACCACATCCTCAGCGTAGCCGGCACAGTGGTGGATGCGGTTTCGAGCCCTCTAGGCATCCGCACCATCACTTGGGATACGAACTTTCCGTACTTCAATGGCGTCCCAATGCACCTGTGGGGCGGCGCCAGCCGCTACGATTATCCCGCTCTGGGATCGTCGGTTCCCGATGAGATTTGGTGGCGCGATCTGGCTCAGTTTACCGCCGCCGGCGGCAATGTGTGGCGTCCCGGCCATTGCTCGACGAGCGAAGAGTTTCTTGAGGCGGCCGATGCTTACGGCGTGATGGTCGACCAGCCCAGCGGCGACGGCGAGAGCGGTTGGACTGCCGCTAACATGGCGAAACATCCTAACGATGAACTCCTGAAGGAAGAGATTCATCGCGACATGGTCATTTACGACCGCAATCATCCTTCGATTCTCGATTGGGAGACCGACAACGGCGGAATGAACTGGCCCCTCGTGGGCGTGCTTAAGTCCATCGACGGGTACTGGGATAACCTCGTCTCGGCGAATTCGCCCATCGTCAATCCCACCGCGGCCAATCGAACAAGTGGCGATGGAGTGGCATATCCCGCTCTCACCGCTCCGAATGTGCGTTATGAAGGATCGCGTGGCTACGACTCGACCACATCGCCGCCCAGTGCTTATGCTTACCTCGACCTGTGCGATGGAGCTGGCTGCGAGACCGGACAGAAGCACGCGTACCCCAACAACCCGGCGTTTGGCGCCGAGTATTGGACCAACAAGGGAGATGGGCGCGGCTTGACCTATGACTACGAACTCGCGTTCATAGGTCCGGTGATGAACCCTTGGGCCCAGGCTCGGGCGGCCAACACCTTCGGAATGTCGCATTGGTACTTTGCCGACACGCCGGGCGAGACATGTACGTGGCTGGAGTACGATAACTTCGATTACCCGGCGGGCACGCCTGTCAATATGTCAAACTACGTTCGCTCGCTGGGCCTGTCGATGGTGGACCAGAACCGGTTCCCAAGACTGCTGTATTACGCCTATCAGGCCAATTGGGTGCCTTACTCGATCAAGCCAGTTGTACACCTGGCGCATCACTGGAATCGCGCCTACCAATACACCTCAGGAACACCGATCCAGGAGAACGCCTTCAGCAACTGTCCTGCGGTTCGCCTGCTGATCAACGGACTTGCCCAAGATCCCTTGACCGGAGCGGCTCTAGCCGATCAGGTGCCGAATGATTGGGAAGGCTACTCAGGCGCATCCGGCAAAACGGATATGACCCAGAGTTCGATCACCCTTCCGGGTCAGGTTCACTGGATGGTGAATTGGGCCTCTGGCAGCGTGGAAGCGGTGTGTTTGGACGGAGTCGGCGGCAATCCGGTTTCGGGAGTAAGCGATACGATCAACACCTTCGGTGCCGAAAACAAGATCGTTCTCACCGCTCTTCCCGAAGTGATCCGTCCCGATGGCACCAGTTTCGCCTGGACCTCGAACGGCTCCGATGCGGCATTGATCCAGGCCGAGGTGCAGGACGCCGCCGGTAACCTGGTCTACACCGCTGCGGACAACGTCACATTCTCGCTCGACAGCACCACTTATGCCACTTACAGGGGCGGCACGCAGCAAATTGTGTCAGATCCCGCGTGGGGCGCGACCTACTACCAGGATGCGTTCTCCAATGCCAACACTACGGTTATCAACGGCGAACCCAACGCGTTCTTCCACGCGCCAGGCGATCCCGAACTGAACTTTGAAGGCGGACTGCAAAAGATCGCACTGCGCAGCACGTTCACTCCCGGAACCGTGACCGTGACGGCCACTGCGCCTGGGCTGGTGTCTGGCAGCGTTTCACTCACCTCCGTTGCTCCCGGCACCGCCGCCGCAAGCTGCGCTGCGGCTCCCGCTGCGCCGACAAGCGTGACGGCTGTGGGAGGTTCCGATAGCACAATGATTGTGAGCTGGACGGCGCCGGCACCTCCGGCCAACTGCTCCATCACCTCCTACAACGTCTACCGTGACGGAGCGAGCACCGCGATCGCCACAGGCGTGACGAGCACAACCTATACCGACACGGGACTGGCCGCTTCCTCCACCCACACCTACACCGTGGAAGCGATCGACGCGTTTGGCGCCTCGGCACAATCGACACCGGCAGCTTCAGGCACGACGCTAGCCGCCTGCGCCGCGGTTCCTACAGCTCTAACAGGTCTGACTGGAACAGCTTCGTCGAACTCCATTAGCTTGACTTGGAATGCGGCGACTCTGCCGACTGGCTGCACCTTGAAGAACTACGTCGTCTACAGCGTAAGTTCGGCCACTCCTCCCGTATACACGGCGGTATCGTCCGGCACGAATACCACCACGGGCTACACCGTCACCGGTCTGACTTCATCAACCAGCTATACCTTTGCAGTGACAGCGGTCGACGAGGAAGGCGCTTCGGCGTACTCGACCTCCTACACTATCCCGACGACAGCCCCGGTATCTTGCAGTGGGCTACCCAATACGCCGGAAGCGGTCCTCGCGACGGCCAACTCATCCAGCCAGATCACCGTTACCTGGGGAACCACAACGGCCACGGGCTGCACAGTGTACGCTACTGTGCTTCGCGCGACGACCGCCACTGGTCCCTACACTCAAATTGCAACCGCTATTCCGGCTGCGACTACGTTGCAGTACGTGGATACAGGACTGACCGCCTCGACCTGGTACTACTACGAGGTGGAATCGTACGACACAGTCGGAACGACGGACCCCTCCGCGTATAGTGGCGTAGAGACGCTTGCAGCCTCTTCCGAGATCGTCGCCATCAATGCAGGCGGTCCCGCTGTCAGTAACTCGGGCGGCGGCGATGCATCCTTTGTCGCCGATGAGTATTTCGTCGGCGGAGGAGACGGCACTGCCACTACGAAGACGATAAGCCTGACACAGCCCGGCGCCAATGCCGCGCCGATGGCTGTTTATCAGACCAATCACACTGGAACTACCACCTATACGATTCCGAATCTGACAGTTGGAAGTTCGTATGCGGTTCTTTTGCACTTCGCCGAAATCTACTATTCCGCAGCCGGCAAGCGCGAGTTTAATGTCGCGATCAACGGCACACCGGTACTGACCAATCTCGATATCTACGCCACCGTCGGCGAGTATGCGGCCCTGGTAGAGTCTTACACGGCCACTGCCAACAGTTCTGGAGATATCGTGATCGCGCTTACCGATGGCGCAGCCAATCAGCCGGTCATCAGCGGTATTGAGGTTCGGCCGAGTTGCTTGGCGGTCACTCCCGCGCCGACCGCACTAGCGGTGACGGCTACCACTGCCAGCTCGGTCAGCTTGAGCTGGACAGCGCCAACGCCTCCGACGGGTTGCACAGTCAGCTCGTACGTTGTTGACGACGGAACAGCGTCGCCTCCGACGACGGTGGCTGCCAGCGGACTAACCGGCACCACGTACACTGTCAGCGGTCTTGCGGCTTCGACGACCTACTACTTCTCAGTAGCGGCCGTTGACGGAGCCGGCACATCGGCGGCTTCAACGATCATCAGCGACGAGACTTCGGGGTCCACCGGAGACTTCATCGCCATAGCAGCGGGCGGACCGGCTGAGAGCGATGCCAACGGCGGCGACGCCAACTTCGTTGCCGACGAGGACTTCAGCGGCGGCGGAGACAACACCCACACCACGAAGACCATCAACCTGACCCAGCCCGGTTCGAATGCAGCGCCCATGGCGGTCTATCAGTACGGACGCACCGGAGTCACAACCTACACGATTCCCGGAATGGTGGCCGGCAGCACCCACTCGGTCCTGCTTCATTTCTCCGAGAACTACTACAGCGCCGCGGCCAAGCGTGAATTCAACGTGGCGATCAACAACACAACAGTACTCACCAACTTTGACATCTACAAGACAGCCGGAGGGGAGTACACAGCGGTGGTAGAGACGTTCTCTGCCACGGCCAACAGCTCGGGGCAGATCGTGATCGCCTTCACCAAGGGCGCGGACGATCAACCACTCATCGATGGAATTGAAATCAGGTAAACGACTCAAACGACGCGGTTCGGCGGCATTCGTGCCGCCGGACCGCAATCCATGAAGCATAAAAATAGCCTAGGATCGCTCGCATTGAGTTCGTGACATCCAACACGGCTGGCGCATCACAATTGCGATCTAACCCGCGGCGGGGAACGCGCGGCGACACAGAATACAGGAGAAAGAGAATGTCAAACAGCTATTTGACCCAGTGGCGCAGGCTTGTTCATAGAACATTTCTTGCGCTAATTGTGATGACAGCCTTTGGCCTTGCAGCCATGGCTAACGCGCAAGTGACAGATGTTGTGGCCATCAATGCAGGCGGTCCTGCCGTCAGCAACTCGGGCGGAGGTGACGCATCCTTTGTTGCCGATGAGTACTTCACTGGCGGAGGCGACGGCAGTTCCACTACGAAGACCATCAGCCTGACGCAGCCCGGAACCAATGCCGCGCCGATGGCGGTCTATCAGACCAATCGCGCCGGAGTCGCCACCTATACGATTCCAAACCTGACGGCCGGCACCTCATATACCGTTCTGCTGCACTTCGCCGAGACATATTTCTCTGCAAAAGGCAAGCGTGAGTTTAACGTAGCGATCAACAGCACAACTGTGCTGACCAATCTGGATATATATGCCACAGTCGGCGAGTATGCGGCTCTGGTTGAGTCATATACTGCCACGGCCACCAGCGCCGGCAATATCGTCATCGCTCTTACGGATGGAGCCCAAAATCAGCCCGTGATCAGCGGTATCGAGGTTCGCGGCGCATCTGCTCCGACCTGCGCTGCAGTCACTCCCGCGCCGACCGGCCTTGCAGTGACAGCGACCACCACCAGCTCGATCAGCTTGAGCTGGACGGCGCCCACACCTCCGGCGAACTGCACGATCAGCTCGTATGTCATCGACGATGGGACGGCAAACCCACCGACGGCAGTTGCTGCCAGCGGAGTGACGGGAATCACATACACCGTCTCTGGCCTTACGGCAAACACGACCTACTACTTCACAGTAGCGGCTGTCGATGCCTTCGGCACATCGTCGGCTTCCGCGGCTATCAGCGGCAAGACACAGACCGCGACTGTCGCTCCCACCATCACGACGCAGCCCGTCTCTCAGAGTGTGACTGCCGGCCAGACGGCCACCTTTAGTGTGGTTGCCACGGGGACGCCAGCGCCAACCTACCAGTGGTACGAAAACAGCGCTGCAATCTCTGGCGCAACGGCGACGTCTTACACCACACCGGCAACCACCACCTCGAACAGCGGTGAGACGTTCTACGTGGTGGTAACCAACAGCGCCGGAACCGTTACCAGCAGCACCGCAACACTTACGGTGACTGCCCCTCCCTGCTCCGCAGTTACTCCCGCACCAACAGGGTTGACGGTGACCGCGACCACATCCAGTTCCATCAGCTTGAGCTGGACGGCACCAACACCTCCTGCGAACTGCACGGTCAACTCGTATGTAATTAACGACGGGACGGCAACGCCTCCGACGACGGTGGCTGCCAGCGGAGTAACGGGCACGACATACACGGTCACCGGCCTTGCAGCATCGACGACCTACTACTTCTCAGTGGCGGCCGTTGACGCGTACGGAACTTCGCCAGCTTCGACGATCATCAGTGACACGACCTCGCCTTCCTCCAATCAGTCGGAGATCATTGCCATCCACGGGGGCGGCGGTCCAGTCAGTAATGCGATGGGCGGCGACGCTTCCTTCACCGGCGATGAGTACGCCAGCTCGACTGGAGCATCCACCTCGACCGATTTTGACGATACGTCAGATATCGCACCAGCCAATGCAGCGCCGATGCAGGTCTATCAGACCTCGCACACCGGCACCACAACCTACACAATTCCTGGTCTTGCTCCCGGTGCTTCGTACACTGTTCTGCTGCACTTTGCAGAAAACAGCGACTCGTATTCTCCGAAGTGGGCTAGCCCTCTCCCCGACCCATGCACTGTCCCCAAGACGCGCATCTTCGATGTCCTCATCAACGGAACGACAGTGCTGCCTGACTTCAATGTTTATGCCACAGCCGGATGCAAGCTCTGGACGGCTGTAGAGGAGACATTCACCGCGACAGCCAATAGCAGCGGCCAAATTTTGGTTGCTCTCTCCAGCAAAGGCTCTGGCGACGGTGGCACGCCCATGATCTCCGGTATCGAGATTCGCGGCGCAGCCAGCGCTTGCTCCGTCGCGCCGGCCACTGCTCCCACCGGGTTGGCCGCGGTCAGCAACGGTCCCGGCGCGGTTGCACTTACCTGGACGCCGAACAACACGGTGCCCAACTGCGCAGTCAGCTACAACGTGTATGCCAGCACCGCCAGCGGCTTCACTCCGTCGGCGAGCAACCTGGTTGCCAGCAATGTCAACGGCACCGGCTTTGAGAACTCCGGCTTGACGCCGGGGGGCACCTATTACTATGCGGTGGAGGCGGTCGATTCAGTTGGCGCATCGCCGGCTTCGACGCAGGTGAGCGCGACGGCCAACGCCGCGACCTCCTGCGCTGCGGTTCCTCCGGCGGCTCCGACAGGTCTGACGGCGACATCGCTTTCGGCGCACGCCATTCAGTTGAACTGGTCGGCTGTGGCTCCGCAGGCCAACTGCACCAACGTCACCTACAACCTGTACTCTGGCCTGACGAGCGGATTTGTGCCATCGCTGAGCAACCAGATCGCCAGCAATCTGACGGACCCCACCTTCGTCAATACCAGCCTGCCGCCTTCGACGACCGTGTACTATGTCGTCCAAGCCCAGGATGAAGACGGCGCATCGCCGGTGTACTCGACAGTGGTTAGCAACAGCACGATCGCGCTTCCCACCACGTTGACCGCAACCGCAACCTCTCCCACGGAAGTCTTCCTGGAGTGGGTGGCAACGACAGAAGCCCCGCCAACCCAGTACGACATCTTCCGCAGCGCCACATCAGGCTTCACGCCCACCACCGCCAACATGATCGGCACAACCCAGCAGAACTTCTTCGAGGATGTTCTGGCATCCCCGGGAACCCAATACTACTACCAGGTCTGGGTCGGCCCGGCATCGGCCGGCTTCAGCACCACCAAGTTCACGCAGGTCAACGGCGAACTCGGTGCCGCGACCTTCCCGCTTGGCACAGAGCCGGTCTTCTTCGACGCCAGCAACATCCCGGCAACGCCCGCGGGCGACGCCATGGTGTTCAAGATCCTCAATCGCACCAACGGCCGGTATCCTGACGATCAGGTCACCTGGTCGTACACCATCGGCACCGGTTCCACCGCTGTAACCACCACCGGCACCGTTGCCTCTCAACCCTTCGTCAACATGCCGGCCAACGCATCCGGCCGCATGACCTTCTATCTTGGACCCCTGGGAGTATCCAGTCCGTACGTTGACTTCATCGAGTACACCATCGGCGCCAACAGCAGCGGCGGCGGCTACTTTATCAACGTCGATACCACCCGCGTCGATGCCTTCGCCGTCAAGCTGGCATTTGAAATGACCTGCACCGGCACCTACCCCATCGCGGTGGGCGAAAATGCCGCAACCTTTGCCGAAGATCGCTCGCGTACCTTCGCCAAGTTCATCGCGGACGTTCCGGCGGAGTTCCAGCAACTGGGAGTCATCCGGGCTCCGTACAGCATTCCTGAACCAGGCGCCGGAGGCTTTGGCAATTGGGGCAAGTATGACAACTACTACGACACTTGGGTCGCTTGGGTGTGGGCTAACAACCCCCTCAGCGCAGTCACGGAGCCGGGACCGAATCTGAGCGGTCTTGGTTCCTATCCCGCTCTTTCCGCGGGTCTGGCCCGCCACATCATCGGAGCCAATTACTTCAGCTCAACAGGCTCACTGTCAGTGCCGGGGATGTTCGGCAATCAGGCCCTCAACTACCAGACACCTCCTGCTGACTACTATGCGAAGGCCATGCACGATATGGCCATCAACTGGCAGCAGTATGGTTTCCCGTATGATGATTCGGGCAGCGATTCAAGCGATATCGGCTGCAAATACGCGAACGACTTGATTGTTGCCGTGGGTTGGTAAGGGTCAAGCGAAACAGGCAGTAGGTCAAGCCCTCCGCGATAAAGCGGAGGGCTTGCCGTTTCTGCTGGCATTGCGGATGCGGCTTCAATGTTCATGTTCCCGCCGAAAGCTAGCGTGTATGCCTTTGCCGTCAAGTTCACAGGGACTCGCTTGTTTAGCCACTCAATTCGACATTTGCCTTTTGAATATCCAATCTTGACATCGGTAGATATTCACACGATAATTGACCAATGGTCATAAATGACCAAAAGACTAATATGAGTAAGAGTCAGATAAATCGCCAAATCGCATCCGTTAAGGCGCAGACGGCTGGTGATCCAGATCATACACAGGCCACGGGACGCCGTCAGCGCCGTGCTACAGAGACGCGGTTACGGCTCTTCCGATGCGCATTGCAGCTCTTCGCCGAGCGAGGCTATTCAGGCGTAACGGTTGAGGAGATTACGGAAGCCGCGGACGTGGGCAAGGGAACCTTCTTTAATTATTTTGAAAGTAAAGATCACATACTGGGCGTAATGGCCGAAATACAGCTCGCAAAGGTTACGGAAGCCCAGGCGCTGGCAGCGGAGGGCAAACAAACGATTCAATCGGTTATGCACCATCTATTTCTGCGCGCTGCGGAGGAGCCAGGAAGAAGTCCTGACTTGGCTCGCGCCTTAATTTCCTCCTTTCTGGCCAGCGAGGGTGTACGCAATCTGATCGCGCACAACATGTTGAAGGGCCGCAAAATGATCGCGGGAATAGTTGCTGCCGGGCAAAAGCGCGGGGAGATCGATTGTCACTTGAAGAAGGAAAAGGTGGCGATACAGGTGCTGCAAGCGTTCATGGGCACAGTGCTCTTCTGGTCTTTACACGAGCAGCCGTCGCTTAATGTGTGGATGGAAGGTAGCTTTCAACACTTCTGGAGATCGATTGCTGTTTTCGGAAAAAGGCGGGAGCTATGAAATTCAAACTGCGCACAGTCGTCTGTCTGTTACTGGCAATCCTGATTCCAGAGTTGATTTTAGACGCCAACGCGTTGGCGCAAGAGCCAATGCCGGTTCGCGTCACGCTGCAAGACGCGATTCAAAGAGGACTCCAGGTCAATCTGAAAGTGCTCGTTGCTGGCACGCAGGTAGAGGAAGCAGAAGGCGCGCGTACGCGACGCATGTCGGCCGCGCTGCTTCCCCGCGTCAATGCTCAGGCTTACGCCAACATTCAGAACCGCGATTTGCAGGCCTTCGGGATTTCATTGCCAGGGATGCCCGCTGTCGTTGGACCGTTCTCGAATTACGACTTTCGCATCTACGCGCAGCAAAACCTGATCGATATCGAGAGCCGTCACGCATTCAAGGCCAGCGAACGCGCTCTCGATGCAGACAAGATGAATGAACGCGATGCACGCGACCTTATTGTCCGCGTCATCGCAGGGCTCTATCTGAGCGCCCAATCCGCTGCTGCACGCGCCGATGCTGCGCAATCGCGAGTGACCGATTCAAATGCTTTATTAAAGCTGGCGAAAGACAAGCACGATGCCGGAACGGCAACTGGCGTGGACGTACTTCGCGCTGAAGTGCAGCTTGCCAACGACCGTCAAGCGCTCCTGATTTTCCAGAACCAATCCCGGCAATCGCAACTTGAGCTGGCGCGCAACCTAGGCATGAATACCGGTACACCGCTTGAACTTGCCGAGCCGCTTATTTTTCGCCCGCTGATTCGGCGAGAGATAGAGAAGATTGCATCGGCTGCGTTGCTCGCCCGCGCGGATTATCTAGCGCTTGCAAGCCAACGCGAGGAGTTGATCGAACAGCAGCGCGCCAACCGCGCACGCTCTTATCCTAAGCTAAGTATCAATGGAAACCTCGGCGAAATTGGACGAAGCATCGGTGGCGTTCAGACTACGGGAATAATTCAGGGTCAGATCGATTTCACTCTGTTCGATCGTGATCGTAATGGAGAGGCACAAGAACTAGCGAGCCGCGTGAAGCTTATCGACGATCAGATTGCTGATCAACGCCGGGGTATTGAAGAGGAACTTCGTGAGGCGCTTTTGAATCTGGATTCGGCGGCCGAGCAGGTGGCCGTGGCTCATGAAGGCCAGGAGTTGGCGAAGCGCGAACTGGAATTGGCACAGGATCGTTTTCAGCAAGGAACGGCCAACAATGTCGAAGTCGTTACCGCGCAGGATGAGTTGGCGCGTGCAGAGGAGAACTGTATTCTTGCCATCTCTAGTCATGTCGACGCAAAGTTTTCCCTTGCGCGCGCCATGGGCGACACAGAGAAGAACATCGTTGAGCTGATGGGAAATCCATAAACAGGTTTGACAGCCGAGCCACAAACAAGAGCAGTTCATGCGAGGTTCAAAATTATGAGACGAGTTATTCCTGTACTGATTCTGCTGGTCGGGGCTGCCGCGGCGGGTATGTACTTTTACCCCCGCTTGATGAAGCCACCAGCGCCGGTGAATCAGCTTACACTCTCCGGCAACATAGAAGCGCATGAGAGCTTAATTGGCTTTAAGGTGGCTGGACGCATCGTCGAACTGCCCATCGAGGAAGGTCAGCAGGTTGAGACGGGCGAGATGCTTGCTCGGCTCGACGATGCCGATTTCAAACAGCGGGTTCGCATTGATGAGGCCGCCGTGAACTTGCGCAAGTCGAACCTCGCGCTCACGCTGGCCGGAACACGACAGCAAGAGGTGCAGGCCGCGAAGCAAACCGTGCTCGACGCCGAGGCCGATCTTAACGAAAGAAAGCTCGACAGTGATCGGGCCCAGCGCCTTTTCTCAAAGGATGAAGTCTCTGCGCAGGACCGCGACCAGGCGGCAACCGCACTGAAGCGTGCACAAGCGATCTTCAATGCTGCTCAAGAGCACTACAACGAAGCAGTCGAGGGCAGCCGAAAGGAAGATATTGCAATCTCGCAAGCCAATATCAATGAAGCCAGCGCAAATCTTGGCCTTTCGCAGGTGAATCTGAGTTACACCGTTTTGCGCGCTCCTATCGCAGGGATAGTCGCTGTGCGCCAAGCGGAGTTAGGAGAAGTGGTTTCGCCCGGCTCGCCGGTAGTTACGCTTTCTGACCTGGATCATATCTGGATGCGCGCGTATATTGCGGAGAGCGACCTTGGCCTTATCACCTATGGCCAGGAAGTGACAGTAAGTACCGATACATATCCCGGCAAACAATACCATGGTCGCATTTCCTTCATCTCGTCGACCGCCGAGTTCACGCCCAAGAGCGTGCAGACGACCAAGGAACGGGTCACCCTTGTCTACCGCATCAAGATCGACATTGACAATCTAAATCACGAACTGAAGCCCGGCATGCCTGCGGATGCTCACATCAAACTTGCGGCTGCCAAGTGACGAGCCAACTACAACCCGCGATTGTGGCCGAGGGGCTGACGAAGAGCTTTCCGGGGGTGCGGGCTGTCGATGGTTTGAGCTTTGACGTACGCGCAGGAGAGATTTTTGGTCTGGTCGGCCCTGACGGGGCAGGGAAGACAACTACGTTGCGCATGTTGGCGGGCATCATGTCGCCCGACGCGGGTAAGGCCGCGGTTGCCGGTTACGATGTCGCGCGCGATCCTGAGGGCGCCAAACACGCGTTGAGTTACATGCCGCAACGCTTTGGACTCTACGAAGACCTGACGGTCGACGAGAATATCCGCTTCTATGCGGATCTCTTCGGAGTGAGGAGGCCCGAGCGCGTGACGCGGTCTGAGCAACTTTTAGTTGCCGCCGGCATGAGCGAGTTTCGGAAGCGCCTTGCTGGCAAACTCTCCGGCGGTATGAAGCAGAAACTTGGTCTGGTCTGCGCGCTCATCCATCGACCCAAAGTGATTCTGCTTGATGAGCCGACGACGGGCGTCGATCCAGTTTCACGGCGCGATTTCTGGAGAATCTTATACGAATTGGTCGCAGATGGCGTTGCAATCCTTACCTCGACGGCGTATCTCGACGAAGCCGAGCGCTGTCATCGTGTTGCGCTGTTACATCAAGGCAAATTGCTCTTCTGCGATACGCCGGCGAACCTCAAAGCTGGATTGAGAAAAGGCGTGCTGTCGATTACTGCACCCGAACCGCGTCCGTTGCGCGATGAACTTGAAGGTGCTGAGGGAATATCGAGCCTCCTGCTCACCGGCGACGGAGTTCACGTGGTGGTGGACGATGCAGCCCGCCGCATTCCGGAGTTCGAGTCCAGGCTTGAGCGTGCCAACATTTCATTCGATGCGATTGTTGAAGTCGCGCCCTCTATCGAAAACTTGTTTGTCGACGCAGTTGAGGCCGGAGTAACTTTGCATGGCTGATCCCGCTAACTCGGTTGAGGTCGAGAAACTCGTCAAGCGCTTCGGTAGCTTTGTTGCCGTGGACAAGATCGATCTGGAGGTCCGCAAGGGTGAGGTCTTCGGGTTTCTCGGACCCAACGGGGCGGGGAAGTCCACCACGATTCGCATGTTATGCGGCCTGCTCAAGCCAACCTCGGGCCGCGCACAGGTCGCGGGCTTTGACGTGAGCCGGGAGCCAGAGGCCGTGCGCCAGAATATCGGCTATATGTCGCAAAAATTCTCGCTATATAACGACCTTACAGTGATTGAGAACCTGCGCCTCTTTGCCGGGCTCTATAGCGTGCCGTCGAAGGAACTGCAAGGCCGCATCGAATGGGCTCTGGCCATGGCCAACCTCAAAGGGCAAGAAAATCTCATTACCGGAACGCTGCCGGGTGGCTGGAAGCAGCGTCTGGCGCTGGGTTGCGCGGTCTTGCACAAGCCGCCCGTGATCTTCCTTGATGAACCGACCTCTGGAGTGGATCCCATCACCCGGCGTCGGTTCTGGGAGCTGATTCATCAGATGGCCGAGTCGGGAGTTACTGTCTTTGTAACTACCCATTACATGGAGGAGGCTGAATACTGCAACCGTCTTGCACTGATCTTCCGAGGACGGATTGTCGCGCTGGGAACACCCTCGGAATTGAAGCGGGATTCGATGAAAGGTGAACTGCTCGTCGTCGAATGCGCTCCGTTGGGAGATGCGGTCGAAGCGTTGCAATCGGCGCCGGGCGTCATGGATGCGGCTGTCTTTGGTAACTCCTTGCATCTTGTGGTCGCAGATGCGACTGTTGCCGAGCCTACACTTCGGAGTTATCTGGCCGGACGCGATATTGCTGTTAGCCGCATGGAAAAGATCCGTCCCAGCCTGGAGGATGTTTTCGTCTCGCTCACAACGGGCCGTGAAACTGCAGAGGAGCGCAAGCCATGAGCCTGACTCGGTTGCTAGCCGTTGCGCGAAAAGAAGTCATACAGATTTTGCGTGACACGCGCAGTCTTTTCATCGTCGTTCTCATGCCCGTGGTGCTGGTGCTGCTCTTTGGCTACGGCGTCAATCTTGATCTCAAGGGACTGCCAGTCTATGTTTACGATCAGGAAGGGAGCCAGCAGAGCCAAGACTTGCTCAAGCACTTTCAGGCCAGCCGGTACTTTGACGTTGCACGCATTGTAAGCGGCTATCCGGAGCTAACTCGCGCACTTGACGACGGCCACGCCAAGATGGGTATTGTAATTCCCTGGGACTTTTCGCAGCGGCTGCGCGATGGCCGGCCAATCGAAATTCAGGCGCTCGTCGACGCATCGGACGATAACACTGCCAATGTGCTTATTGGCTATTCTCAGGGCGTGGTCCAGGGTTATTCTGCGCAGATTCAGATCGACTGGTTGAGGCAGCGCGGCCTTGCATTGCAGCCATCCGCTGTGAATGTCGAGACTCGCACCTGGTATAACGAGGATCTTGAAAGCAGCGCATTCATTATTCCCGGCGTGCTGGCGCTGGTGATGTCGGTCATAGGCGCGTTCCTTACGTCACTGACCATCGCGCGCGAGTGGGAACGAGGCACGATGGAGCAATTAATCTCGACACCTGTAAGTGCGATGGAGATTATGCTCGGCAAGCTGGCACCGTATTTTGTACTGGGAATGTTTGACACGATCATCAGCGCACTCATCGCAATTTACTGGTTTCAAGTGCCGTTTCGCGGTTCGTGGGTCACACTTATGGCTGCGTCGGCGATGTTCATGATCGTGGTTCTCTCGCTGGGGTTCTTCATCTCCGTGCTGGCCAAAAATCAATTTGCAGCCAGTCAGATTGCACTGTTAATCACCTTTCTTCCGGCGTTTCTTTTATCGGGATTCCTGTTTTCAATCGAACAGATGCCGGTTGCGCTTCAATGGATTACCAGGATTTTACCGGCACGCTATTACGTTTCAGTGCTGAAGAAGATCTTTCTGAAAGGGACACCTGCGTCGATGCTTTGGGCGGAGCTGTTTCCATTGGCCGTCTTTGCATTTGTGCTGGCGCTGCTGGCCACGCGCAGCTTCCACAAGAGGCTGGAATGATGGAGGATTTCAGAGAATGAAGAAATTATCTGCAGGGTTCTGAAAATAAAGATAAGGGGGGTGGGGGTATCGGTCGCTGGGGGTAAGAGATTTTGGGCGCAGTCCCGGAGTTCTTGAGCGCGAGAAGTGCATGGTTTTTCCATTGTTTGATTGTGGCATGGGGAGAGGAAATTTTCTGCAAGGGCGGCCGGCCCGAAATCACCGATTGGTGCCCTCAAGCGATGGACGGGATTTCAGGGATGATTGTAGGCAAAGACAGCAAGTTAGCCACCGCTTCGCGGTGATAGCAAGTTAGCGAATTGGCTCGTGGGTGAGGTGCGGCAAGTAAAGGAGATTCCCTCAGGGGCTAAACCATTTTCACTGTTTGTGTGGTGAGGAGATCAAGGTGTCCCACCCTAGCCGCAAAGACAAAGACGCGGCGAGGGTGGGGCACCCAGACCTCATAGCATCAGTGAAAATGCATAACCCCTATGCTGAATTTGCAGCATTTACGGCACGATTGAATTTGTACCCTTTCAAATCAGCGGCTTAATAAGAGATTGCTTGAAGGAGAAAAATGCTGGCGCGACTGAAGCAGATGTTGATCAAGGAGTTTATCCAGGTCTTTCGCGACAAGCGGACGCGGTTCATCCTCATTGGTCCGCCCATCATTCAGATGATGGTCTTTGGCTATGCCGCGAACTACGAGATTCGCCACGTACCAACGGTCGTGCTTGATCTGGATCACTCGCAGGAGAGCCGCGAGCTTGTTTCGCGCTTTACATCGAGCCCGTACTTTGAGGTTCAGGGGCAACTCGCCAATTCGCGCCAGCTTGGCGATCTGATCGAGCAGGGCAAGGCGACAATCGGCCTGGAGATCGACGCCGGTTTTGCGCAGAAGTTGCGCAAGGGCGAGACAGCTCCGTTGCAGGTGATTGTGGATGCGACCAATTCCAACACGGCGCTGATCGCCTCTGGATACATCTCGCAGATCGCGCTGGGCTTTGCGCAAGGGATCCAAAGAGACCGCATCCAGCGCGTCGCGCCTCAGTTGATCGAGGTGATGCCATCGGTGGAGCTTGCACCACGACCCTGGTATAACCCCGACCTGCGAAGCAGGTGGTTCTTTGTCCCGGGAATTATCGGCAGCCTGACGCTCGTTCTGGTGATCACGTTGACCGCATTTGCAGTGGTGCGTGAGCGGGAGATTGGAACGCTGGAGCAGATCATGGTGACACCGATCCGCCCAGCCGAGTTCATTCTTGGCAAGACGCTGCCGTTTTTTCTGATCGGCCTCTTCGATGTGACGTTGATCGCCGTGGTTGGATCGCTGTGGTTTCAGGTGCCTTTCCGCGGCCACGTTGCTGTGCTGGCGACAGGAGCTATTCTTTTCATTCTTTGCATGCTGGGGGTGGGACTGCTCATCTCAACTGTCTCTGCCACGCAGCAGCAGGCGATGGTGACTTCCTTCTTTTTCATCATGCCTGCCATTACCTTTTCGGGCTTCGGGTTCCCTATCAGCACGATGCCGCACTGGATGCAGCTTTGCAGCTATGCGATTCCTCTGCG
>CAYVMS010000019.1:21962-23664 GCA_964452615.1 uncultured Occallatibacter sp.
TGAGAATGACAGATTATTGATCGGCTTGGGAGTTCGACTTTCTTATGATGGAATTCCATATTTCCCGGAATGCGCGTGAGCGGTACAAGTTCGCGGAGTCACTGTTTTCATACTCAGGGAATGTTGTTTTTGCCAATCTTCCCGCTTGCCGCGAATTCGCGCACCGTATGAACACGGTCCGGGAGACCGAAAAGCATCCTGAATTAGCGGTTCATGCCGGGCAGCTTTACGCCATGGGCCTGATCGACGAGGCCAGCCATGTGCTGATGGCGCGCTACCGCGAGCAGTTCGATCCTCAGGTGATGACCGGTGCTCTGGAGTGGTTCTCCGGCATAGTGGGCCCTGAGGCGCTGCGGAAGATGCTGCTGACATTTGTCGAGGACTTTCCGGGCATTTCGGTGATGCGCGGAGAGAAGACCCCGGTCGAATGGCTGGCGGGGCAGACGGATGGAACGTCGCATTGGGCGGTCGCATTTGAAGAGCTGATGCTTCTGTGGACCGCGAACCGCAATGAGGCCTTTCAGCCCTTTGAAGAACTGTTCGAGGAAAAGAGCCTGGCCGAGAAAACCGTTTACCGCCAGGTGACCAAACAGTTTCCCGAGTACTTTGCCACCCGCCCGCTAATTCCGCTGCCTGACGCCAAGCCGATGAACCTGCTGGAGTTGCTGCGGGCTCCGGCAGTGGGTGCGCCCCGCTCGCTGGCCGATCAGCTTGCCCTCATTCGCAAGCTCTGGAAACCGCTGATCGGCGACAGCCTGGAGCATCTGCTGGCCATTGCCACCGAGATTTTGCATGAGGAAGAACTGGCGATTTGGACGCAGTTCAATCCTCCCGATGAGACGGCCCGGCGCCGCCGCGAAAGCGGAAAGCAGCAATGGCCTGGAGTGGTGAGCACGGCCGATGTACCGGAGTTTGGCGATGCGGCCCACGAGTACGAGAAGTTTTCGCCCGATCAGGCCTGGATGCCGACCGCGGTCCTGATCGCCAAGAGCACCTACGTGTGGCTGGCGCAGATGAGCCGGCAATATGGCCGCTGGATCAAGCGTCTGGATGAGATTCCCAACGAGGAACTGGCGACGCTGGCGCACCGCGGGCTCAATACGCTTTGGCTGATTGGCGTCTGGGAGCGCAGCCGCGCGTCGAAGACCATCAAGCTGCTTTGCGGGAACTCCGACGCCGTGGCTTCAGCCTATTCGCTCTTTGACTACGCCATTGCCGAAGACCTGGGCGGCGAAGCGGCCTATGTGAACCTGCGCGACAGGGCCTACAAATATGGCATTCGGCTGGCCAGCGACATGGTGCCCAACCATATGGGCATCGATTCGCCGTGGGTCATCGAGCACCCCGATTGGTTTATTGCGCGCCATGAGCCGCCCTATCCTGCCTATAGTTTCAACGGCCCCGATCTCTCTAGCGATGGCCGAGTCGAGATCAAGATCGAGGACCACTACTTCGAGCAGTCCGATGCTGCGGTGGTCTTTCAGCGGCGCGACCGGTCAAGCGGCGAGACTCGCTATATCTACCACGGCAACGACGGCACCAGCTTTCCCTGGAATGACACGGCGCAACTTGACTATCTGAATCCAGCGGTCCGCGAGCAGGTGATTCAGACGATCCTGCATGTGGCACGCCTGTTTCCGGTGATTCGCTTCGACGCCGCCATGACGCTGGCCAAGCGGCATTTTCACCGGCTGTGGTTTCC
>CAYVMS010000020.1:0-23642 GCA_964452615.1 uncultured Occallatibacter sp.
CTATTGGCTCTGACCTCGTGATTTCGCACTTCAGGGTTCGCGGTTTCCCACCCTTTCGCCGGGAAAAAGGCGAAAGGATGGGGCACGGTACTGGTACAAGAACAAACGGTCAGAGGCCGATTGGCTCTCAATTGGAAATGCCCGCACTCAATCATCGACGGGGATTGAGCAGCGAGGATTGAAGACGTCGAAACTTCCGGCAGGGGTTAGCTGGCAAAGAGAATCGTGAATCGTAAGGAGAAATTCCAATGAAAAAAGTGAGTTGGTCGCGAGTTATTGATGATTGCCGCGGCGCAATGAGAGGTGCAACAGGTCGTACCCTGCATTGGATGAGCGATCTTCTCGATAATGCACTATCTGGCCGCAAACGCGACGAGAATGCGAGGCGATGCCAGGATGAAAACCCTGACCGATGCATCGAAGGCTGCACGTCACTGATTCAGTCGGGTCAGGAACCTAACAATAACCTGTCCATAGCCTTCAATAACAGAGGTCTTGCTCTTGGGCTTCGGGGCGACTTCGATCAAGCAATTCGGGACTTTGATCAGGCTCTAAAGTTGAATCCGAGTTATGCGGAAGCCTTCAGAAACCGAGGCGAGGCGTATCGGCTTAAGGGCCTGTATGACTTGGCGATTCAAAACTTCGACCAGGCATTGCGGCTGGATCCAATTCACGCACGAGCATTTAACGGCAGGGGCAACGTCTACGAGAGTAAGGGAGATATCCACCGCGCGATCAGAGACTACGGACAGGCTATACGTCTCAATCCAAACGATGACAGCGCACTGAACAATCTTGCCTGGCTATATGCGACGGCAACTGATAGAACGCTTCGCAACCCTGCAAAAGCCCTGGAATATGCTCTGCGCGCTGTGGCGATTAGCGGTGCCAATAATGCAGATGATTTGGATACGTTGGCTGAGGCCTATTACGTCAATGGAGATTACTCGAATGCCATCTTGACGGAGAAGAGGGCTGTGGCTCTCCAGTCAGACAGTACCACCAGAGAGGATTTTGAGAAGTCCCTCGCAAAATTTGAGATGTCACAAAAGCAATTGGAACAACCTCAGCATAGCTGGATGAAGCTCCACGGAGAAGTTCAATTCGGTTTGCCTCAGCCTCAAGGGTGAGACAAAACGGAAGCCTTCTCAGACATCCCGTGCAATGGCGCGGTCTTGCGTGCTTCGCGACCTCATTAGTTTCCGCCGTCGCCAGATGCCAGATCCCAAGGGACGAAACTTAATAGGAGTAACGGTATGGCTGAAAGATGCATTAGAAGGATAGAATCCATCCCGCTTGTCTGTGGCGCGCACAGCGTGCATCTCGTGTAGAGTCAGATTCTTTTCTGCGTCGTGATGCAGTTCGGCGCCATGATCTCCCTCGGCCTCTTCACGGCTGCCGTTGTAAGCCAATTGCAACTCCTGGGAGTCCGCGCAGCCGGAGTCTACATTGCGCTTTTGGGCGGATTTCTGCTGGTCGCCAATGCGTTTGGGGGCGGCACGGCCATGTGAACGATGCTTCCCCCGGAGTTCTCGCGGACCATGCTCTCACGCTGGCGCTGTATTACCTCGGCTTCGCCCTCGGAGGTCCCGGCTTCTCCGTGCCCATGGGTCTGCCGATGGCGGGTGTCCACCCAGGAAACTCTGAGGATTCTGCCGGTGTCCATCGGCAAGTTCAGAAGATTTTTCGGAGCGAATGGTCTCGGTCTGCATCCGAGAACAGAGGAGGAATAAGATGGCAACGAGCGAAGAGAGAGACAACGAAAACGGGAAAGGTCATCTCGCGGTAAAGACAGCCCCGATCGTGTCGCAACAGGAGTGGGAGGCTGCGCGCCAGCATCTCCTCGTCAAGGAGAAGGCCTTGACCCGCTCCCGTGACGCGCTGGCCGCCGAACGCCGGCGAATGCCGTGGATGGCGGTCGAGAAAGCATACGAATTCGAGGCGCCTCGGGGCAAGGCCAGCCTGCTCGATCTGTTCGAGGGCCGCCGGCAGTTGATCGTCTATCGCGCCTTCTTTGAGCCTGGGGTGTTCGGCTGGCCCGAACATGCCTGCCGCGGCTGCTCCCTGGGCGCCGATCAGGTCACCCATCTGGCCCATCTGAACGCCCGCGACACCACCCTCGCCTACGCCTCGCGCGCGCCGCAGGAGGATATCGCGCGCCTGAAGGCGCGAATGGGGTGGGAGATGCCGTGGTACACCATCACCGACAGTTTCGACGCGGACTTCGGCGTCGATCAATGGCACGGCCACAACGTGTTCTTTCGCGACGACGACAAAGTGTTCCGCACATACCTCATCAACAGCCGGGGCGACGAGGCAATGGGAACCACCTGGAGCTACCTCGACATCACGCCACTTGGCCGTCAGGAGACTTGGGAGGACTCGCCAGAAGGTTATCCGCAGACTCCGCCATATAAATGGTGGAACTGGCACGACAACTACGAGGCCGAGACCTCGCCGCACCCGCTGTGGCTCGATATATTGACAGATCCTCAGGGAGCTGCCGCCCGAAGGCGCGACGCAGAAGCGAAAACCTGCAACTGCGAATGAGCGCGGCACTGCTTCTTGTTTGCTCACGATCAGGAAGCCTGGAGTTTTTCGGTGCTACGTTCTACTTCTGGAGCCGCGGAGGCGCGGAGTTAGGACTTGCGTTGTCGGATCCCAAGGCGCCCCAAACCGGCTGACTTTCGTTTCAAAAAGGCGTGGACACGCAATGACATCGTGCGCGCTGGACACGCAGCAGTTGGATATTACCCTCTGAGACGGTGAACTACGAGGTCAACTGAGCCGACCTTGTTGACATAGCTGATACATCATTCAACAATTCGGCTCTTGTTGAGCGCGTTTTTTTGACCGGCACTTTGAGGCGAAGTTTGCTATGAAAAGTTTGAGAGTAGTGCTCGTTGTCTGCGCTGCCATAGCGGCGCAGTCCACGCTGGCCGATGGTCAGCAGTCACTTGCTTCGCTTCGCGAGGCCTGCTCAGACGACGCACAGAGGCTGTGCGCGGGAGTGCAACCGGGCGGGGGCCGGATCGTGGCCTGTCTCAAGGAGCATAAGGACTCGCTCTCTGATCGCTGCAGACAGGCCGCCGGGCTGGCTCCGAACCCAAGCGGTAATTCTGCGCCCGGCACGTCCAGTGAATTGCCCGCTTTCGGAACCAGCGCTTCTGGAACGGCAGCCAATTCCCCGGCTACGTCGACCCGCCCCGTTGCTGCGCCGAGCGTTTCTGCTTCGGCCCCCAAGGCTAAACCGGCCTCCGCTCCCAAAGCCGCTCAAGCCGCCACCGGAGAAAAGTTCGTGGAGCGCGTCATCGCGGATACAGAACATGGCGGAATGCGCGCCGCAACCATTCACTTGCCCGAGAAGTGGCGCTTCGAGAGCAAGATCGAGTGGCACTATAGCTGGGTCGAGTACCCTCTTACCTTTTCCTCTCATGCGGAGAATCCCGACAATGCAGAGGCTTATTTCCAATACCCGCTCTTGCGATTGGAGTCCACCGAAGTTCCGCCTCAACTCAGGCAGTACGACAAGGGCCGCAAACCTGCTCCTGGAGAGCGGCTTGCCACTGGCGCACTCTACTCTCCCCCGCAACCTCCGATGCAGGCGATGACAGCGTTCATCCAGAAGATCCGTCCCAATGTCCCCAATCTCAAATGGCTTGGGCAACAGGATTTGCCGGACTTGGCAAAGGCCCTGAACCTGGATCCGTGGCCCAACCAGCACGGCGTGGCCATCAAGATCGGCTACGACCTCAACGGCCAACCGGTCGAAGAGGCCTTCTTTGGCGTTTACTACATCTCGCAAGGCGCTAACGCGGGAGTGAACGCAGGCATGATCAAGCAGACCAACTGGGGTTTCCAGGCCCTGCAAAGCTTTCGAGCACCCGCCGGCACTCTCGACAAGCGCATGCCGATGTTTTGTTTCGTCGCCAAGTCTTTCTATGTGAACCCGGAATGGGTCCGGCTCTCAAAGGCGATCACCGACAAGATGCTAGCCGACTTCAATCAGAAGCTGCAGCAAGGCTACGATCAAATCCGTGCGGCTCAAGCGACCATGGAACAGACGATGAAGCAAGAGGCCTCTTTTCAGGCGAACTTCGACAAACAGGAAGAAGCCATGCGCTCCAGCGGCGGGGTCGACGACAGTTTTCTTCGGGATGGCGGCGCCCGCAGCGCGTCCGATCATTTTAGCGATTTGATTCGAGGCGTCGACACGGTCAACGATCCCAGCACCGGCGGTACGACGCAGCTCTCGAATCTAGGCCAGTATCACTTCACCGATGGCTTCGGCAATTACCGCACCACCGATGATCCCAATTACACACCGGAAAAGGCAGGTGAAGTGGGAAGCTGGACTCAGATGACGGCTGCACCCTAAGTACTCTGAGGCAGAGCCCGGGAAACTCTTGACAGCGTTCGAGAGCGACTCGAATGCTCACGCCAAGTACAAATTGTAAGTTCGTTTTACTCGCGATCATTCAATAATCTAGCCAACCGTTGTGAATCTCCTTGAAGCATGTTGCCAGAGCAGAGCGTGAGTAATACAACCCCATCACGACTCTGCCCCGATCCGGCATGGCCACTCCCAAGCGTAAAATATGAATCATGCCAGCCTATAGGTCCAGAACCTCAACGCACGGTCGCAATATGGCCGGAGCACGCAGTCTTTGGCGCGCTACCGGAATGCAGGACGGTGATTTTGGCAAGCCCATTATCGCCGTTGCCAACTCCTTCACTCAGTTTGTTCCTGGTCACGTTCACCTCAAAGACCTGGGGCAGCTTGTTGCCGAAGAGATTGCGCGCGCGGGCGGAGTTGCGAAGGAATTCGACACCATTGCCATCGACGACGGCATCGCGATGGGACACGACGGGATGCTCTACAGCCTGCCCTCGCGCGATCTGATTGCCGACTCGGTTGAGTACATGGTGAACGCCCATTGCGCCGATGCGCTGGTCTGCATCTCGAACTGCGACAAGATCACGCCGGGAATGCTGATGGCCTCGCTGCGGCTGAATATCCCAGTGGTCTTTGTCTCCGGCGGGCCGATGGAAGCAGGCAAGATCAAACGGGGCGATGGCGTGAAAGCGCTGGACCTGATCGACGCCATGATTCTGGCGGCCGATCCGAAGGCGAGCGATGTCGAGGTGGAGGAGTACGAGCGTTCTGCTTGCCCCACCTGCGGTTCTTGTTCCGGTATGTTTACCGCGAATTCGATGAATTGCCTGGTCGAGGCGTTGGGTTTGGGGCTGCCTGGAAATGGCACCATCCTGGCCACGCATGCGCGCCGCAAAGAGCTATTTCTGCAAGCGGGCAGGACGATTGTCGATCTTGCCAAGCGTTACTACGAGCACGACGATGCCACGGTGCTTCCGCGCAGCATTGCTACGTTTGAAGCTTTTGAAAATGCGATGACGCTCGATATTGCGATGGGCGGATCAACGAATACTGTTCTGCATCTGCTGGCCGCGGCGCAAGAGGGCGGTGTGCCCTTCACCATGGCCGATATTGACCGGCTTTCACGTCGTGTTCCCAATCTGTGCAAAGTGGCTCCGTCTGCGCCTGCGGTCCATCTGGAAGATGTACATCGCGCCGGTGGAATCTTCGCCATTCTGGGAGAACTGGATCGCGCAGGGTTGGTTCATCGTTCAGCGCATACGGTTCATGCTCCGACGCTCGGCGCGGCTATCGGCAAACTAGACGTAATGAACGGCGTGTCGTCGGCGGTCAAGGAGTTTTATCGCGCTGCGCCGGGTGGCGTGCGTACGACAGAAGCGTTCAGCCAAAATGAGCATTATGACGAGTTGGATCTCAATCGCGAGTCTGGTGTAATCCGCGATAGAGCGCATGCCTTCAGCGCAGACGGCGGTTTGGCTGTTCTCTTTGGCAACATCGCCGCGGATGGTTGCATCGTGAAAACGGCGGGGGTTGACCCAGCGCATCTGACCTTTGCGGGTCCGGCGCGCATCTTCGAGAGCCAGGACTCGGCAGTCGAAGCCATTCTGGGCGACAAGGTTCATCCCGGCGATGTAGTCCTGATTCGTTACGAAGGGCCGAAGGGCGGTCCGGGGATGCAGGAGATGCTTTATCCGACCAGCTACCTCAAGTCCAAGGGGTTGGGCAAGGTCTGCGCTCTGATTACGGATGGGCGCTTTTCCGGCGGGTCCTCCGGACTTTGTATCGGCCATATTTCACCGGAAGCAGCGGAAGGTGGCTCATTGGCGCTGGTGGAAGAGGGCGACACCATCGAGATTGATATTCCCAAACGCGTGCTCCGCGTTGCTCTTTCCGACGCGGAGATAGCCAACCGTCGCAAGGTCGTCGAGGCCAAAGGAGCAGCCGCATGGAAGCCCGTAGCGCGCGACCGAAAGGTCTCGCAGGCTCTTCATGCATATGCCGCAATGACCACGAGTGCATCGCGTGGGGCTGTGCGTGACGTGTCTCAGATTCGGCAGTAACTTGTTCGACGCAGCCGTTCGCAGGGACTTGAAAAACATGGGTCTGATAACAAATTGGGCATGCATGGTCGCGCCTGGACTACGCTGTAGCGGCGGCTAAGCACGCCAATCTGTTGAGACGGCGGTCACATCCCATCGAATTCCAACCCCTTTATAATTCCTATGGTTTATCCCATTGGATCGGTTCCGAGGTGTCTGCTGGCGGCAATTTGGCTAGTGCTTAACGCCGAGCGGAGTTTGGGGGTGCAGGTACGCCGCCTCCCTACTGAGGTGCTTGTCCAATGAAGCCTCGAACGCCATAAGGCGTAACGGAAGTTGATGAAATACCAGTTTTTAACTCAACCAGACAAAGGAGCGCAACTCCAGATGCATACACACGAAATTGAACAGATGTGTGTAGTTGCCAAGGGACCGAATCACGGCCCGGCACCTATTCCACAAGAAGGCCGTTGGACCAAGGTCAAGGAAGTGACCGATGTCTCAGGTCTGACCCACGGTGTGGGTTGGTGTGCTCCCCAACAGGGAGCCTGCAAGCTGACGTTGAACGTCAAGAACGGCATCATCGAGGAAGCGCTGGTTGAGACGATCGGCTGCACCGGAATGACGCATTCGGCCGCCATGGCCGCTGAGATTCTACCCGGCAAGACCATTCTCGAAGCCATGAATACCGATCTGGTCTGCGATGCGATCAACGTGGCGATGCGCGAGCTGTTCCTGCAGATCGTCTACGGCCGCACCCAGACAGCGTTTTCAGAAGGCGGTCTTCCCATCGGTGCCGGCCTGGAAGATCTGGGCAAGGGCTTGTGCAGCGTGACCGGAACGATGTATGGCACCAGCGAAAAGGGCGCGCGCTATCTTCAGTTGGCCGAGGGCTACGTGACCGAACTCGCTCTCGACGCGGATGACGAGATCATCGGATACAAGTTCGTTCGGCTTGGCGTGATGATGGACTCCATCGCCAAGGGCGTGGATGCGCAGACCGCGCTGACCAAGGCAACCGGCACCTATGGCCGCTTTGCCGACGCCGTCAAAACCATCAACCCCCGCAAGGAATAGGAGCAGATCATGGCTTTATTTGAAGGATACGAGAGAAGAATTGCGCAGATCAGCTCCTTTCTTGCCGCCTCTGGCATTGAATCGCTGGAGCAGGCCGAGAAGATCTGCCTGGACAAGGATGTGGATGTTCGCAAGATCGTAAAGTCCATCCAGAACATCGCTTTTGAAAACGCCGGCTGGGCCTATCTGATCGGCGCCGCGGTGGCTATCCAAAAAAAGCAGACGGTGGCCGCGGATGTGGCCGAGACGCTGGGAACCGGCCTGCAGGCCTTCTGCATTCCCGGTTCGGTTGCCGACGATCGCAAGGTGGGCATCGGCCACGGCAATCTGGCCGCGATGCTGCTGCGCGAAGAGACGGGTTGTTTCGCCTTTTGCGCCGGGCACGAATCCTTTGCCGCCGCCGAGGGCGCAATCGGTCTGGCCCGCTCCGCCAACAACGCCCGCAAGACGCCGCTGCGCGTGATCCTCAACGGCTTGGGCAAAGACGCTGCGCTGATCATCTCGCGCGTCAACGGCTTCACCTACGTGCAGACCGAGTTCGACTACGCCACTGGCAAGCTGAACGTGGTGCGCGAGAAGGCCTACTCCATCGGCGAGCGCGCCGCGGTGCGCTGCTACGGCGCCGACGATGTGCGCGAAGGCGTGGCCATCATGCATCGCGAGACTGTGGATGTGGCCATTACCGGCAACTCCACCAACCCCACCCGCTTCCAGCATCCAGTGATGGCTGTCTACAAGAAGGAAAGACTGCTTGAAGGCAAGAAGTTCTTCTCGGTAGCATCCGGCGGCGGCACGGGCCGGACACTTCATCCCGATAACATGGGCGCGGGTCCAGCCTCGTATGGCATGACCGACACCATGGGCCGCATGCACTCCGACGCGCAGTTTGCTGGCTCGTCCTCAGTGCCTGCGCACGTTGAGATGATGGGCCTGATCGGCATGGGCAACAACCCGATGGTCGGCGCATCGGTCGCGGTTGCAGTCGCGGTCGAACATGCGATGAAGGAGCAGTTGCAAACGCTGGCTGTTTAAAGCGAAACCAGGGAAATAACCTGATTCGCAGCGCAGAAGGTCGCCGCTTCCTGTCGGTCGCGGCGACTTGATTTCATCGAACAGCTTAAGCGGATTTTGCACCGTCGCTACGGGCGGCGCCTCTGTTGAACGCTGACCCAGGACTGCGCAACGCTTGTCCTAGGCTATTATCGACTCTCCCTCCGGGAGATAATGCGCCGACTGGGTCCATCTACCGTGGGTCGCGAAAGACGTCAGAGAAGGACGGGAACGCTCGCGGGGACGATCACACGCTTACGGCGTTCTTTGGATTGACGAGGTCGCGTAGCTCTTTGGAGGGCTTGAAGTAAGGCACTTTCTTGGCCGGGACTTCGACACGCTCGCCGGTTTTAGGGTTGCGTCCGATGCGGGGGTTGCGCTGCCGGATGCGGAAAGACCCAAAGCCGCGAATCTCGATCTTGTCACCGCCCTTGAGGGCTCCGATTACCGAATCGAAGATTGTTTCGACGATGACCTCGCCGTCGCGACGCGTCAGGTCACCCACTCCAGTCACCTTTTCCACCAAATCCGCTTTTGTCATGTGGCCCATACCTCCGCATTCAGCATAACCGGATTCGCCCCTTTGTTGCACGGAAAATAGGGCTTAGCTGTGGATTTGGAGGTATTCCCTTCAATAGTTTGGAGGAAATGCAGCCAAACCGGAGATTGGCCCGGCCAACTTTGCCCTCGCGGCGTTATCATGGCGTGTGCTACTCCCTGCGGTTTCTCCGTCAAGGAGGGCGGGTTCCGGCAACTCGGGATTTCCTGCGAGCGGTCGTCGTTCGCCGGAGCAGAGGAGATAGGGGCTTAAAGGAGAGGGGCGGGCAAGTGAGGGATGAAGTCAAGACTGGCGCCGGGTCAAAGAGCGGCGACGCGCCAAAGTATAGTATCGTAATTCCGGCCTATAACGAGAGCACCCGTATTCCGGCAACGCTTGAGTCGGTGGTAGGCTGCATTCGCGCTCGCGGCTGGAATGCCGAGGTTCTGGTGGTCAACGATGGCTCCAGCGACGCGACGGCTGCGGTGGTGCGAGCCTTTGCCGAGCGCGCGCCCGAGGTACGGATGCTCGAGAACCCTGGCAACCGCGGTAAGGGCTATAGCGTGCGCTCGGGAATGCTGCAGGCGCAGGGCCAGATCGTGCTCTTTACAGACTCCGATCTGTCGGCGCCAATCGAGGAGGCTGAGCGCCTCTTTGCTGCTATCGCCGAGGGCGCCGACATTGCCATCGGCTCCCGGTGGCTCGATCGCGACCGCCAGACGCAGCGCCAGCCTCTCTACCGCCAGTTCTTTGGCCGCTGCTTCAACTTTGTGACACGCAGCGTAATGGGCCTGCGCTTTGCCGATACGCAATGCGGCTTCAAGGCATTTACGCGAGCTGCGGCGCAGACCGTCTTCCAGCTTCAGACCATCGAACGCTGGGGCTTCGACCCGGAGATCCTCTTTATCGCCCTCAAGCGCGGCTACTGGATCATCGAGGTGCCGGTGAGTTGGGCACACGACGAGCGAAGCCGCATGAGCTATCTGAAAGACGGCATGAAGATGCTGGAGGAACTAGCCATCGTGCGCTGGAATGCGCTGCGCGGTCGGTATGACAAGCCGGTAGAGGTGAGCGTGCGGGCCGGGGAATTGCAATAGAGCGCGGTCACCCAAACAGGACAGAACAGCGAATGACTCAAAGCTATCTGCGTCGCCTTGGAGACTTTCGTGTTGCGCGGTTCACGCGGCCGGTTTGCGCCTCATCAGCGGCGATGAAAAGATAGCCATCGCCGCCACCACAAGATTTGCAACGATTACAGGAAAAGCGTGGATGATCGAGCCGTAGATCACCCACAGAGTGGCCGCGCCCGCCTGGACGCGGCGTAGCGACGCTGGCTGCTTGCACAGGTAGGAACTGGCGAAGGCGGCGGTTGCGACCCATCCAATCCAATCGAGTCTCATCAAGCCACCGCCTGGGCGGTCCCCGGCTCGACGGCGCTGATAGTCAGCGAGTCGGTTCGCACTTTGTCCCACTCTTGCAGCACGAGGCCGTGCAGCTCGAAGAAGGCACGAATGCGCACGGAGTCCCATCCGGCGATTTCTTCAAGAATCGGCACGAGCACACTGACAGCGTCCTCACTTAGAATGGTGCGACTCGCGATGGGCGTAATGTAGCGGTTCTCAGAGACGGCAATGGTGAGCCCGGAGAGGCGATTGACATGCAGCATTACGTGCACGTCGGAGCTGCCGTCACCTACGTAGACGATGCGGTCGTGACCGACGCGCAGGCGGTTGCGCAACTCCTCCACGACGACCACCTTGCCGTAGCCGGCGGGCACGCGCACGATGGATTCAATTTCTCCGTTGCTGGCATAGTGGAAGCGCGTGCCGCAGATGTGATCGGCGGGCACGATGCCCTCCAGCGCCGATTGAATCACCTCTTCGGGCGCGGCCGAGACCACGAAGAAGGTGAAGTGGTTGCCGTCGAGGTTTTCGATCAGGTGCGAGAGCAAGCGAATATTTTTCTTCAAGCGGATTCGCTTGCCGACCTCGACGAGGTGCTCGTGGCGGACGCGGCGGAACTCGGGATCGTGCAGCAGGAGATAGGCGAGTTCGCCGCCCTGCTGCACCATGTGGATGCGGGAGAGGCCGGCGATGCGCTCCTCAAAGCCGGAAAGGCCTAGCAGATCGCTCAATACAATTCCCGAATCGTTGAAGCTCAGCGTCTGATCAAAGTCGCTGACCAGCAGATATTCTCTAGGAATCTTTCTATGATCTTGTTCCATATACACTCCTCCTGATTCATTCTTGTGATTGGTTTAGGAAGGGGTTGACAGGCAATTCGCTATGGCGTGGGCGCCAAGGGGAACCGGGTTTTTGTCCGGTCATCTATAGATTTGAAATCAGTGTAGCAGATTTTGCGATTCTATGCGGTCTCAAAGGGTGGCAGTGCATGGCAATCGCATGAACATGTTTCTCTGATACATCCGTCCCCGATTTACCTGAAATATTGGTCAGGAAGGCTCATGCTCCCGTAGGTTGCAGTCGAAAATAGCCCCGGAAGAAGCGAAGCGCAATCCGGGGAACACGTTCCAATCCCATACTCGCGTCCCGTAGGACTGCGGCGAATTCTACCCTGAAATCTGCGCAGCGCCCATGTCTCATCCCCTAGATCTATCTCCCCCGCCCGCCTCAGTCATTTCTAACCTCTGGCTCCTAACCTGGGCCGCTCAAATGCTGGGCCACTCGCGAGATTCCTTGCTCCAAAACGACAGCGAAGAAGGGAAAGGCTCAAACCAATCCAATGAAACGGGCTTCCAATACAATCGCCAGGCCGCCGGCCAAACCAGCGGTATTCCAAAATGCCGAGAAGATTCAAGTCCTTTTCGCCATTGCCCTGCGGGAGTACCACGCCGGGCGAATGGCGGAGGTCGAGCGTATCTGCCTGCAGATTCTGGCCATCGACGTTCGCCATGCGGACAGTCTCTACCTGCTCGGCATGGCCGGCTATAAAACCGAACGCTACGAGATGGCCGAACGGATGATTCGCCGGGCGATTGCGGTCAATCCCGATCAGGCCTTCTACCAATCCAACCTCGCCAACGCGCTCAAAGCTCAAAGCAAATTCGATGAGGCGGTGGCCTGCTTCGAGCGGGCTCTCCAGATCAAGCCCGACCATGAGGAGGCCTGCTACAACCTGGGAAACACCTACCTCGCCCAAAAGAAGTTCGAAAAGGCCGAGGCAGCCTTTAGAGGCGCTCTCGAGATCAAACCAGACTATGTCGATGCGTTGTGCAACCTCGGCAGCGCCTGCCGCCAGCAGAAAAAACTCGACGAGGCCATAGAGTGCTTTCGGCAGGCTCTCGCCCTGGCTCCCCAGGTGGCCGACCTTTGCTGCAACTTGGGCGACGCCCTCCACGCCCAGGGCAAAGTTGATGAGGCCATTGGCTGGTACAAGCGAACGCTGGAACTCAATCCCCAGCATCACAAGGCCTGTAACTGCTTGTGCAATGCCTGCTTCGACAAAGGACAACTGGCCGAGTCCACCGCGTGGTGCGAGCGGGCGCTGGCTCTCGCGCCCGACTATGGCGATGCGCGGATGAACCAGTGTCTCCTGCAGTTGCTTCAAGGCGACTACATCAACGGCTGGCGCAACTACGAAGTTCGCTGGAAGGTCTACACTGCGCGCACCTCTCCGCAGCCCCTCTGGCTCGGCGCTCCTCTTCGCGGAGCGCGCATCTTGCTCCACGCCGAGCAAGGACTGGGAGATTCGCTCCAGTTCCTGCGCTATGTGCCTCTGGTTCAGGCTGCCGGGGGCCAGGTCATGCTCGATCTGCCCGCCAAGCTCCACCGGCTCGTCGCGCGGCTTCCCGGCATTCTGGCTCTGGTTAACACTGGCGATCCGCTGCCTTACTTCGACTGCCACTGTCCGCTGATGAGCCTGCCTCTGGCCCTTGGCACCACGCTTGAGACTGTCCCGGCACGGGTGCCATATCTCTCTTCACCCCCCGAGGCGCTCCAGGCGGCAGCCGCGCTTCAATGGCCGGCCTCAGGGCTCCGTGTAGGCCTCGCCTGGACAGGCAACCCGGATCACCCCAAGAACCGCTTCCGCTCCGTCCCGCTTGAACTTCTTGAGCCGCTCGTCGATCTCAAAGATGTACGCTTCTTCTCACTTCAGATGGGGCCAGGTGCTGAAGAGTTGGCGGCCAGAAAGCTGCCCGTCACCGACCTTGCCCCTGTCACTGGAGATATGGCCGACACTGCGGCGCAGATGGCCCACATGGACCTAATCCTCACCATCGACACCTCGATGGCCCACCTGGCCGGAGCCTTGGCCCGCCCGGTCTGGATACTCCTCGGCCACTCGCCCGATTGGCGTTGGTTGGTCAATCGCGAAGACAGCCCGTGGTATCCTACCGCGCGCCTCTTTCGCCAGCCCAGCAATGGCGATTGGACCTCGGTGATCGAGCGCGTGCGAACCTGTCTGCTGGACTTGGCCGCCCAAAAACTATCCGGTCAGGCTTCTTGAAGCAACCCGGCTACAACTTCACGGCTCGCTCCAATTCCGCGATGTCGATCTTTTTCATCCCCATCATGGCCTAACATTGCAGGTCAAGGCAACGCTTTGATCCGCATGGTCAAAATCGGGACCGGCTTCAACAGTACCCTAGTCGGCAACGGTATAGCCGGGAACACGGCAATAACCTGGCGGATTCAATACTTCGACTCCGAAGAGCCTGCCGTTATCCCCACCGTGGACATCCACATAGGCTGGCGGCAGCCCAGCGCTTATGCGACACTGAAACTGATACAGGAGAAAGTGCCATCAAAACTGCCACCGGGGTTTTTTCAGGCCGTTACTATGAAGGGGAGAGATTGGCCTAAATACTCAATATAATGTATTTGCAGTGCAGGCCCGGATGGCGAAACTGGCAGACGCAGCGGACTTAAAATCCGCAGACCGCAAGGTCGTGGGGGTTCAATTCCCCCTCCGGGCACCATTATAATGAATAACTTAAATTGAATATCCCCTTTGAGTAAAACCGACAGAATAGTGCTGGTGCAGCTGTTGGTCCCACTTTGTTCCTATGCTGCTAAGACCGCGCCAGGAGGACAGCCTCCACACCGAGAAAGGTGGTTTGCAAGGAGCGCGGCGTCTTTGAGAAAGTGGCGCAGAAGTTTCTGCACGGTCCATGCCATCTATCGATTGGATGCAGAGTCGGAGGCCAGGTTTGAACCTCTGGAAATAGTGACGGTCGGGCTTTCTCTCCCTTTTGACTGTAGGAATATCCTTACAGAATAAACGCGGAAAAACTTACATAAAATCCAGCATTTGCCGATGGCAACACTGTTTTGCCTCCATTATTTTCAATTCAGACACACCGATTCGATCGATGGAATTGCACTGCCGCCGCGCATACGAACGTGCATTCCGCGAAACGAACTGCAAGGGGTAATTATGGCGGCAACTCTTCTGCAACCAATACGGCTCAGTCGCACAGAGACATCTCTAACTGAAGCCAACCTCGCGGAGCGCGTCAATCTGATTCGCACTTCTCCGCTCTTTGAGGGACTGTTACCGGACCAATGCGAGGATGTCGCCCGTCAAGCACGGCCAAAAGTATTTGCTCGCAATGAATTGCTCTTCATGCAGGGGCAGCCAGTCCACAACCTGGCTTTGATTCGCACCGGTTGCGTGAAGATCATGCAACTGGCCCCAAATGGCAACGAGGTCATTCTCTGGATCTACGGTGTAGGTAATGTTGTCGGCGGGCTCTCTGAATCCAAATCCGGCAACCATAGCTGTTCGGTTCGCGCCATGGAGCAAAGCACGGCCCTGGTCTGGGAGTACGCAACCCTGCAAAGTCTCATGTTGAAATATCCGCAGATCAGAAAGAATACCAGTCAAATCCTCTTCTCCCGGCTTAACGAGTTAGAGGAGCGTTTTCGCGAGGTGGCTACGGAAAAAGTTGCCAAGCGTGTTGCGCTCGCCTTACTTAGGCTGCTCAAGCATATTGGCAAGAAGGTACACGGAGGAGTCGAGGTCTCACTCTCGCGCGAGGAGTTGGCTCAGATGACGGGTACAACCCTGTTTACGACCAGTCGCTTGCTCTCCAGGTGGGGAGAAATGGGCCTTGTTTCGCCTCGTAGAGAGTCTGTCCTGGTACGCGATCAAAGTCGGCTTGAACTTGTGAGCGACGACCTCTAACGGAACAGCCTTGCATTTGCGAATCTGAAGCAAAGCTCAATCCCAACCAAAATGCAACCGGGCCCGAATTTGCAACCCACACCTGCAGAGGTGAGGCGAAGAGTCCAAGGACGAACAATGTTAATGAATCGGATAGCACCGCAAAACGAAGTCACTGTCAAGAACCTCTTGACGGCGTTTGAGAGTGAATCGAATGCACACAACAAGTACACGGCGTATGCGGAAAAAGCGGAGTCCGAAGGGATGTTTGGAACTGCCAGTTTGCTGCGCGCCGCCGCGCGTTCTGAGCAAATCCATGCGAGCAACCACGCGCGCATAATCCGCCAACTGGGTGGTGAGCCCGAAGCAGAAATTCAACCGGTTGAAGTGAGGACTACCCGGGAAAATCTCACCACCGCTTTGGGAGATGAGATCTATGAGATCGAGTCGATGTACCCGCGCTTCCTGGTTGAGAACCGGCACGCCAACAACTCCGCCGCACGAACACTTACGTGGGCGCTTGAAGCAGAAAAGACACATGCAAGTTTACTGAACGAAGAGATCCAGCGATTTGAAGCCGACAACACTGACTCATCACTCTTCAAATCGGCCGAGTTTTACGTTCGGCCCGCTTGCGGCTACGTTTCAAAGGCGCCGGAACCGGAACGGTGCTGGGTTTGCGAGCGCTTTTGCGCAAAATTTGAAATCGTCCGGTAGAAGCCTTTCCAACGAAACAAACACGCGACTCGAATTACGGATGGACTCTATGGCAGGTGTAAGCCTCTTCATAGAATCTTCGGAAGCTGGAGGATTGCCAGAATGATGAATGTAAGCCAATATGCCGCACCAAAACCAACTAACTGCCCTCCTGACGCCAGACTTTTCACAGAAGCAGAAAGGGAACTGTCGGCATTTCTCTCTGCCGTCGCGGTGGTTCGTGGACAACAATGTGTGACAACTGCAGCCAGGCATTGGATGCGGGCTCTTGAAGACATGTGCCCGTCAAGCTTTGCATCGAGAGAATGCTTTCGCAAGGTCACTCTCGCGGCAACCGTTTCCCTCAGTCATTGATGAGCCATCGATGCGGCAGAATGCCCGGATCTGGCACGGTCGACCGTCTACCTGGCGCGACGCGTTTGAGGCGGCCGGCGAACAGCGGCAACTGCTCCATTCGGGCTTCGGTTACTTGCACGAATTGGTGGATGATACCGTAATTGTGACTACGTAATGCAGCCACGAAGCGGAGCCGGATCCACCGTCTGGCGGGTCGTCTTTTGCAACAGCACCTTTTTTTTCAGCACGCTCTAGTTTGAATTTCGAATCAACTGCAGTAACCCTATTCGAATTATCGTAGACAAGACTTAGTTTTGGCTTGGTGCCTTTTGGGTTGGCACTGGTAACTTCGAGCGATGATGAGCAGTATGTCGTGCCAACATTGAGCGAGCATCTTCTTGACCCTGATCTCGTTGCGCCGTTCTCCTCGGGTGGCACATCCCATTCACAGAATTGATCCTGTAAATGCCATGGTCCGAACAGAGCGCCGGCGGTTGTCGTCACTACACCCGTCGGAGTAACTTCTCGAATGTTGTCTCCTTCAAGCACGATCACATTTCCTGCACTATCCGTGGCAACAGCCATGGGATTCAAGAACGTCGCCGCCGCGCCAATGCCATCGAATTCACCATTTTCACCCGCGCCTGCCTGGCCAGCGATTGTCGTCACCTCGCCAGTTGGGGTGACCTTACGGATGGTGTTGTTGCCATAGTCTGCCACATAGGTATTGCCCGCCTTGTCGGTTGCAACTCCGTGTGGGGCATAGAAGGTCGCATTGGACCCGACTCCATCCGCGTGGCCGGTCTCGCCAGCTCTGCCGGCCAAAGTCGTTACTACCCCTTGCGATGTTATCTTGCGGAGTATATGGCTTGATATCTCAGCCACGATCAGATTTCCTGCGCTGTCGGTTGCGATGCTGTAAGGGGTAGAGAACCTCGCAGACCCGGCGATGCCATCGGTCTCACCACTTTCACCTGCCAGACCGGCAATTGTCGTCACCTCACCGGTTGGAGTGACTTTACGAATGATGTTATTGCCAGAGTCCGCCACATAGACGTTGCCTGTACTATCGGTGGCAACGCCGATCGGACTAGAGAAACTTGCATTTCCACCGATTCCGTCTGCATGGCCGGCAATGCCTGCAGTACCCGCCAAAGTCGTTACCGCCCCCGCAGGCGTAATCTTGCGGATTGTATTGCTCACCTTGTCCGCCACATAGACGTTGGATGCATAATCGGTCGCTATACCAATGGGGTATACAAAACGTGCCGCAGAACCGATGCCGTCGGCGCTTCCTCTCGCATCCGGCTTGCCCGCGAATGTCATCACTACCCCGGCATGAGTAATCTTGAGGATGGTGTTATGCCAGTTTGCTACATAGACAGCGCCTGTGCTGTCAGTGGCGATGCCAGTTGTGAGGCTAAAATTCGGGATATCGGCAAAGGCGTTTATGTCCTGCTGCGCGCACGCAGGGTGGCTCGAACTCGAAATTGTCATGATTCCCATGAAGGCGGCGGCACTGACCCAACCCTTGCATTTCACCATCATCTTGCTTGTTCCTTCCCGCCAGAGAATTTCGCTTTCTAATCGCGCCGTCTTAGGACTGAGCACATGGGGCACTGAAATCCGCCCCCGTCATAGTCTCCCCAACAAGACCGATGCAACCCTCGCCCTCATTATCGGTGCAGCTTAGCCGTTCACCATATTCCAAAAGCTGCAAAGGCCCACCGCCGCGGTGGACCTTTGCGTGACTGCCATCTTGATGTGTGAGGGTAGACACCAATACGGGACCAAGCCTTTCGTAAGATTAACATCCTCTGTCCCGGGCCACTGAATCGAGACCCGGAACACAGAAAAGCAAATTAAGACACACCGACCGAAATCACCCGCAAGATTAGAAGACAAGCTTCATCGCCAACTGAATCTCCCTTGGGGGGAAATAGCTACTAACAACGCCATACGTTGTGTCGGTTGCGATACTGTCAGGAGCCTGTGCGTTGGAATGATTCAAGACATTGAATGCCTCGGCGCGAAATTCCAATCCTACTCTTTCAAAGCGCAATGGAAAGCGCTTGTGCACACCTAGATCGAGATCAGCGAAGCCAGGCGCACGGGCAACGTTACGCGGACAATTGCCATCGGGCGTGTTGGCCGCAGTGGGTATGGTAATGGCTGCTGGGTCGAGGTACTTATACAGTCCGCTCCCGAGAGGCGTCTGATTGCCCGAACTAAGAACTGGATTTCCGACTAGATTCGGGCGGTAGAGGAAGCTGGTCTCGGTGCTCAGTTGCTGCGCCGTGCTTTGAGCGTAGCTGATGTAGATCGGCAGCCCACTGATGAGGGAGTTAAGTGCTGTTAACTGCCAATCGCTAAGGAAAAACCGCACTGCCGCTGGGGCTTGTGAGCCAAAGCGCATCCCCTTGCCATAGGGAAGATCCCACACCACAGCGAGAGTGTCGTTCAGCGGTCGATCATAGGCAGAGCGAGTATAAGACCCCAAGTTGTCGTAGCGGTCCACAACTGGGGTATCGTTGTTGTCGAGTTCCTGGTTTGCAGCGGCCACGTCTTGCGCGTGCGACCAGGTGAAGGAGTTAGCAATGTAGATCCCGTTGCTATAACGCTTCTCCAGCTTCGCTTCCAAAGCGTTGTAGCGTGACGGGCCTTCATTGAAAGATTCCTGGATGGTGCCGTAGGCTTGGATCGGACGGCGTGCCTGCAAGCTGAGCGTACCGCCGGCCGCGTTAGGCAGCGCTTCGTTATAGTCCTGAACAATTTCCTCATGAACGCCATAATTGCCAACGTAGCCCAGATCGAAATAGGTGCGCGCGGTCAACTGTCTTTGTATAGACAGTTGATAGCTCTGAACATAGGTGGTAGGGGTCTTGGCCGGATCGTAGTTGGTAGTCGTGGATAAGGCCGAGTAGTTCGACGAGGTCAGGAAGTTGTTCGCGTAGCCAAGCTGAACCGGCTGGAAGCAACTGAGTGGAGCCGCGCTCAGCGACGTGCAGACTGCCTGTGGCGATGTCTTTGAGATGAGCGGGTACTGAGTAATAAGGTTATCAATGCTGAAAGGAGCATTCTGCGCCAGTTCATTGACCACTGCGGCGCGAAGAAACTGCTGATAGCTGATGCCGTAAGCCGCGCGCACAACCATCTTCGAACCCAGACTGTAAGCCAAGCCGAACCGGGGAGCAAAGTTCAGGTTGTTGCGTTGAATAAGGGCCCGATTGAAGATTGAACCGCTGCTCGCATTGACCAGACTGTTTGTAGCAGGATTGTAGTTGGCGAGTTCATTATTGCTCTCGAAAGGCGGTGTCGACAACTCGTAACGCAAGCCAACGTTGAGAGTGAGTTTGTTCGAAACGCGCCAGTCATCCTGACCATACAGGAAGTGCATCCGCTGGTTATACTCCACCGAGTGTTTGGCGCTTAGCTCATATTTGCTGCGCGCGCCAAAGATAAAGTCGGCCAAATTCCACGCCAAAGCATAGGTGGGATCCGCGCTGCCATTCACTGTCGGTGCCTTGGCCGTGCCTTCACTGAATTTTCCGCTGTAAGTGTCGGCTCCGAATACCGGCTTGAAGTTGCTCACTATCGATGACTCGTGGATGTATTCATAGCCGAACTTGAAGCTGTGATGGCCTTTGAGCCAGGTGTAGTTGGCTTTAGGATCAACGACAAACGGATTGACCACTGTGGGCAATTGGGTGTTGCGTCCGAACTGCGTAAAACCGGTCACAGTGACGGTGTTCAGTCCGCTGGCAAACGATGAATCCGTTGGCACATTGGGCTCTCCGGCGGCGGCCAACATGTTAGCCTCCCCAATGGAGGCTGGGTTCTGTGCGCCAGCGTTCCAGCTGAATCCGGCACGCAGATCGAGCGCAGAGGCATTGGTCAACTGATAAACAAATCCGGATGCCAACTGCTTATTGTCCTGATTGATGTTTCCCTTTCCGGCTGAGTAGAGGGGAGCAGGAATGGGCGCCGGATCGAGCGCATTGAACCTGCGCTGACTGTAGCGGGCAAAGGTTGTCATCTTCCGGTTGATAAAGAAATCGATGCGCGCATCTCCCTTGTCGGAGTCGATCGTTCCCAACGGGAACGAAACATAATTGTTGCCCGCGCCGGGAGTCTGCGTTGACATAGAATTGGTCGGCAGGAGGCCGAGAACGGTCATATCCAATGGGCTGATCTGCGGAGTCGTTGTTCCTGGAAGCATCGTCGCCTCAAGCGCCGCAACAGGAACAACGCCATTTGCGTAAACAGCCTTTGTATAGGGATTGGTGATCGGAATGGCCGTGCCGTTCTCGTCGGTAAAGGTAATCGTGCCAGTAGCTCCGGGAGTAGCCCACGATTTGGCTGGCAAGGTGGCAAACATCGGCGCGTGCTGGATTCGGCGGAAGCCTTCATAGTCCCCGAAAAGGAAGACTTTACCGTGGATGACGGGACCACCAATGTCAGCGCCGAATTGGTTCTGAATAAGTGTCATCTTCTGCCCGTTGGTTGCAGGAATCGGACCATTGGCATTGAGATCGGTATTGCGCAGGTAATCCCAAGTGGCGCCATGATAGTTGTTGGTGCCGCGGCGCGAGACTTCATTGGAAATGCCGCCGGCTGCCCGGCCAAACTCGGCGTTCTGATTGCCCGTGGTAAAGCGGAACTCGGATAGCGCATCGGGACTGAGCTGTGTCTCCTGGTTGGAGAAGCCAAGGTCGTTCAAGCTCCAACTGTTGTTGTCCAAACCATCGAGTAGAAAGGAGTTGACTTGATTGCGGAGTCCATTGACGTTATAGGAAGCTTCGCGGCTGGTAGCGGCTTCGGTTTCCAGGAAGGACTTGTTCACGCCGGGAACGATGAGCGCAAGGTCGGCCGCGTCTCTGCCGTTTAGCGGCAAATTGACGACTTCGGTCGGATTGATGACCATGCTGCGGTCGCTGCTGTCGGTTTCAAGCAAAGCTTCCACTGCCGAGACGGTCAATTGCTGAGTGATATTGGCCGGAAAGAAGACCATATCGAGTCTCTGGCGCGCGCCCACCGTCAGGGAGAAGGCGGAGGTGGCAGCGTCTTTGAAACCGACGTGATTCGCCTTGACTACATAATCTCCAGGAGGAACGCTCGAGAATGCGTAATCGCCCACGCCGTTGCTGATGGTGGTTCTTGAGGTGCCGGTGCCAAGGCTCTCAAGCGTAATTGAGCCTCCCGGCACGACCCCTCCGTTTACGTCGCGGACGGTTCCGATGATGCTCCCGCTATCGAACTGAGCATTGAGGGTGGCGGCTGAACAGAGGAGAACAAAAACCCAGAGCATTCTACGCACAGATGACATACAATTCCTCTCCTAGGGGACTCTCTAGACATGGAGAATCCCTACCCAACGCAATCTTTGGTACTCGTGTGGTAATGCAGCTATATTACCTTTGTGCTTGCATCCCATTCTACCCAAATATTCGATCTTTTGGACACTAAAGTACTCTTTAGATGTCGCTATCCTGATAAACATATTATATTCAACAACTTGATGCTTTTCAACGCCTTGAAATGCTGAAAGTATTGCATGCTTACCGTTCGTGCTTGAACCACGGGTGCGCTGGCAAGGGTGGATCCGGCAAAGCGTTGCTCGCGCTGTTGGGATTTGTGTCATCCGGTGAATAAGTTGTTGTGGGTGTGATGCCAAGCCCGCTTTGCTGCCGTCGTCGATCTGCAAACCAACGAGGAAGATCCATACGAACGTAACATGCCGCAAATGATAAGTAACATCTTTTACCGGGCACCAAAGTACTTCAATGTTTGCCACCTAAGAGCGCCGCGATGTTACCAGTAATCAATGCGATTTTTGTTGCGAATAAGTACTGTAATTACTGTTACCGAAGCGGCAGGGAAAAGTACTAGATTGTAGTTGATTTCACAGAGGCAAAGGATCACGATGGGTCATTGCTGCTTGACGTTGAGCGGCGTGCACAACTCAGAGAGGAGTTACTCCATCATGATCTGCGCGAACGAAGCCAAATCGGAAAAGACTGTTATTCAGTTCGGCATCGGAATGATCTCATGCTTGGTTGCCTTGGTTCTGCTCACAATGGTTCCATCTCCTGCCTCTGCGCAGCAGAACCCGACGATCGCCGGGGACTACGCAGGAACCCTCGGCCCCCTGCACGTTAAGTTGCATTTAAAGGAAAACGCTGCCGGTAAAGTGACAGGCACTCTCGACAGCCCTGATCGAGGCGCGATAGGCATTCACTGCGCCAACTTCCATGTTGATGGACAGACAGTAACCTTCACTATTCCCGCTGTGCAAGGGATGTGGAAGGGAACCGTTGCTGCAGACGGGACCCTCACTGGAACCTGGGATCAGGGCCATTCGCTGCCCCTCAACTTTGCCCGTGACAGTGCCGTCGAGGCGGAGAAAACCTTAACAGCCTCTCGTTAGCGACGTCGATCCTCAAGTGCGCGCCTCCGGCCAGATAAGAGTCTGGCCGGGCGCGGGTGAGGTTGGCAATCATCATAGGTTTGCTGGAACGCATGGGCGGTGGGATTCAGTAGTTCGAGTATTTTAGATTGGTCGGTTGGTGCAGCTTCGAAAGCTGAACAACCGGATAAAGATCTGCTTAAGTCGATGGGTGCATCGCGGCACCCCCAACTGACCGCGCAATGCCCCAAACCACGATCCGACCCAAATTTGAGTGAGCGGAATCCTGCCAACGATCAGGCCCGCGTTGCAAACGTCGCAATCCTCCATTATTCGATCCGCCCTTATGGAAGCTGGAGTAGATCTCCGCCTAATCCCAAAAGGGGCGGACCACCCCCGTTGTGAAAACGCATGGCTGCGATGACTCCAGGTTCCGCATAGTAAAAAAACATCCTGATCTTGTGTCTGATGAACCTGCCTGCAAAAAACAGCCCCGACTCTCTGTTGTAAGGAAGGCGGCTAAGGCTCATCATGGACACGTGTGGGTCATCAGCGATGATAAGAGTGGAACGACATTCTCTCTCTCCCTTCCCATGGACGAGAGGAGGGCGCTGTGAATACAGAGCAGTCCAATACAAGCTAGGGCACGATTCTCGTGGTGGACGACGACAGCGCGACGCGGCGGGCGTTAAGAGTGACTTTGACCGGCATGGGCTTCACGGTTGTGGAAGCGGCTCGCGGCGAAGAAGCGCTCTCACTGGCTCGCGTGACCTGGTTCGATGCTGTGCTGATGGACGTGGATATGCCGGGGATGGGCGGAGTGGAAGCCTGCCGGTGCATCCGGCGTGCGGTCGCCCGCTTGCCCATCCTGATGCTCACGGTGATGGATAGCGAAGATGACAAGGTGCTGGCGCTGGATGCCGGCGCCGACGACTACATTACAAAGCCGTTTCAAGT
>CAYVMS010000021.1:0-4242 GCA_964452615.1 uncultured Occallatibacter sp.
GTGCAGCGATGCCCTACGCTTGCTGCCAGCCTCGGTCAGCACCAGCGAGCCCGAGGCAAAATCGAAGGCCGCAAGCGCATTCCGCCCCGCCAGCTTTGCCTGAGGCGGCCGCCAATGCAATCGCCCGGCAATCATCAAGTGCAGCACAAGCCAGATTTCGCCATCCACACCGATAGCAATCCGTTTGCCGACCCTGCGAATCTCCCGCACCCTGCGCCATTCGACGCCGGCAATCGTCGGCTCCACAGTGCGTAGCAAGAAGACAGAGCCCAGCCGCACCCGCTCGAGCACCTGGCCGAGTATTCGCGACTCAAGCGCCGTAATGTAAGCGTCAATGTCTGGCAGCTCCGGCATTCCTACCAGATTGCAGCCGAATAAGGCGCAGTTGCAATGAGGAACTTGCAGTTTCAGGGAAAGACCGCCTCAGCGGCTTTGCCTTAAAGGTCCAAAACGGCCTTCTCGCCCAAAAAACCGGTCACTTACCCAAAAATGTGGAATATTGCTCAAACGGTAACTACCGGTTGATTGGTGATACAGCGATGACTCTGGCCCTAACGGGGCGATCATTAGGGATGTTTAACTAGGCACGGATATAGGCCACTCGGCGAGGGAACAGTGCGAATTGCCGCTTTTTGCGCTGGCTTCGTGCCCGGTGCTAGTGTGTCATCACAAAGGCCCAATACCAAATCAGAAAAACACCGGCCAAACATTGCACCACGAACGCGATCCAAAAATCGGCAGGATCTTTGGCTCGATCTGCCGTGCCGCCTTTGCCGTAGATTTTCCCGGTGATAGCTCCAACCACTGCGAGCACCAACAGAAGCAGGCCGAAGAGCAAGACGCCAAGCGGCCAAGGTTTATTCCAAGATTCGGGAGCCATGCCGCCATACTATCGCACGGCACAAGGGCGGCGGCAGCGTCGGGCGTAGGCTGGATGGGTGGAGTCGTGACAGCTAACACTATACAGTCCGGAATAGGGCAGTGCCTGTGCGGTCAGCAACCCGGCAGTTACCATGCAGTTATCCCCTCATACAGAGGATAGTGCTCGATCACACCCGAGGAGCACAGCTTTTGCCGAGGAACTTTATATCCTGCCCAAAAGCAGTCAGAAAGGGTGCCTTTGAGGCAAAACCAACCCTAGCTAAGCACCGTATTATCGATCAACCTCGTGGCGCCGACCCATGCGGCGACAGCAAACAAGCTCCCCGGCACGGCAGTCTCTACCGGCTCCAGCGTTGCCCAGTCCACCAGCTCGATGTAATCTACCCGCACGCTCGGCTCACTTGTAAAGGCGCGCAATGCTGCATCATTCAGCATCCCCGAGCGACGCTCGCCCCCGGCGACCATCGCCTCCACCTCCCGGACACTCCGGCTCAATACCAGCGCGCTACCCCGTTCGTCCGCGCTCAGATAAACATTCCGCGAACTGAGCGCCAGCCCATCCGCCTCGCGGACAATCGGGCAAACCACAATCTCTGTGGCTAGCCGCAGATCCGTCACCATCCTGCGAAGCACCGCAACCTGAGCCGCGTCCTTTTGGCCAAAAAACGCCCGATCCGGCTCCGCAGCGATCAGCAGCTTGGCCACAACCGTAGCCACTCCGCGAAAGTGTCCTGGCCGGGACTTGCCATCCAGGCGCTGGCTCAGCCCCTGCACTTCGACGAACGTCGCCGCACCCGCCGGATAAAGCTCCTCGACCGCAGGAGCAAAGATCACCCCAGCGCCCGCCGCCTCGGCCAACGCGCAATCGGCCTCAAAGCTCCTCGGATAGCGTCCATAGTCCTCGTTCGGACCAAATTGTGTGGGATTGACGAAGATGCTCACAGCCACCGCTCCGCACTCGCTTGCCGCCGCGCGAATCAGCGACGCGTGCCCCGCGTGCAAAGCTCCCATCGTAGGCACCAGACCCACTGTAGTGTTCTTGCTGTGATTTTCGCGGGACCAGCCACGCAGTTCAGCAACCGTGCGCAGAATCTCCATCAGACCTTTCTCAACGTTCCTGTCTTTTTGGTCGCTTCAAAAGTCCGCCGCGCCGCCTCGGGCAGGTGGTAGCTCTCCTCATCGGAGGGGAAAGCGCGATGCTCCACATCTTCGCGGTAGTGTTCGATGGCCGTGCGAATCAGCCCGCCCGCATCGGCATAGCGCCGCACAAACTTTGCCGCAGGCGCAAAGGTCAGGCCCACCAAATCGTGGAAGACCAGGATCTGCCCATCGCAGTCCGGCCCCGCGCCAATCCCAATCGTCGGGATCGGCAGCTCGGCAGTGATTGCCGCTGCCACCTCGCGCGGAACCCCTTCCAGCACCAGCACGCCTGCTCCGGCCTCGACCAGTGCGTGCGCGTCGGCCTTCAGCGCGAGCGCTGCGTCTGCGTTGCGGCCCTGCACGCGATAGCCACCCATGCGATGAATGCTCTGCGGCGTCAGCCCAAGATGACCAACTACAGGAATCTCGGCCTCACTCAGCGCACGCACCAGTTCCACGCGCGGCCCCTCGATCTTTACTGCCTCCGCGCCCGCCTCCTTCACGAACCGGACGGCGTTGGCAACTCCCTCAGCCACAGTACCGTGATAACTGCCAAACGGCATATCGGCCACGACCAGCCCGCGTCGAACAGCCCGCCGAACAGCTCGCGTGTGGTGCAGCATCTCGTCTACCGTTACGGCAAGCGTGTTTTCGTGGCCCAGAACAACCATGGCCAATGAGTCGCCCACCAGGATCAGATCGACGCCCGCCTCGTCCGCCAGCCGCGAAGTCGAGTAGTCATAGGCCGTGAGCGCGCAGATTGGCTTGCCCTGGCGCTTCATCTCGCCGAGCGCCGGCATGGTCACTTTGGATGTAGGGATCGATGTGATGGGAGTGCCGTTAGGCGAGGAATCAAATCCGCCGGGAAAGTTGGTAACGCTCATTGTGACCTCCAGTGCCGCTCCGTCAACTCAGGATGCGACCCGAACAACACGAGTATACGCCCCAACCCCATCCACCGCCGCAACACAGTAGTCAAGGGTGCATCGCATTCTTAATCAATGATATACGGAAGCACTGTCTGAAACCAACAATCGGATTCGCGGCTCACTCCCGCCAACTCGCCAACTTGCGATCTTCGCGAAGCGAAGCTAACTAGCCGCTTTGATCCAAGCTCTCAATCCGCTTGATGCATTCATTCTCTCGCATTTCAAGCGACAAGAATGGATCGTCAACTTGCCCTTCACTCCCTCGTCGCGCCACACTATTAACCAGGATGCTCTCAACTCTGGCCACGGGGATCTCCGTCAGTCTCGGCGCTGCAGCCGGTCTCGGACTTGCGGCAGGCGGCTGTGCGTATGCAGCCATGTGGCCGAGCTCGCAGCTCTTCGGCGACACTCTCATCGCCCCGCCGCGCCCCGGCGAGCTGGCGCTCACCTTCGACGATGGCCCCAACCCCGCCTGGACGCCCCAACTCCTCGATATTCTCGCCAGCCACAATTTACACGCAACCTTCTTTATGCTCGGCAGCCGCGCACAGGCCGAGCCCGCGCTCGTCCGCCAGATCGTTGCCGCCGGTCACCTCATCGGCAACCACTCGTGGAGCCACCCCAACCTTGCTCTCGCCCCGGCTAGCCGCATCGAACAAGAACTATCCCGCACCAGCCACACCCTCGAACTGATCGCTGGAGCGCGAGTCCGCTTCTTCCGCCCGCCCTTCGGCGCGCGTCGTCCCGCGGTGCTCCGCATTGCACGGAGTCTGGGCATGGTTCCGGTTCTCTGGAACGCCATGACTTCCGATTGGGAGAACCCATCAGCCGAAGAAATCGCCGGCCGGCTCACCCGCACCATCGACAAATTAGCCCGCCGCGGTCGCGCCGCCAACATCGTTCTCCACGACGGCGGCCACCTGACTCCCACCGCCAACCGCGCCCCGTCAATTTCCGCCGTCGGCCAATTAATAACTAACTACAAGCCAACCCATAAATTCGTAACATTGGACGCTTGGAGTTAGTCAAATCAAAATTGTACGTTTCGCCAGCCAAGAAAACTCTGACTAAGTCGAAAATGCTTGTCACATGCTCCCATAGGGAGCACCGAGAATAGCCCAGGACAAGCGCAGCGCAGTCCTGGGAAAGCGGCCAACTCAGTATTCGCGTCCCGTAGGGCCGCTGCGAATATATCCATGAGCCGCGTCAATCCTGAGATATGCCATAAGACGGTGTTAGCTTCTCTCTAACTCAGACTAACTATCGCCTCACTCGCCCGCAAGCGTCTCCA
>CAYVMS010000021.1:4342-22309 GCA_964452615.1 uncultured Occallatibacter sp.
CGCTTTGCCGCCTTTTCCATCTCCTCGGCATGCTCAAAGGCCAGCAGCGTGCGCGCATGGCCAAAGCTCAGCTCGCCTTTCTCGACCTTCGCCTGAAGCGATGCTGGCAACTTTAACAAACGCAAGAAGTTAGCAACGGTTGCCCGGTCCTTTCCGGTGCGCACAGCCATCTGCTCCTGCGTCATGTGGAACTCCCGTGAGAGCCGCTCAAAGGCCCGCGCCTGCTCCATCGGGTTCAGATCGGCGCGCTGCAGATTTTCGACGATGGTGATCTCCATCGCCTGTTCGTCTGAAACCTGGCGCAGAATCGCCGGGATCGTCTTCTTGCCCGCGATTTCCGAGGCCCTCCAGCGGCGCTCTCCGGCGATCAGTTGAAAACGCCCATTTGCCAGCGGACGCACCAGAATCGCCTGCACCACTCCGTTTGCGGTGATGGATGCAGCCAGCTCGGCTAACAGCTCCTCGTTCATTTGGGAGCGTGTCTGGAAGGGATTGCGGTCGATCTTTTCGAGGGGAATCTCAAGCGGCCTGCCCCCCTCAGACTCTTTGGCAGCCGGGGCCGGCGCGGAGGCAACACGCGGCAGCAGAGAATCCAGGCCCTTGCCCAGGGCGCGGCGTTTCATATCGGTAGCAGCAACGATGGTCATTGTTCAATATCCTTTGGCTCCGGAAAACATACCGGAGCATATAAAGCATTCATTAAATTGAGTTTCTTCGATCTGCAGCAACCTAGATAACTCTCGCCGTTAGCAGCTTGGCAAGACCCGTGCCTTTGTCTCAGGCTCAGCAGCTACCGGTCCCTTTTTGCGCGGAGTCTCAATTCCGTTCCGTGCCATAAACTCCCCAGCCAGCTCGAAATACGCCTCTGTTCCCCGCGAACGAGCGTCATAGAGAGCTACAGGCTTACCATGGCTGGGCGCCTCGGCCAGCCGTACATTGCGCGGTATCACAGTCTGGAAGAGCCGCTCACGGAAGTACTCGCGCAATGTCTCAGTCACTTGCTGTGCCAAGTTCGTCCGGTCATCGTACATCGTCAGCAGCACGCCCTCGATTGTGAGTTCTGGATTGAAGGCAGCGCGCACCCGTTCGAGAGTCGAGATCAGCTCGGAGATCCCCTCCAGGGCAAAGTATTCCGCCTGCATCGGCACAATCAGCGTGCCCGCTGCGCTCAAAACATTGAGCGTAAGCAGGTCGAGCGCCGGCGGGCAGTCCAGAATAATGAGGTCGTAGCTCTCTTTGACCGGCTCCAGCGCGCGCCGCAGCCGCAGAGCCCGGTCCTCTGATGATGCGAGTTCAATATTTGCGCCTGTCAGGTTCTTGGAGCCGGGCAGCAGAGACAGAAGAGCAATCTCTGTCGGCAGAATCACCTGATCCGCCGGGGAGTCGCCCATCAGCACGTCGTAAATCGAGCGCCGGTTGTCGTCTCGCTGAAAACCGATCCCTGAGGAGCAGTTCGCTTGCGGGTCGCAGTCCACCAACAAGACCCGCAGGCCTTCAATTGCCAGACATGCAGCCAGGTTGATTGCTGTGGTGGTTTTTCCGACGCCGCCCTTTTGATTCACAATACCGATGATCTTGCACATGGGATTTCAGACTAACGGCAAGCGCGATTTTGGGATAGCAGCTTGCGTTGTGGAGAACCCTGCGAAGCTGTGGAAAGCCGCCGGTTCAGCAAATTGCTGGCTTCCCTCAAACCCATGCAAGATAAAAGCTTCCGTCCATCCTATCCATCTTTAGCTGAGTGAGTCGAAAAAGCGCCGAACAGTGGAAAACTTTCTCATTTAATGGGAGAAATTCAGCCAAAAAACTGGCGATCTTCAAAACTCTTCCAATTTGAGATTGCGCCCAATTTGGGTCCATCTGGTCTTTGTTCCACGTGGAACGGATCCTATTCTGGAAAGCCTTCCCAGGATGTTTCACGTGGAACAAGAGGGCGCGTACTCCTTTGCTACTATTAGCCGCACACTGCAGATCCGCTCAAAAGAGCTACATCGCAGTGTGTTTATAATTTCGCATAATGCCTTACACCTTTGGGGATAATGAGGAAGCCAGCCGCCGCCTGCGCCGCCTCGCAGATCTCTACGAACCAGAGACTCGCGCCTTGCTGGAGGCTCACTCCGACCATGGCGGAGCACGTAGGCCTCGGCTTGCAATCGACCTTGGTTGTGGGCCCGGCTGGACAACACATTTGCTCGCCTCCATGCTCAAGCCACAACGAACCATTGGACTTGACTCGTCGGACCGATATATAACCGAGGCGCAGGAAAATCATCCAGATCTCGAGTTCTTGAGCCACGACATCCTATTAACACCATTTCCAGTTGAAACGCCCGATCTGCTCTTCTGCCGCTTTTTGCTCACGCATCTATCTGCACCGCTGAAGGCTCTGCAGATCTGGGCAGACATCGCCGCGCCTCACGCGACACTGCTGATTCACGAGACCGAGAGGATCGAATCCGATCACCCCGCACTTCATCGCTACTACGAACTGGTCGCTGAGATGCAGAGGCACTACGGTCAAACCCTGAATGTGGGCACCATTCTGAGCACTGGCTTCGCTGAGACCGGGTGGCGATTGCGGCGGAGCCAAGCACTTATTCTTGAGAAGCCCTCGCGGGAAATGGCCCATCTGCATTTGCCCAATCTGCGCACCTGGGGTAGAAATGAATTTGCTGCCAAGACCTTTGATCGCCGCGAACTGGATGAGCTGGAGGCGGCTCTAGGCTCAATCGCATCTGGGAACTCCGAAGCAGGCCCCGTACTCAACACCGCAAGGCAAATCATTGCGGAGCGGATCTGATTGCCTTGAATCGGCCAATGTCGAATCTTCGCGATACAACGATATTTCGTGGCGCACTAAGGATCAATATGGACACTCCAAACGCCTTCGTCGGCAGAAGCACCATGCCCGCACCTGAGGAAGTCGCCGCGGTCTTGGGCGAAACATCTGAGTTGTGGAAGCAATTAGTCGATTGGCTCGACGAACAAGGAGTCGCCGATCAGGAGTGGAAGTCGAGCTCGACGAAGTACGGCTGGTCCCTCCGCTTAAGCTCAAGAAGCGAATCATTGCCTCTCTCGGCCCTTGCGACGGGTGTTTTCGCGTCGCCTTTGTCCTTGGCGACAGGGCAGTTGCCGCCGCCAAACAGAGCGACCTTCCCAAATCCACTCTCAAGCTCCTTGACGAGGCGCCGCGTTATACGGAAGGGACCGGTCTGCGACTTATGGTGAAGGCTAAGAAGGATCTCGCTTCGGTCCGCAAGCTGGCTCTAATCAAGCTGGCAAACTGATCCGTCGTTCACCGAGAGCCAGCAACCGCTCGCTGCCATCCTGCACTCGAACCAACTGCGTCCAGGAAAACTCCATGCCAGCCACTTCCTTCAGCCGCTCAAGTTGTCCGTCCGTGGTCATCAACGCGAGCCAGCCTCCAGAGCGAACCAGCCGAGTGGCGCTCTGAACGGCCACTTCCATCTTGTCCACCGCCCGCAGCGCTACGCAATCAAACTCCGTTTGAAGTGTCTCGGCACGCCCTGAGTGCACTTTAGCGGCAATCCCTAGCACCCGTACTGTTTCGTTGAGAAACGCTGCCTTCTTTCCCTGGGACTCTGCCAGCGTCACTGAGATCTCCGGGAGGCAGATCGCAATTGGTATCCCTGGCAACCCCGCACCTGAGCCGAAGTCTAGTAGCGTGACAATTCCAGAGGGCAAAGCGCGAGCACAGGCGATCGACTCGACGAAGTGGCGGGAGAGAATTCCGTCTTCATCCCGAATGGCTGTCAGGTTGAGGCGTCCATTCCAGCGAATAAACAGCGAAAGATAATTCTCGAAGCGCTCCGCCTCTTTGGCGCCCAACGCGCCTAGGCCGCTCTTCTCCAGGAGCACATTGAGCCGAACGCCAATGGAACCCACTGCCTCGCTCACGACCGTGCGACCGATTCCTCGATTGGCCGCGGCTGCCACACCACCGCGGCTTGAACAAACGCCGCAAAGATCGCGCGGGAGAAGGCGCTCAGCGTGTAGGTCCGCTCGGGATGCCACTGGACCCCCATCACGAAATGATCGGGTGAGTTCAATTCAACCGCCTCCACCACGCCATCTTCCGGCGAGACCGCGCTCACCAATAAGCTATCCCCTGCGATTCGGATCGCCTGATGGTGGCTGGAGTTGACCTGTGGTTCTGCCGGATAACCCTGCGGAATCAGCCTTGCCAGCCGCGACTTAGGTTCGATCTGGACCGGATGCGCCTCGACCACCTCCCGGCCTGGACGGTGATCGACGGCGGTTTTCAGATCCTGCACCAGCGACCCGCTCCGCCAGACGTTCAGGCTTTGCGCGCCATGGCAGATCGCCAGGATCGGCTTACGCAGATTAAATGCCTCTTGCAGCAGCAGTTCGTCGACAGCCGTGCGAGCGGCGTCCGCCTCACCACAGTCAGGGATCGGATCTTCTCCATATCTTTGCGGGTCGATGTCGAACTTGCTCCCTGGCAGCAGGATTCCCTGCACACCAGCAAGCAACCGGGCAACGCGGTCTTGCTGCTCATGCAGAGGAACGATGATAGGGGTTGCTCCTGCGGAACGGAGGGCGGCTAGATAGGGCGGCAAGGATCTCTGATTGTATGCCGGATCGCTGCTGGTTGGCTCGGGAATTGCGACGTGAACGCACATGGCAGAAACAGTCATATCACAGCCCGAGCCAAATGCGATAGAGCAGTGTCAAGCAATGTCAATCCCTCGTACCAGCAGGCTTAACCCCAACCCCGCTCAATCCTTTCGCCCTTGCCCTCGATAGTAATAGGCGAGAAGACGGGGGACGAGTCTGTGAAAAGAACCAAAGTTCTTCAAAGTTCACTATCGAAAAGACATCATTGCGCCGATAGAAAGCAAGTCTGGCGGTTTCGCTGCCAAAGCTGTACCTTTTGCTCGCGGACGTTTGGAGGCTGTACATGTCTGTTGATGAACTTACCAAGGCTCGATCCATCGCAGACTCCGCCATTGCAACAATGCAGCGGTATGAAATCCCGACGACCCCGGCCAACTACGCAATTTGGTACGAGTATCACGCCGGCCAGAGCCCTAATCTCCAGCGAACCATCGACGTCCTCATCTCCAACAATGCAGCCTTCAACGAGAACACACTCCAGGATTTGTACGCAACATTCGTTTCGTCGGCTAAAGAGGCGCAAGCTGTACGCGAGATCTCGACGCATGCTTTGCAGACCTTGCAGGACATTGTCGGCATAGCCGCCTTGGCCAGAGGTGACGCAGAACAGTTCGGCAATACCTTGCGGGGCTTTGCCTCACAAGGCTTGGGAGAGAGTCTGGGGAACTTGAAGAGCCTGATTGAGACCTTGGTCCAGGAAAGCCAGAATATGGCCGGCCGAACCGAGTACGTCGGCCTTCGCATGCGCGAATCCGCAGGCAAGATCGAGGCTCTCGAGCGCAACCTTGAGAGTGCGATTCTCGACTCCACGTTGGATGGGCTCACTGGCGTGGCGAATCGCAAATCCTTCGATACCATCATCCGCAAATCTGCCGGTGAAGCCATGAACAGTGGCGATGAACTGTCAATGCTGATGATCGATATCGACCACTTCAAAAAGGTCAACGACACCTGGGGGCACCAGACGGGCGACATTGTCCTTCGCCACCTGGCCCAGACCCTTCAAAAAGCTGTGCGCGGTGGAGATCACGTAGCGCGCTATGGCGGCGAAGAGTTCGCCATCATCTTGCCCAATACAGATGGGAAGGCTGCCGTCAGTGTGGCGGAAAACATTCGCGAGACGCTGGCCAAAGAGCCTCTCGTGATAGAGCTTACCCCGCCCATCACACCCACAACGGTTTCGATCGGAGCTGCCTGCTATGACCCTGGGGAACCCCTGGCCGAGTGGGTGGGTAGAGCCGATGCGGCTTTATACAGTGCAAAGAGGGATGGTAGAGATCGTGTTGAACTCAATTAATACTGGTGCTGACGGAGGGCTCGCGCCGAATGCGATCCCTGGGTTGTGTCTGCTCGTCGACGATTCCGCCCTGGTCAGGAAGATCGCGCGAAAGATCTTTTCTGGCCTTGGTTTCGAGACGGATGAGGCCGAGAACGGACAGATAGCCCTGGAGAAGTGCCGGGGCCGGATGCCGGACGTCGTCCTGCTCGATTGGAACATGCCGGTCATGGACGGCCTGGAATTCCTCAAGTCTCTGCGCCACACTGACGGAGGCCGAGAGCCCGCTGTGATCTTCTGTACCACAGAGACAGATGTCGACCACATTCAGCGAGCGCTGGCCAACGGGGCCAATGAGTACCTGATGAAGCCGTTTGATCAGGAGTCGTTAGTCGCCAAGTTGGATATGGTCTACTATCGCAAATGACCTTTGTCTGCGCATCTTCGGCAATGGAAGCGTGCTCTGGCCAGCACGGCGGGATCGTCCCGCTCTAGCTGTGCATCACAGCAGATTGCCTGCTTCCCTCGGACGGAAGCCCTTGCATCCGCGGAGTGCGCAACTCCTCAATCGCGGTCCGCAATTTCCCAGTCAACTCCTCGGCTTGCCGCAGAGTCATCCCCGCAGTCTCGATCGGCTCACCCACGCTGAGAGTCACCTCTCCCGGGAAAAAGTGGCGCGTGTGAATTGGCAGCAGGTCGTAGACTCCGCTCAGCGCAATCGGCACCAGCGGCACTTGTGCCCGAATCGCCAAATACGCCGCACCGGACAAAAATGGCTTCAATTCACCGTTCGTGGTCCGTCCCCCCTCAGGGAAGACAAAGAGCGCCATGCCGGAGCGTAGCGCCCTGGCTCCCGCGCCCAGGCTTGAGAGTGTGGCGCGCGGGTTGGCGGTGTCGATCTGAATTTGTCCAGATCTATTCAAGTACCATCCTATGAATGGGATAGGCCATAATTCCTTCCTCGCAAGAATGCGAAACTGGAAGGGCAACGCGCTGAAGATGACCGGCGTATCCATGTAGGATGTGTGGTTCGAGGCGTAGACTGCCACCGGATGCTTCCGCAGATTCTCTTCACCGACGATCTTGAGCCTTGCCCCGGCGGCCCAGACGCAACCACGTGCCCAGATGCGTGCGATGCGGTGTTGAATGTCGCCCTTTTTGTCGACCAGCGAGACCAGCAACGACAGGCTTCCACACACCGCCGTAATCACCACAAACAAAGGCAAATGGAAGACATTGGTCCGCCAGCAATAAATCCACGGCAGTGGATTGGGGCGCTCTCTCATCGTTCAAGCCCTTCCATTTCTCCGCCCAGCAGCAGTGATCGTGCCTCGCCCACCAAGTAGACCGACCCTGAGACGACGACCACCCCACCTTTTCCGCGCTCCGTGGCCCATTTCATAGCTTCTCTTAGAGACTCCGCTTTAACAGCAATACTCCCCGTCGCCCGCGCCGTGGTCTCCAACTCATCCATCGAGGCAGCCCGTGCAGAGTGGATTGGCGCCAGGATCACCTGCTCGAAGAGAGGAAAAAGAATCTGCGCCATCTCCGCCACCGGCTTGTCGCGCAGGCAACTGAAGATTAACGTCCGCGGCCTCTTCGACACAAGAGCGCTGATTCCTGCGCGCAACGCCCAGGCTCCTGCTGGATTGTGCGCAACATCTAGAATCCACTCCACGCCATTATTTTCAATACGTTCCAGACGTCCTGGCCATCGAGTCTGCCGAATCCCTCCGGCGATGCCTTCCGCTGTGATCGGAAAGCCGCGCCCAGTCTTCAACTCCACGGCTGTTGCAATGGCCAGCGCCACATTCCGCTGCTGGTGCACGCCGCGCAGAGGTGAAACCACCTCGATCCGCTCACCAAGCACCTCAACCTCATAGGCGCTCACGGTTCCGACAATGCTCTCTGGCATATAGTTCGCGGCGTTGACCGCACGGACCTCAAGCATCGTTGCCGCATCGCCCAGTGCCTGGTTAGCCTCTGGATGCTGCGGCAGAGTAACCAGCGTCCCGCCTCGGCGCAATATCCCGGCCTTTTCGCGAGCAATAGCGCCGATGGTCGAGCCTAGCCACTCCATGTGATCCAGCGAAATGTCGGTAATCACCGAGATTAACGGATCGACGATGTTGGTTGCGTCTAGCCGCCCGCCCATGCCCACCTCCAGCACTGCAATCTCAACCTCCGCCTCGGCAAAGTAGAGCAGCGCCAGCGCCGTCAAGACCTCAAAGAAGCTGGGAAACTGGGGCAGCCTGCCTTGTTCAACCAGCTTCTTTGCCACATCTTGAACGAGAAAGAACAGCCTCGCAAACGCCTCGTCGCTGATCTCCGCGTCGCCAATGCGGATGCGCTCGTTGACCCGCGCCAGATGTGGCGATGTGTAGAGGCCGGCGCGCATCCCCGAGGCTGTCAGAATCGATGCCAGCGTGGAGGCTGTCGACCCTTTGCCGTTCGTCCCAGCAATCAGCACTGAACGAATCCGCCGCTGTGGATTGCCTAGTTCACTCAACAGCACGCCGATCTCATGCAGCGAAAACTTCCGCCTAGGCTGACCCGGCTGCGAATACAGCTCCGGCACCATAGCATTCAGTTGTTCAATGGCTGCGGCATAGGAGATGGACATGAAGTTCTAAGTATAAGAGCTGCGTCCTTGGCAGCGCAGAGAACCCTTAACCCTGCAGCAGCAACTGTAGCGCCTCGCGTGCGTTTTGCAGGCAACTCCGGGCCTCATCCTCCGAAAGCAGCCCCTGATGAACAGCCTTCTTTCCCGTATCATTCACCAGGTTGGCTACTCGCGGAAAATCCGCGTCAAAGCCAGTCATTTGCAGGTTGTTGTTCACCTCATGCAAGAGATTGCCCAGTGTGGCTGTATTCCGGTAGCGCGTCCGCACCAGTTGAGTCAGCCCCGTCGGCAACTTCTGCTTGATAGCCTCTTCCAACACCGAGCGGCACATCACCGCGCAAGCCGTGAACAGCCCATAAAAATAACAGCGGGTTGCCTCGTCCAGATACCGGTCGGCCTCCTCTGAACTGGGCGCAGCGACAACACACTCACGCAGATGTGTAGCCCGAAAGACCGCTGGCTCAACCAACTCCAGCAACTCCAAGGCAAAAGCTGTGCGCAGCAGGTCGTTCTCTTGACCATCGAGAGCACGCTGGATCTCCTGCCAGGCAGGCGTCGGTCCGTCACACCTGGCATATTGCAACTGTGTCAGCGAAGTGAGGCGCTGCCGCGCATGTTGAATAAACCCTTGCTGCATTTCCTGCGCCAGCATCCGCCACCCTGTCACGAATGCCGCCGGATCTTGCTGATAGCGTGTCCAAAGCTCGTCGTACACAATGCCGGGAAGCACCTCGCGCAACTGCGCAAAGCGCCCTGTCCTGGCCAGTTCAGAGATGGCATCGCAGAACTCTCGCCCCGGCGTACCTTCGCCAGACATCTGTAGCAACTGATCCTCCAGCCGCCCTATATCGATGCCCATTCTCGAACCCTCCCGTTCAAGTCTAGGGTTCGTACAAGATAAATCCCATCAAATCGAGATTCTTCGATCCTGTTCGTTCAGGATCGGGAACTCTAACTGGGGCCGGGAATCTACCCCGCTACTCTCTCTAACCTGCGTCCCTCACTCTCTTCCCTTAGCCTCTATCGAGTCGCCAATTGTGCATAGCTCGTCCCTTCCAACCCCTTGCTCCACGCGCATCCGGACGCACTTTTCACACAAACCGTCTGCTTTACACAGCCCTTTTGCGGTCCCCTCTGGGAATCTTGGGAAACTAGGGACCGTTCACCCCACCCGTATCCCCTTTTTCCAAAACTCCTCAATTCCACAGCCATAATTTAGAAAACTCACCCACCCACTAAACTCTTCCCACCAAAGCCTTTCACCCTAATTTCCACATTTCCTGCCTGAACGACGGGTACTACTATCTTTTTTCTTAATCTCTTATACCTTTTCCCACTACCCGTCGCGCCTCCGGCACTCACTTCCCAAACCACCTGCTTTGGGTGGTCCACCTTGCGGCATCTCTCGTTTTTGCGGTCAGGGTGCGATGAGAGAAACATCAATCCGCATCGCCAAACTCCAGGTGCCACGGAATCCAGACAACCACCCTCTTTTCCACGCGCACAACACCGCAGACGTGAATACAATCAAGAAGAAGAAAAGATAGGTATTTCCGCAGGGCCGTGACTTGTTGTAAAGTGTGGCCAGCGCGCAATGTGCTTGGATTGTGTCTTTTCGATAGCCGCAAGGCAGGGGTGGGGTTCATGTCGATCGTCGAAACTGAAGTGGAGAAACCAGCCGCGCAGGGAGCAGCAATGGAGATTACCGTTACCCGTCAGGACCTGGTAAAGGAGCTCACCGCCACACAAAGCGTCGTCGAGCGCAAGACCACCATTCCCATCCTCTCGAACTTCCTCATCGAGGCCGATGGCGACCAGCTCAGCATCACCGCTACCGATCTCGACCAGGCCATGCGCACCAGCGCCCCCGCCAAAGTCAAGAAGCCCGGAGCCTGCACCATTCCCGCTCGCAAACTTTACGACTACGTCAAGCTACTTCCCGACGGCGACATTTCGATTAAGCTTCTCGACAACCACTGGGTACAGATCCGCTCGGGTCGCTCTAACACCAAGATGGTCGGCATGGCCCGCGCCAACTACCCGCAGGTTCCCGAGTTCCCCACAGTCGCCGTTACCAGCATCTCGGCCGCGGCGCTCAAGACACTCATCAATCGCACCATCTTCGCCATCTCCAACGAAGAGTCGCGCTACACCCTCAACGGCGCGTTGCTCGTCATCAAGGCTGAATCGCTCGCCATGGTTGCCACCGACGGCCACCGGTTGTCATTTGTTGAGAAGCCCAACGAGACCCTCGAAGGCATCAGCGGCGAGAAGCGCGTCTTGATTCCCCGCAAAGCACTCCAGGAGCTGCAGCAGTTGCTCTCCAACTCGGATGCCGAAAAGGTCGAATTCGCCGACGACGAGCACACGCTATTCTTTCGCATCGGCCATCGCACTCTGAGCACCCGCAAACTCTCCGGCCAGTTCCCTAACTTTGAAGCCGTCATGCCCCGCGACAACACCAAATTTGCTGTCGTCCGCTCCAGTGAACTCGCCGCGGCTATCCAGCGTGTCGCACAGTTCGCCGACGAGCGATCCGGCGCCATCCGCATGAGGCTTGAGAGCAACGAGCTCAAAATCAGCTCCAGCTCCACCGAGTCCGGCGAGAGCGAAGACACGATCGACACGCCCTACTCCAGCGACCCGATTGCCGTCGGGTTCAATTCCAGCTACATCATTGACTTTCTCAAGGCTCTCAACAACGAGGGTGAGGTCCGGCTGGAGTTCAAGGACTCCCAGTCCGCCGGCCAGATGCGCCCCGAAGACCCCGAAGCCGAGTACAAGTACCGCTACGTCCTGATGCCCATGCGGATCTGAAGCGCGGCCGCGTCATCGCATTTTTGAATTAAGCCAATCTCAAGACAACAATGGCGCCCAAGTGGGCGCCATTGTTGTTCATGCTTGTTTCCCGAAACGCTCAAAACGTGAACTTAGCCCAGAACCGCAGGGCGCGGTTCTCACTTGGATCAGTGCTGCCGCTGCCTTCGCGTGCTGCTGGACTGTTGAGAAATACGGGCGTTCCCACGTTCAGAAGATCGAGATTCTGGTAATTGTCGTTACTGCTGAGCCAGGGGTAGTTGAGGTTATTGTGATTGGCAAGATTCTGGACCTCGGCGCGGAGGACGAACTGCCCGCGGTCGAGGTGAAGCAGCCTTGTCGGGATCGCCTTTTCGAGTGCTATGTCGTTATAGAGCGAGCCCGGTGTCAGAAAGAAGTTGCGCCCAATCTCTTGAGAGACGAATTGCGGCCCATAGGGAATCAGCCAGTGCACTGCGGAGGAGGTCACGGGATTGATGGCCCCGGTCTGGTTGTTTGCCGCTAAATCGTAGTAAGTACCCGGCACCGCCGGGGAACCCAGGTAAATACCATCAATACCAACCGAGTCTATAGGTGCGCTCTTGCTTCCAAGCAGCGGCCGGTCATTCGCAACGCTTCCATCCCCATTGGTGTCCAGGCCGTATATGTTCAGGTTCGCATAGGCGCCGGACTGAAAGCGCGAAGCACCTGAGATCGTCCAATGCCGGGTCGCTCCGCTGAGCAGAGCGTCGAAACCTTTGCTCTCCGAATGTAGCCCCGCAGGGCTCCAGACGTAAGTAAACGCCGCATACTGGCGATGGTCAAACACTGAATTTCCCCAGTCCTGGTGGCGGCCACCGGGGGCGAGGTTCGCGCTGTACGAAGTTGGCGAAGAGTCGGGCGCAAAGATATCGGAGCCGTCGTCCAGACTCTTGCTGTAGACGTATGAACCGGTCACCGCAAGCCCGTGGCTGAAATTGTGCTTCCCGCCCACCTCCAGGCCGTTGTACCTCGAGTCTGCGAAGTTGCCCCGAGCGATGATCACGCCTCGCGTCGGATCGAGCCGCTCCCCGGTGTTGAAGTCCTCGTAGTTGTACTGTTGGTTGGCAAACAGTTTCACGCCTCGGCTGCCGACATACGTAACGCTCAAGGCGATCTGCCCTGGCAGCACGCGTTCAACGCCAAGGTTCCACTCTTCAGAGTAGGGCGAGGTCAGATTGTTGACCACGCTTTCGACCGTCGAAAACGGACTCACCTGCGGCTTAATCGTCGCCAGCAGCCCCGTCGCGTTGCCTATGACAGTGTTAGTTTGTTGGATCTCCCCAGCGGCAACGTTGGGGGCCGTATCGGCGTTGTTCGTTGTGATATTGGTGAACTCGGGATCGAAGAAAATCCCGAAGCCGCCACGGACAACCGTCTTGCCGTCGGCGAGCCATTTGCCTTGACGCGGCGTGTATGCAAAGCCCACACGAGGCGCAAAATGGGTCTTGTTCCCGGCGACTTTATAGACGGTATTGATAGGCCCATAAAGGGTGGCAGCGGAACTTGGATTGATCGCCGGGTAGGGCAGTGAGTTATCTGGGTTGGTATAGTAGTCCCAACGCACGCCCAAATTGAGAGTGAGACCCGGAGAGAACTTGAAATCGTCCTGGGCAAAGATGCCTGAACGCCAACTGTGCGGATCGACGTCGGGGTTGCCGAATGTGCGGCTGGCAGTCCCCGACGGACCGAGCTGGTTCAGCAGAAAGTTGCCAACTCCGGTCGAACCGTTCCCCCCATCGGCAAAGCTCAGCACGCCATTGACGGGGATAGCGTTGAGATCCTTCTCGATGCGGCGGCCGATGTCCGCGCCTGCGCGCAGCGTATGCCGGCCATGTGTCCAGGAAACGGTGTCCTGAAACTGATACATGTCCTGTCCCCGGCCTTGCGGGAAGTCCGTCTGGTCAAATCCGAGATTCTGGATTTCGGGGGTCTCGATGGTCGGGAAGTTATATAGCGGATTTGCCAAGGTCTGCGCAGTCGGCGAGAAGGCGAAGGAGAGGCGCGTCTCCGAGGCGCGAAACTCGTTCAAAAAGTGCGTAGAGAGGATGTGGGTCCACGTTCCCTGGCCCAACTCTGAGAAGCCGCCCTGCAGGGTGTCAAAGCCAGGCAAAGAGGAGCCATTTGCGAAAAAATCAGGCGTGAGGCTGCTGCGATCATGCAGGTAGCGCGCAGTAAATGTGTCCTTTGTCCAGGGGGTGTAATCGATTCGGTAGGTCCACTGTGTATCGGGATTCTGCTCCGTGGTCGCTGGACGCAAGAAGGAATCGATTCCCAAAACGCAAGCAGGTTGCGATGCGGGGCAAGCCGCCCCGAGAGCTGCCGGGGCTGTCGCTCCGAAGTCTGCGAAGGTATTGAGATACGAAGCATTTGAGAGATACTTAAGCATCAGCGCCGCATTCGTGGCCGTCACCCCGGTGCCGGCCGCTAGGGTCTGCAGCAGTGCGACACCCGCGGCGTTCGGCAAGGTGACCTGCTGGGCGGTCTCGTTGCCGTAGTAGCGCGACCACTGCGCGGCGCCAAAGGCAAAAAGTTTGTCCTTGATGACTGGACCGCCTGCCGTAAAGCCAAATTGGTGCTGATCGTAACGCGGCTTGTTGCTCCGGCTTTGTGGAGTCAGTTGCCTCTCTTGCCCGTCGGTCGAGTTCAGACCCGATCCCGAATAAAGTTCCCAGGACGAGCCGTGGAAGGTATTCGTACCACCTTTGGTGATCAGGTTCGCTACGCCACCCGATGCGCGCCCAAACTCCGCAGGCGGATTGTGCGTGTAGACAATCACGTCGGAATACATATCGGGGATATTCGGCTGCACCGCCTGGCCGGCAATGGTGGCGTCGTTGATCTCCTCACCATCGATCATGAAATTATTCGCGCGGGGGCGAGCGCCGCTGACCTGAATTTCCACGCCGTTTGTGAATTGGGTATTGCTCACAAGCTGTACGCCGGGGACGGTCGTCAATACCTCAAACGGGTTGAGCGTGAAGATTGGCAACTTGGCGAGAGCTTCACCGGATATCGTTTGCGAGAGGGAGCCGTTCTCCTGATCCAGCAAAACATTATCGGCACTGACAGAGACGGTCTCATTCAAACGCCCAAGCTTCAACTCGATGTCGTAGGAGACGACAAGCGAGGGTGGAACAGTGAGGCTCGTTGCTTCGAATTGCTCAAATCCGGTCGATTCAACGTGGACCGTGTATTGGCCAGGAGTGAGCGCATCCAACCGATAGGCTCCCTGTGAAGTCGTTGTTGTAGCCCGGACCTCGCCGGTAGCGACATCGGAGGCGGTAACTTTGGCGCCAACGACTATTGCGCCGCTGCTATCGCGGACTACACCTGTTAGAGTTCCTTTACTGGTTTGTGCCAGGGCCACACGCGGGGCCAAGGAAACAGTCACAAGACCCCCACACATCGTCGCGCCGAGTATCAGCGCCCGCAAATACGTTGCTCTTTGGATCATGCGTCTTTTCCTTCCGAAAGGTTGAAAACGTTGAACCACTCATGGATGGTGAGGTGATTTGAGACAAAAGATAACCGATCCGATGACTCACACTCTACCCGGGGGCAGGGGGAACTTTTTGCTGAGTCGGATTACCATTTTATTGCAGCAGCAATTCCATCACCAATCTGGTAAACATTCATTAACTGTTGACACAAATTGTTCATAATATTAAAGATAGCTTCGCTACAACACTCAATATTCTATAACCAAAGCCATCAAGTTTTGTTGAAAAAGCCCCTTTTTCGTACCAAAAACGCAGGTAACTATTATTTTGCATATAGGTACCAATTCTTGTAATCGATTGAAAGTGCGGAATTCGCTTCCATTTTAGCTGCTTATGAACGCAGAAATCCCAGTGCTCTAATCAGATAGCCCTTCAACTCGCGCCGGTGGACGACCGCGTCGAGAAACCCCTTTTCGAGCAAAAACTCGGCGCGTTGGAAGCCCTCGGGCAGCTTTTGCCGGATTGTTTGCTCGATCACCCGCGGCCCGGCAAAGCCGATCAGTGCTCCCGGCTCAGCGATGTTCAGATCGCCCAACATGGCAAAACTGGCTGTGACTCCGCCCGTCGTGGGATCGGTAAGCACGCAAATGTAGGGCACCTTTGCGTCGTCCAATTGAGCCAGCGCAGTCGAGATCTTGGCCATCTGCATCAGGCTGACCACGCCCTCCATCATGCGTGCTCCTCCTGAAGCGGCAACCACGATCAGCGGCATGCGGCCCACTCTTGCCCGATCCACGGCGCGGGCAATGGTCTCGCCCACGACAGCGCCCATTGAGCCGCCGATGAAGCTGTACTCCATCGCGCTGACCACCACAGAATGCGGCCCAAGCTGGCCGACCGCATTCAAAATAGCGTCTTCCAGTCCGGTCTGTTTCTGAGCCGCGCGCAGTCTCTGTTTGTAGGGCCTTATGTCGGCGAAGTTCAATGGATCGGTCGACCGCAGCCCGCCATCCACCAGCTCGTAGCCGGGCTCCAGCAGCAGATCGATCCGCTGCTGCGCGCCGATTTTGAAGTGGTGCTGGCACTTCGGGCAGACGTTCAGGTTGGCCTCAAGCTCCGCCTTCCAGACGACAGCCCGGCAGCCAATGCACTTGATCCACAAACCCTCGGTGCGCACCCGAGACTCAGCCGTCTCCGCAGCAACCTTGCGGCCGGGACCATATTCGCCGCCTTCTCTTTTAAACCAGGACATTCAACCTCTCGAAAACAGTGGACAGTGGTCAGTGAGCGGCTTGGAGCAGAGGCCAAGAGGAGTTTGCGGGGAAGCCTGCCGACGATTGTTCACTCTCAGTATTCTATCCCGCGCTGGGCCAGAATCCCTTTCGCGTAGGCGTGCTTGACCTCGCGCATCTCGGTCACCGTGTCGGCGATCTCCACCAGCAACGGGTGTGCGTTGCGCCCTGTCAGGATTACGTGCACCATCTCCGGCCGCCCGCGCAGTGCTTCGGCAACCACCGCCGGGTCCAGCATTCCATACCCGATGGCGTAGTTGATCTCATCGAGCACCACCATATCCCACTCGCCACTGTAGATGGCCTCGCGTGCCTCTTCCCAAGCGGCCTCCACCAGCCGAATGTCCTCCGGATCGGTCTCCGCGCCGCCTACCTTCACGAATCCGCGGCCCATCTGCTTCATTACAAAGTTCCCGCCGAAGGCCTGCACGGCGTCCAGCTCGCCGTAGTGCCAAGAGCCCTTTAGAAACTGGAGCATCAGCACCCGCATTCCGTTGCCCACTGCGCGCAGAGCCGTGCCCATGGCGGCAGTGGTCTTGCCCTTGCCGGGGCCGGTATTGATCAGAATCAGTCCTCGCCGCGAATCGGTCATAGTCAGTGAACGTGGTCAGTGTCCCGAGTGATATGGGTGGCCAGTCAAGATTGTATATGCCCGGTAGAGCTGCTCGGCCATCACCAGCCGAGCCAGCGCATGAGCCAGAGTCATCGGACCCAGCGAGAGCAGCAGGTCGGCCCGCTTGCGAGCCGCTTCAGACCAACCACTGGCCGGCCCGATGGCAAAGACAATCTGCTGACATCCATCGTCGCGCCGCGCGCCCAGCCATGCGGCAAAGGCCTCTGAACTCATCTGCCGCCCACGGCCATCCAGCAGAACAGCCACGGCAGGCGTGCGGCCTTCGAGTTTTTTGAGCCATTCGAGCAGTGCCTCCTCTGTGCGGAAGGCCTCGGCCTTACAGTGCGCAAACCCCGAGCATCGCCCAAGATAGACCGCTGTCAGAGCATCGACCTCGTCCTTCGAGCCGGGTCGCGCGCCGATATGAGCCAGGGTGAGATTCATTGAGAGCAGGAGAGCCAGTGAATCCAATCTAGCATTGATGGCGCTGCCTTCGACACATGAGAGGCGGGACGACTTAGTGCATTTTCGGGAAATGTGCAGACCAGAATTTTATGGGTTTCCCACCCATTCCGCGGAAAAACGCGGAATGGGGCACGGAAGTCTACAGTAATCCGACAATGCTCTAGATGTGGCAGCTTGTCTGGCCACGCTTTTCCAGGTAGCGCTGATGGTAATCCTCGGCGCGCCAAAAGGTCTGGGCGGGTTCGACCTTTGTGACAATGCGCTTGGGCTTGAAGCGTCCCTCGGCGGTGAGCTGCTCGATCTTGGCGAGGGCCTCCGCCTCCTGCTCAGGCGTATGGTAGAAAATCGCCGAGCGGTACTGCGTGCCCCAGTCCGGGCCTTGGCGATTGAGAGTCGTCGGGTCGTGAAGGGAGAAAAATGCGTCCAGCAACTGCTCGTAGGTGACGACGGCGGGGTCGAAGTTCAGCTCGACTACTTCGGCATGTCCTGTCCGATCCGTGCAGACGTCTTTATAGCTGGGCTGCTGAAGCGAGCCGCCCTCATAGCCGACTGCAGTCGCCGTCACGCCTGGGATTGCCGCAAACGCCGCCTCAACTCCCCAGAAGCAGCCTGCGCCGAAGGTTGCCTTTTCCTGACTCATGACTCATGAGATGCGGATTGAGAGACTGGGGTCACATTTTGTGCTCGCCGGGCTAGTCTGGCTGAAGCAACTTCCGGATCGCGGTGATTCATCCAGAATGGGTAAAACTCTTCGTACATGA
>CAYVMS010000022.1:0-22099 GCA_964452615.1 uncultured Occallatibacter sp.
TCCGCACCACCGTGAGCGGTCTTCGCGCCCCGGCCACGGATGCGCAGACCATCCGGCCAGACGCCAAGATGCTCTTCGTCGCCGGAGCAGGCTGGACCAAGAAGCAGCCCGACGGCCAGGTTCACGCGGCCGAGGCAGGCCAACTAATTCTCGGCTTCCTGCACGCCACCAGCGCCTCATTAGGCAGCAGCAAGTCTCTTGTCGATCAGGGGGGCGAGGGCGAGCCAGTGCTTCCCTTCCTCACCCACATGAACCAGATCGGCCAAACCGGCTCGACGCCGCGCCACGCCAAAGGCCTCTCCACCTGCTGCCACGGCGAAGAGCCGCACGTCGTGGGCTGGCGCTTCATCGGCGACCGGCGCGCCATCTCGCTCGACCCCAACTGCGGCTGGACCCGCGGCAAGGCCGATGTCGTTTACATCGCCGACGCCTTCCAGGTGATGGCCAAGGTCAACGCCTTGCTCGAAGCAAAGAAGGCGTAGGAGCGCACCTGCAATTCTTCATGGCGTCTCAATTTTTCCGTAAACAATGCGGAAAGATTGGGACGTCCACATTCACGCTGCATCAATTCTGCTGTGTTAGCTTAAGGTTTGGGAGAACGGAAAAAGAGCTATGCCTTCAATTACCTCGTTTATCAAGCACAATTATCGCCATTTCAATGCCGCGGCGCTCGTCGATGCCGCTGAAGCTTACAACGCGCTGCTCGCCTCTGGCGGCAAGATGTTCGTCACCATCGGCGGTGCGATGAGCACAGCAGAGTTGGGCTTGTCGCTCGCCGAGATGATCCGCCAGGACAAGATTCACGGCATCTGCTGCACCGGGGCAAACCTCGAAGAGGACGTTTTCAATCTCGTGGCTCACGATTTTTACGAGCGTGTCCCGCACTATCGCGATCTGACGCCCGCCGACGAGGCCAAACTCCTCTCGCGCCACATGAACCGCGTCACGGATACCTGCATCCCCGAGATGGAGGCCATGCGGCGCATCGAAAATGAAGTTCTGAAAGAATGGGTCCGCGCCGACCAGGCTGGAGAGCGTTTCTTCCCTCACCAGTTCATGTACAAGATTCTTCTCTCAGGAGACCTGAAGCCTTCGTATCAGATCGATCCAAAGGATAGTTGGCTATTGGCCGCGGCAGAGAAGAATCTCCCGATCTTCGTGCCCGGCTGGGAAGACTCAACTCTTGGCAACATGTACGCCGGCCACTGCATCTCCGGCGATGTGAAGAATGTCCACACCGTCCGCACTGGCATCGAGTACATGATGGAACTGGCCGAGTGGTACACGAACACGACGGCGAAAACCCCACTCGGTTTCTTTCAGATCGCAGGCGGCATTGCCGGCGACTTTCCCATCTGCGTTGTACCCATGCTGCATCAGGATTTGCAGCGCGAACACGTGCCGCTCTGGGCCTACTTCTGCCAGATCAGCGACTCGACGACCAGCTACGGCTCCTATTCTGGCGCAGTGCCTAACGAGAAGATCACCTGGGGCAAGCTGGGCGAGGCAACGCCCAAGTTCATCATCGAGTCCGACGCCTCCATCGTGGCTCCGCTACTTTTTGCATACGTTTTGGGCTGGTAGAGCAAGTGCTTGCGCTTGTCGTGATAAATCGCCTGCATCGATCCGCCTAGCTTGATGGGAGATCGGTGCAGGCATTAATTTTTGTTGAACTTCGAAAAAGCAGAACCTACAGCACCCGCGCCAGCCACTTCCCAGTGTGCGAATGCAGATTCGCCGCTATCTCTTCGGGCGTCCCCTCGGCAACAATCTTGCCACCGGCTTCGCCGCCCTCGGGGCCCAAGTCAATCACCCAGTCGGCGCATTTGATCACATCCAGATTGTGCTCGATCACAACCAGCGAGCCGCCGCCGTCGATGAGCTTGCGGAAGGCTGTCAGCAGCTTCGACACATCGTCGAAATGAAGGCCGGTCGTAGGTTCGTCGAGAATATAGAGGACGCGGCTAGCCTGCGAAGGCTTTGCAACTGAATTAGCTGCGCGCACCTGGGCCAGATGCGCCGCCAGCTTGACGCGCTGCGCCTCGCCGCCCGAGAGCGTTGTCGCCGACTGGCCAAGACGCAAGTAGCCGAGGCCGATCTCGTCGAGCACTGCGAGCTTCTCCAGCAGCCGAGCCTGTCCGGCAAAGAAGCGCAGCGCCTCTTTGACCGTCATCTGCAGCACATCGTGGATGTTCTTTCCCTTGTAATCGACGTTGAGGATCTTGGTCTGATACCGAGTGCCATTGCAGTCTTCGCAGGGCAGCTCGACGTCGGCAAGGAACTGCATCTCGACGGTGACCGTGCCATCGCCCTCGCAGGTGTTGCAGCGGCCGCCGGGCACATTGAATGAAAAATGCCCAGGCGTGAGCGAGAGCCGCTTCGCTTCAGGTTGCGCGGCAAAGAGTTCGCGGATCAGATCGAAGCCTTTGATATAAGTGATCGGATTCGAGCGCGGCGTGCGGCCAATAGGAGTTTGATCGACAAGCACAACGTCATTGAGCCGCTCAACTCCCGTCAAAGATCTGAAGACGCTTGATGGATCCGCTCCATCTGACTGGCCCAGCGCACGCGCGACAGCGCGATAGAGGATCTGATGCACCAGCGTTGACTTGCCGGAGCCGGAGACGCCAGTAATCGCCACCAATATTCCAAGCGGAATCTCGACATCGAGCGAGTGAATATTATTCGCAGCGGCTCCGCGCAGCACCAGCCGCTCCTTTCCCGGCGCGCGCCGTCTTGTGGGCACGGGGATCGAGAGTTTGCCCGAGAGATAACGGCCAGTGAGCGAACTTGGGTCAGCCTCGATCTCAGCAAGGATTCCCTCGGCCAGCAGATGGCCGCCCAACTCGCCCGCTCCTGGTCCCAGGTCAAGCAAATGATCGGCTGAGCGCAGAATATCTGCGTCGTGCTCGACAACGAGAATCGTATTGCCCAGGTCGCGCAGTTCTTCGAGAATATGAATAAGCCGAGCCGTGTCGCGTGTGTGCAGCCCAATCGAAGGCTCGTCGAGCACATACAGCGCACCGACCAGCCGTGAGCCAAGCGAAGTGGCGAGTTGAATGCGCTGCGCCTCGCCACCGGAGAGCGTCGAGGCGAGGCGGTCGAGAGTGAGGTATTCGAGACCAACCGCGTCGAGAAAATTGAGTCTCTGCCTAACCTCTTCGAGGATGGGGCCGGCGATCTCCTCCTGCATCGGTGAAAGACGAATCGCGCCAAAAAATTCCTTGGCCTGCGCAATGGTCAGCGCGGTCGCCTGGCAAATATTCAAGCCATTGATGCGGACACTACGAGCCTCGGCGCGCAGGCGTTGGCCGCGGCAGTCGGGGCACTCCGCGTAGCCGCGATACTTGCTGAGCATCACACGCACATGGAGCTTGTATCTCTTCCGTTCCATCTGTGCAAAGAAGCCATAAACGCCAGCAAAGCTGCCCTTTCCGCGCAGCACAATCTCACGCACCGCTTCCGGCAGATCGCGCCACGGCACGTCGAGCGGCACGCCTAATTCGGCAGCGTGCTTGCGCAGATCTGTAAACCAAGGCCTGCACTTGGGACGGTTCCATGGGTCGATTGCTCCGTCATTGAGCGTGAGGCCTTTGTCGGGAATGACGAGATTCAGGTCGAAATCCACCGTGTTGCCGAAGCCCTGGCAACGCGGGCAAGCGCCGAATGGATTATTGAAGCTGAACAAACGTGGCTCGGGCTCGCGGCCAGCGCGATGACAGCTTTTGCATTCGTACGCGCCGGAGAAGCGGTGGCGCACGCGCTCGACGGTCTCATCGCGCGGAAGCTCTTCAAAGGTGACCTCGCCTGCCTCGCGGTAAGCGATCTCTGCGGCGTCAACAATGCGCGCGCGATTTTCGGCGCCGACAACAATGCGATCCAACAGCACAAAGACCGGCAAAGTAAAGTCGAGATCGAGCAGCGACTCGGGCGTAGAGAACTCAAAGATCTGTCCGCTCTGGTAGAGGCGATTGAATCCCGATGCACGCAGTTCGATCAGCCGGGCCTTCAGCGCTTCAGTCAGCGGCGACTCGGAGGCTACCTTGGCCGGAGCCTTACTCGCGGATTTCCCTGCGGGCTTTAGAACGCGGCGTGCAGGCTTGGCTTCAGCTTCCGATGCCGGTTCTGCGTGGCGCACCGGAAACAGAGCGTTGAGCCGCGTTCCCTCGCCCAGCGCCAGAGTAGCCTCGGCGATCTCGTCGATCGAGTCGCGCTTGACGAGTCCGTCGCAGTGAACGCAGTGAACCGTGCCGCAGCGTGCATAAAGAAGACGCAGATAGTCGTAGATTTCGGTCGCCGTCGCAACGGTGGAGCGCGGGTTGCGTGTCGAGTTCTTCTGTTTAATAGCGATCGCCGGAGCAAGACCGTCGATCAGATCCACATCGGGCTTCTCGATGCGCTCAAGAAACTGCCGCGCATAAGCAGAGAGCGACTCGACATAACGCCGCTGTCCCTCGGCGTAGATCGTGTCGAAGGCCAGCGAACTTTTCCCAGAACCCGACACGCCGCTCACCACCGTCAGCTTTCCGTGCGGAATCTCGCAGGAGATGTTCTTCAAATTGTGAGTCCGCGCGCCGCGGATGATGATGGCGTCATTCAAAGGGAAGCACCGGGCGATAATTCGACCAGCCGCGCCTTGTCCTCTCAGCGAGGCTCAGAGCGCAGACAGCCATTCTTTATTATAGGGTGCACCGTTCCAGTGCAGCGCGTGTGAGCTCTGGACGCGCTGAAGCCGCACCACACACTTCATGCGCTGGAGGCCTGTGGATTTGCCCGGCTGCATTTGCGCTGATGTCACTCAAGCATTCCGCGCGCATCAATCGTCCCGACACGCACAAGCGCTCAGCAACTAATTTCAGAAAACGAAAACCTACGCCGCCATTGCGGTGCGAAAGGCCAGAACAGGCCGTTGCACCTCTTCCGCGGCTTCCCGGTCCAGAACGCGCGCGAGCGCCATCAGCACCCCGGAAGCACACGCTGGACACTGCCTTGCGCAGTTCCCAACGCAGCTACAGTCCTGACAGAGATAGGCGGAAGAGAGAGGAATGTGCAGCATCGAAGCGTGTGTCATAAATGCCCCCCGATAGTCAGTTACAGGCTACGGTTCGTGCAACGTACCACCGCGTTCCTTTCTTATTTGATGCTTCAACTCCTGTGAAGATGAGAGAATTTTAGATCGATTGAGGCTCCAAAACATTGACAGAGATCAATATTACAAAGATCTTGCAGTGATATACGATCGGCATCAGCACACGCATTGATAGAGGCACTCAGCGTGCATCCCTCAAAGCGCATCGCCACAGGATTCAATTCCCCTCTCCTACAACCAGAGCCCAAGGCCTTTTGCGGCCGTCCTACGATCATGCGCCCGTTAAACTATTGAGAGAGGTATCTCGTGCTTCGTTTTTCTTTATTCGCATTGCTGCTGGCCTTGATCTCGCCCCCAGTTGCCGGCTTCGGCCAGAGTTCCGCGCAAGAGTCAGAGAAGCCGACGCTTGCAGCCGTTTCCGATACTGATGCGCCAGAGGCCGTCTCTGAAGAAGTGGCGGCGGCAGAGGCGGCGATTGCCCAATCTGATTGGAAGGCAGCAGAGATAAAGCTGGACGCCTGGCTTCCGGCTCATCCTGCTGACGCACGGGCGCTCTTCGACGCGGGTTATGTGGCCGACGCGCAAAATCGCCTGGACGACGCAGCCGGACTTTACCGGCGGTCTGTGGAGGCAAATCCACAGTCTTTTGAGGCGCATGCGGAGCTTGGATTGCTCTTGGCCCGCCAGAACAAACTCACTGAGGCGCGAGAAGAACTGGCTGCCTCCACTGCCCTTGACCCCGGCGTTGCGGGAGCCATCGCCAAAGCGCAGGCATGGCGAGCACTGGCCCAGATTGACCGCTCCGGCGATCCCGCCACGGCCTCGACCGACTTATTGGAAGCCCTGAAGCTCTCACCCGAGACCACCGAAGACACCTTGCTGGCCGCCAACCTGGCAGACCAGGCAGGGCAATATGAAGCCGCCGAAAAGGCCTACCGGCGCGTGCTGGCCGCGAACCCTAAGTCGGCGCCGGCCAACGCCGGCCTGGCCCACCTTTTGATTGTTCATAAGCAGTATCCTGAGGCCGAGACCCTCATCCGCGCGGCCCTTGAACAGTCCCCCAATGACACTACGCTGACCGCGCAACTGGCTACCGTGCTGGCCGCGCAGGACAAATCCGAGGCGCTGCCTTTATTTCAAAAACTGCACGCCGACCATCCGAAAGATACGGCGATTACGCGTATGTTGGCGCAAGTCCTGGCCGATGCTGGAGACGCTGCCGGGTCGGACCAGTTGTACGCTCTGTTGCTAGCCGCCACCCCCGAAGACCCCGAGTTGCTGGTGGCGCACGGGCAGAACCTGACCCGCCAGCTCAAGTACGCCGAAGCGTTTGCAGCCTTCGACAAGGCAACCCGTCTGGACCCGGCCAGCGCCGACGGCTGGAGCGGACTTGCCTTTGCCGCGTCAAAGACCGCGCAGCCCTCGATCACCCTCCACGCTCTCACCATGCGGTCAAAGTATCTTCCAGAGGTCCCGTCCACCTATTTTCTTTGGGCGACAACCTACGATACGCTTCACGACAAGGCAGCCGCCGCCACTTACTACCAGCATTTTCTCGATTCCGCGGCAGGAAAGTATCCAAATCAGGAATGGCAAGCGCGACAACGTCTCATATTGCTCGGAAATAAGAAGCAGTCTGTGCAATGATGGCTATTGAAAGCGGTGCTTCCCCTGAACGGCGCCGCACCTTCGAGCCGGTGAGACCGCAAATCTTTCCGCTTGCATTTTCTCATCGAATGCTCTTATAGTCACGGCCTGGGGCAAGTCCGCAGCAGAGGAGGCTCTCTCATGCGGTTCGCGGTTCCGGCAGTCCTCGTCTTCCTCTCGATGACCGGGGTTCCAGTGTGCGCTTCCGGCCTGGACGACAAGATCTTCGATCAGCACAGTATCGACGCACTGGCAGCCAAGGCCAGTCAGGCGCAGCCTCGAGAACAATGCTTCATCTATGCCCAAATGGTGCACGAGATGACCGAGTTCAGCGTGCAGCAGTATGCTGCGGGCGACGTGGAAAAGGCCTCGCAGTTGCTACGGCAGGTTCAGGAGTTGACCCACAAAATACACCTCGCAGTGGCGGAGAACGACAAGCGGATGAGAAATACCGAGATTCTATTGCGCCACACTGCCTTCCGGCTGACCGGCTTGCTGCGCTCCAGCAGCTTTGAGGACCAATCGCTGGTGGCTGAGACTCTGGCTCAGGTGAGCCAGGTGCAGAACGAAGCCATGATGCAGGTCTTCCGCAAATGAACGTGTGCAAGTTGCGTTATCTTGCCATGATTCTGATCTGTTTGATCGTGGCAACCACTGCGCATCCACAAAAAGAAAAGCGCGAGCCCCTCACCGGACCTCAGATTGAGGAGATCCGCGAGGCGGGTATCGACCCGAACAAGCGAATCACCCTCTATACAAAATATTTGGACGAACATGCGGAGACGATCAAGGGCCTCACCAAACGCTCGCGCTCTGACGCGCGAGCTCGCCGGCTGGACAGCGAGTTGCAGGACTTTACCGCACTGATGGACGAGCTGGGCTCGAATCTGGACGTCTACTCCGAACGCAAGGCCGACATTCGCAAGGCCCTGAAGTCGCTCGACGAAGTCAGCCAGCGGTGGCTTGGTATGGTGCGAGCGCTGGCCGGGGAGCCGGGCTTCGACATCTCCCGCAAGGAGGCCATCGAGAGCGCCGAGGACTTGGCTGACCAGGCAAAACGTCTGGACAACGAACAGACCGAGTACTTCAATCTGCACAAGGACGAACGCGGACAAGAGCGCGCGGAGCCAAAGTGAAAAAGCAGGGGATAGAGACTAGGGAATAGGATCGCGCGAATCAGGCTCTATTTTCCCTGCTCGGCGAACTACTCACGTTTCCATCGCACCTGTAACTTGGAAAAGCATGAGCTGCGCGCGCACCTGTAGCGAGTCGCTTTCCCTGTTCCCTAGTCCCTGTTCTTGTAAGCTGTAGTGAGTGGCTGCCGATCTCGTTTCGATCTTTCAGGAAGAGTACCGGGCGCTGCGCCCCAGGGCGCCGATGCCTCCCATCGCGGTCCGTTTCCGGCGTTTTACCTCGCTGAATACCAGAGTACGGTTGCGCGAGGGACAGATTCTGGTCAGTCTTTCCGATCTGCTGGAAGGTGCGCACGAGTCTGTGATCCGCGCCATCGCTCACATTCTGCTAGCCAAGCTCTACAAGAAGCCCATCGATGCCTCGCACAACCTGCGCTATAAGCGCTTTTCGTCGAGTGCCGCCGTCACCCGGCAGACAGAACTGATTCGCGGGGCGCGCGGCAACAAGCGCTTCTTCGGCCCTGAAGGCCGCTTCTACCATCTCGAAGAGGTCTTCGATTCGCTGAACGTGCGATTCTTCGGCGGCCTCCTGGGTCGGCCCGAGCTGACATGGAGCGAAGGAATGGCCAAGCGTTCGCTGGGCCACTACGATGCCGCGCACAACACCATTGTGGTGAGCCGCGTCTTTGACCGCCCATCGAGTCCCCGCTATGCCATTGAATACCTGCTCTACCACGAGATGCTGCACCTAAAGCACCCGGTAAAGATGCGCGGGCTGAGGCGGTGCGTGCATTCGCGGGAGTTCAAGGCCGAAGAAGCGCTCTTTCCGCAACTGAAAGAAGCGCTGGCATTTATCAAGCGGCTATGAACTTATCCGTAAATTGAGAAGGCAATCTAGCGCCGTGTCTCCAGACCGGCTCTGCTGGCTGCGTCCACGCCGCCAGCAGAGCCCGTGGGTCTGAGACCCACTGAACAGCTGACATGAAGGCGCTACCAATTTGCGGATAGGCTCTATAGCGAGCCATGAACCCCGGTGATTTCGCGACAATACTTCAATACACTCGTCAATCTGGCCGACAGCCAAAAGCGAGATTCAATGAAGCGAGCGGCACTGAACCTGTATCCTGATTGCGTTTGATCTTGCAGCCGGAAAGAGGTGCGAATTGGCGCAGGCGACGAGTAGGGCGATGATTGGAAGACAATTCTGGACGAGTTTCGCGCTTCACGGGGCATCAAAGCTTGGCCCGCTATTTCGTCGGCATTGGCGCATAGCCAGCCTCTTTTCAGTTCTTCTGGCCCTAGCGCCTATACTGTTCGTCGGATTCCACTCCAGCCGCCTCGCAGCGGTCGTCGTTCCTTATCCGCACGAACTGGCCCAGGTAAGCTTTGCCGTCTCCGGCGATGTGATTCCGCATGAGCCGGTGCGGGCCGCAGCCGCCGCAGCCGGGGACGGGGCGCTTGGGTGGGGCGCGCTCTTCGCCGATGTTGCCGATGTGTTTAAGGGCGTCGACTTTGGCTTTGTCAATCTTGAGACGCCGGTAGCTCCGGCGCATTCGCATGGGTCGAAGCCGTTTCTCTTCGACGCGCCCGTTGTCTTGATCGATGCGCTGAAGGCCAATGGTATCAAAATCGTCTCATCGGCCAACAACCACATGATGGATCAGGGGTGGCCGGGCTTCGCAGAGACCCGCGAGCATCTACGCACCGAAGGTCTGCTCTTCGTCGGCACAGGCGATACCAAGGATCAAAGCTGGCAACCGGTCGTTGTCGAGGCCAACGGCATCAAGGTCGGCTGGCTGGGTATGACCCGCTGGCTCAACGGTGGCCGCAATCCCGACAAAGACGATCAGCCGCATGTGAACTTCTTTCCTTATCCGGGTGAATCGGGCGGCGCGCCGGGAGAAGACGAGGCCGGAGTGCTTGAGGCGATCAAACAGGCGCGGCTGAAATGCGACCTACTGGTGGTTTCGATTCATTGGGGCATCGAGTATGCGCCCGCGCCGCGCCCCGAGGATGTGGAGACGGCCCACAAGATGCTGGAGGCCGGAGCGTCGGTGGTTGTCGGCCACCACCCGCACGTCTTGCAGCCAGTCGAGACCTACCGCACTCAAGACGGTCGCGACACGGTCATTTTCTATTCGCTGGGGAATTTCCTCTCAAATCAGTCGCGCACCTACGTGGACGGCCTGATGCCTGACAAGGACGGCGATCCGCGTGACGAAATGATCGGTCTGTTTTCAGCGGTGCGCAAAGACTACGGTCCAGCTGGAGTTCGAGTCGAAGTTGGCCACGTGGGCGTTCTGCCCGTTTGGGGCGAGAACAACCGCAATGAGCTGGCCAGCGGCCACGCAAAAGTCACGGTGATTCGCCCCGTGCTGATCGACCGCGAAATGCCGCCGCTTCAAGCTCGCTTGGATGAACTAACCAAGATGAATACGCCTGCGACTCCGCTGACAGCAGCGCAGAAGCAGGAGTTCATTGAGTTGACGAAGCGGCTAAAGCTGTTCGACGATCGCCGCAAGCAGATCGTAGCGCGAGTCGGAGATGAGTACATTACCGATCCGCCAAAGCTTGCGGCCAAGCCATAGAGGGAAGCGGACTCACAAGTAGATCGTGCCTACTGCACCGTCCCCTGCGGCCTTAGCCGGCGCAGGTCCAATGCGCAGTCAACGGCATTCTGCGCCTGAATGCGCAGGTTGTCCGAGGCGGCCCAAAGCCAGAAGCGGGAGACAAGAGTAGGGTTGCGGACGCCTGGAGCCGGATCGATCTCTGGACGCAGCCTGACCAGCACGTCGTTCTGGCCGGTGGCGGCAAGGTTGGAGGGCGAATCCGTGTCTTCGAGCACCAGATCCACGTGGCCGCCGCTCAATGCATCTTCGAGAGCGGCAATCTCCGTTGGCCTCTCCAATTCGACTGCAATCGAAAAGGTATGTCCGTGGAAGACCGGTGCCTGAACCAGTTGAAGGGCCAGGGCAGGCCAGCGTCCTGCTGAGAGCGCATCGTAGTGGCGTCGAATCCGCGCCTCGGCCGAGCGCAGGCTAACCTTGGCTGCCTCTCCCAGGCCTGTGAGCAGGTTATAGGCCGCCTGTGCATCGTAGAGCTCACGCGGCAGTCCCTGAAAGCTGAGCAGGCTCACCGTCTGCTGGTGCAACTCGTCGAGCGCAGCCCGGCCAAACTCGCTGGCTGGCTCGAGTAGCGTAGCGGCAACGAAGCGTACCGGAGCAGCCTGCTGGAGCCGCTCGAGCAGCAGAGCCAGGGCCAGTGCGGCTGGGTGCGCCGGAACGACGGCTGGAGTAAACAGATCCACAGCCGCAGCCTCAAAGCCGAGCCAGGGTGCGCGCACCACGACGCCGGTCTCCAGATCGAGAGCGCCGGAGAGGTCAAGCACGGTGGAACCGGCACGCAGCGCCTCACGCCAGTGCTTTCGGGTCAGATCCTGAGAGCCGCAAAAGAAGGTAAAATCGATGCGCTCGAAGGCGTCCTGTGCAATGGCCTGAACAAGGGCAATTTCATCGCCGACCTGGTCCAACTGACCCTGCACTTCATCCTCATCCAACAGCAGGAAGCTGGCCGCTGCTAGAGGCGACTCCGACAAAGCTTCTTTCATCTCACGGCCTACAAGGGTAGAGGCTCCGGCAATAGCAATCTTGTACACAGGCGTCCTTTGCTTGGATTGATTCGGTGATGGAAATTACACCGGTTCAGCGGACCCCGTCCAACGGCTCCGGTGCGGTGGCTGTTGGCTCCGAAACAGGAGTGTGCGTACCCGTCAACCGCCAGCGCCGGCGGCGCGACCACGAGTAGGCCGCCCGCGCCCAGATACCGGAGAACATGTAAGCCAGGGCCCAGATAAATAGCACTACCTGGGAGAACCTGAGAATCACAAACAGTACAAACGCGATAAGAATCAGAACCTGGCGAGGATGCCGTCGGGAGAGGCTGAGTTCTTTTCCGGACCAGAAGCGCCACGTGCTGACCATGAGAAAGCCGCTCGTGCCCACCATAGCAATCCATAGGATGGCGACCCACCAGGCCTCGACCGGATATCCATAGCAAAGATGCACCGTTGCGGCCAGCATTCCCGCCGCAGCCGGAATGGGCATACCCACAAAATACTTGCGCCCTGGACGGCCCGGATTGCGCGGCTGTGCGTCATGGCTGATGTTGAAGCGCGCCAGCCGTGAGACACCGCCGATCAGATACAAAAAGCAGATGAAAGCCCCGCCGTGGACCAGGTTTTCGCGCAAAGCCGGAGCGATGGATTCGGGGAGGAAATGGAATCCCCAGATGAGCGCCAGCAGGCTGGGAGCCACTCCAAAGGTAATCGCGTCGGCCAGCGAATCCAGTTCTTTGCCAAAGTCGCTGCAAGTGTTGGTCATGCGAGCGATCCGCCCGTCGAGGGCATCGAAGGGAATCGCGAAGATAATAGCGATGGCCGCCCAGTCGAGGTGCGTGTGCGCGTCGCCTGGGCCGCTGATGGCTGCGATGGTCTGGATAATGGAAAAGAAGCCCGCAGCGATGTTGCCCACGGTAAAGAGAGACGGCAGCAGGAACATGCCGCGACGCAACTGAGCCCGCGCCCTGGCTCTTGCGAGTGCGGGGTCGACGTGATTCATGAGCGGTCTCCACCGGCTGATGCGTCTTTCATCGCCGCTAACACGCTCGAGCCGCCTTTGACTCGCTGGCCCACCTTCACGCGGATTTCAGCCTCTGCCGGCAGCAGCACGTTCACGCGGGAGCCGAACTTGATGAGGCCTACGCGCTGGCCACGCTCGACCTTGTCGCCCTCACTCAGGCTAAAGACGATGCGGCGCGCCAACAGGCCGGCAATCTGCTTGAAGGTGACTTCAACGCCTTCGCCTCGCACCGTCGCGATGTTCTGCTCGTTGCGGTCAGCCGAGTCCGGGTTCATGGCGTTCAAATACTTGCCCTTTTGGTAGCGGACACTGGTCAGCACGCCGGCAATCGGCGAGCGGTTCACGTGCACGTTAAAGACGCTGAGAAAAATGCTGATCCTCTGCCGCGGCCCCTCGGGGGTGGAGATAGTGGCTGTCTCGGTCACCAAGCCGTCGCCGGGCGAGACAATCAGGCCAAGCTCGGAAGGGATCGCCCGCTGAGGATCGCGGAAGAACCAGAGAAAGAATGCCGCCAGAAGCACAGGCGCGATGCCCCACGCCCAGTTGCCAGTGGCCCACGCCAGCACAACCGCCACTGCCAGCAAACTCAAACCGTAGATGTAGCCGTCACGAACCATAGTCCCAAACGATTATACGGTGATTCAGTGCGTGAGAGAATTTGCAGACAATCTCGTTCCAGAGACTTATTGATCTGAAGCAACGAGGATTGTAGGCAGCGACTTCGCTCTTGATTTTCCAGTGGCTGTCGGCGCAATGGCCTGAAAGAACCCTCTACCATTCCTTTCGTCATCTCTGTGACAGGAATTCAGCGCACGAATATTCGACACTGGAGGTACAATTTGGATAAGCTTTACCTATTTGCGCGCGGCAGACCACGAGCCGAGAGCATTTTTGCTTCACCTATTGCCTTGCAAACCGCAAAAAAGGGCTCATGTCTTTATTCCAGCAACCGAAAACTGTTGGTGGAATCAAATAAGAGTGAAAAAAGGGCCTCTTCGCCTCATATTTCTGCTCCAAGCGGGGTTAAAGACGCTATGTGAGCAAAAAAGGAGCGGGCATGGAAGGTTTAGCAGCAAGCTTTGCAAAGCTGAGATTTGCTAACGCGATCGAATCTTTCAGGACGATGGAAAGCCGGGCGGCGTGGAACGGGATGGAAGATGCCTTGTCCGGCGGTCTTGCCGATGCTGCGTGTGGCATGATGCTGCTCAAGACCTTTGCCGCCAAGAAAGATCAGTACGACGAGATCGTTCTAGAACTGGAAGCCAATTTAACGCGCCTGGCGGAAATGCCTACCACGCTTGAAGTCAGCACATATGGCTACTACTTGTTGGGCAGATGCTATGCATTTCTGGGAATCAAGAAAGAAAGTTACCTCTCCAACTTCCTGAGAACGACCTTCCGGGTGCCATTCAAGAACCCCCTGATGAACAGGGCCTCAACTCTTTACATGCAATGCGTCGCCAAAGACTCTAGTTTCGTCGACGCCGTCTTTGAACTGGGGCTGCTCCACGACATCGGATTGAACTCCAAAGCGATCGCTATCCAAGCCTACGAGATTGTCACCGAGTTGAACCCGGACCATGCACTCGCTCGGGAAAATCTCGCCAGCTTATACAGCGAAACCAAACAGCTCGAAGAAGCGCAGGAAGAGGCCGAACATCTCGTCCGTTTAAACCCAAATGCCATTTCGTATGGCACGCTCTCCGGCATCTATGCGCGCCAGAAGATGCCAAGAGAGGCGTGGCTGGCTGCCAAGGCCGCAATAGAATTCCCTGAGCATCTTGGCATCAGAGCACGATCCTCGAGCCAGACGTACCTGCTGTCGCCTGACACCGTTGCCCCGGTTCCAGGGTCCAGACTGTACCAGTCTCCAATTCAGCTCGAACCTGCCTCGGAGGCGCACTTCGCACGTTGAGGCCGTTCAACTCCGGCACTCGGGCAACCCGCCTGCATTCTCCGCAGCTTTAGGGCTCTAAGCCGGAACCGCCAACCTGCGCTCCAAATCGAAGATCAGGTCCTTGGCATGCAGCTTGAGCTTCTTGAGGCGCACTTCCTCGATCTGCTCCTCTGCGGAGAGATAAGGTTTTTGGAGCAGTTCTTCCAGCCGCTGAGCGTAGTTGTGATGTTCGGCATGCAGGCGATTGATTTCTTCGCCCAGCGTGGAATCCTTTATTTCGTCCATCCAGCACCTCCGAATTATTAACGATCTTTTACATATATCGCCGTCACGACACAAACCGCAAGTCCAAAATGAATCGCAGGTAACCTCGGACTGTGGAATTTGACACCAAAACCCGGCTATCGCGCTCACGGGTGCCCAATATCTCCAGGCGTTCTTTGCATGGAGATGTGGGATAACGGCCTCAAAGCGCAAGCCGCATCAGGACCGCATCTTCAACAGGATCATGGTAGTAGCGCGGCCGGCGTCCGGTTTCAGAGAAGCCGGCCCGCCAATAGAGTCCTCGTGCTGGGCGATTCGACGCGCGAACTTCAAGGATCAGGTCGGTAATCCGGGCCGTGCGAAGCTCGATGGCCAAGGCGGAAAAAATCTGACCAGCCAGGCCACGGCGATGGAATTGAGCCGCGATGGCGATGGTTTCCAGTTCCGCCTGGGGTGGCAGCAGGCTGGCCACTACAAAGCCCGCCACGACGCTCCGTCCCGGCCCATCGCCGGGCGCCTCGGCCACCAACGCGATGCGGCATGGCGTGGCCTGAGGGTCCAGAGCAGCCAGGTAGGCCGAGCGCGGCCAATGAGGCGCCTCCTTCAAGCTCTGCTCGATCTCAATGATACAGTCGAGATCCGCCTGTATCATGCGACGGAACTGCACCGCTGCGAAGGGCGGATTCATGGCCGCTGCGCCACAACGGCAGACGGTTCGCCAACGGTCTCAGTGCCAAAGATCTCGGCATCGGAGCGTCGCAGGTAGTGGCCATCGAGCAGGCCCAGGTCCACGAATTCCCCGGCTGCAACTCGCGGCCCACAAAGCGCGAGTGCATCCGCGGCAGTAGGCGGTGCTGTGCGGATCAATTCAGTGGCTGACCACGCCAACGCCAGCACTAGGGCGGCAGCCTCGTCGCAAAAGGCGATCTGCTTTGGAGCGGGCGAGATGCTGGTGAGTTCGTTTGCACCGGCGAGCAATTCCGTAGGACTACTGCCGTTTGAGGTTTGAGATTTCCCAGGTCCCAAACTCGGAACCTCCACCCCACGGACGAAAACCTGCCCGTGGGGACCCCGGACCTGGGGCACCCGGCCTTCTTCATCCACTCGCAGATAGACCTCGTGGCGATGCGCGTCGAGAGCAGCCGAGGTCACACCGGATATCGCAGCCAGAACCTCAAGGCGCGAAACGGCGGCGACTGGAGTCTGCGCTGCCTCGGCGAGCCCCTTCACCGCGGCTAAGCCCACCCGCACACCTGTGAAGCTTCCCGGCCCATTCACGACCACGATAGCCCCCACCTCGCCCATATTGACGTGACTTTGAGCCAGCAGTTCAGCGACGGCCGCCACCAGTGTCGCGGAGTAGTTGCGCCCTTCGAGCTCGATCTGGCCGAGAATATCGACAACCTGGCCGGAGAGACGACCCAGCGCCACCGAGCCGGTGGGGCCGCAGGTGTCAATCGCCAACAAGATCGTTGATTCGGGCATGAGCTTCCTCTTACACCGCCGCCAAGGCCTGCTCCAGGTCGGCGATCAGGTCTTCCTTGTCTTCAATGCCGATCGACAGGCGGATGCGGCCCTGGGTAATACCCATTGACGCGCGTACCTCTTCGCTCACCGAGCCGTGCGTGGTGGTGGCCGAGTGAGAGGCCAGCGACTCGACCCCGCCCAACGACTCCGCGCTGAGGAAGACCTTGATTGCCGCCAGAAAACGTCCGGCGCCCTCGCGCGAATTGACCTCAAAGCTCATCATGGATCCGAATCCGCGCTGTTGCTTGACAGCTAAATCGTACTGCGGATGGGTCTTCAACCCCGGATAAGCAAGCTTGCTGACTTTGGGATGCGTTGCGAGATATTCCGCCACGGCTCGGCCATTCTCCTCGTGCTGCTTGATGCGCAGGGGCAGGGTCTTGATGCCGCGCAGCACCAGAAAGCATTCGAAGGGCGACATCACGCCTCCTGCCGCCTTCTGCACGAAGGAAAAGCGCTCCTTGTGTTCCGGCTTGGAGCCGATCAGCGCGCCACCCAGGCCATCCGAGTGGCCGTTGAGATACTTGGTCGTCGAATGCATCACAATGTCCGCGCCCAGCGCCAGTGGGCTTTGCAGCACCGGCGAGAGGAACGTGTTATCCACGCTGACCTCGACGCCTTTCGCATGGGCGATCTGACTCACTGCGGCGATGTCGGTGAGCACCATTAGCGGATTGCTAGGCGTTTCGATGTGGACCAGCTTTGTGTTGGGCCGGATGGCTGCTTCTACTGACGCCAGATTGCTCGTGTCAACGTACTCGATCTCGATGCCGTAGCCCGAAACGATCTTGTCAAAGAGGCGGAATGTCCCGGCATAAACGTCCTTTGAGCAGACTATGTGGTCACCCCCATGCATCATGGCCACTAGTCCCGAGATCGCTGCCATGCCGGTAGTGAAGGCATGGGCGCTGTGCCCGCCTTCGAGAGCCGCCAGAGCCTCTTCCAGTCGGTCGCGTGTGGGGTTGCCGGCTCGGGAGTAGTCCCAGCCGCGATCCGTCTCGATGCCGGTCAGTTCAAAGGTCGAGGAAAGGTACACGGGCACATTGACCGCGCCAGTCAGTGGGTCTGGGTATTGGCCGGCATGAACGGCAAGGGTCGAGTATTTGTATGAGGAAGCAGTCATAGTTCGCGCACGATCTCCTGCTTTCCAGCTTATCGCAACAGTGCGCGGGCGAATAGCAGAGGAGCAATGCAGGAACTTCGCGTCACACACCTATGAACCTTAGTCCGACTCCAGGATGAAGAACCGGCGCGAAATCTGGCTCAAAAATGCTAAAAACGCGTAGTTTTCGACAAAAAATCAGGCAAAAATAGCGGTTTGTGTTTAACAATCAGTCAATAGCATAAAACAGTAAACAATTGATTTATTGCAAGTTACAAGCACTTCCGGGGTCGAAATTTGGCCTCAACAGGGTAAGGGGGTGGTCACCTTCCAAAATCAGAGATCAGAGAACAGTTTGGAAGCACTTTGCCGCCAGTTGCTATTGTGCACATAAAGAGGGTAATCGTCTGCAATAAAGCGGCTGTGAGAGATTCGTGGTTTCCCAGGTCCCAGAGGCGAGACCTGCGGCACCCAGGGTTATGGTCTGCAACGGGCGTGAGGGGTTTCGTGGTTTTCCCCAGAAGTGGGCATGAGGCTCCCCGGCTGGTCGCGCGCGGGTAAAGGTAACCAGATCCCACGGCCATCCATCCTCATGAGCTGTATTGCGTCTAACCGATAGGAGCGAACGGCCCTTCCCTGCCGTTTGCCACGGGCGATCCCGTATGCTGTTGGACAGGAGGCCGTTATGTTACGACTGCGCCTAGTAGTTTTCGATCTTCACCGGTTTTCGCTGGCTGTGTTGATTTTGGCCTTTGCTGCACTGTCCTTCACTGGGGTGAGCCGCGCCCAAACGCCGCCGCCAGCCGGTCAGCAGCCGCAGCAGCCTGACCAGGCCTCGCCAGACTCTGGCGGCCCCACCGGCGACAACGGTGTGATTGTGCTGCCGAAGAAGAAAGAGAATCCCGACGACACACCACCGCCTGCACCGGTCGCTCCCAAGTTCAAGAACCCCGAGGGAATGCCCAACTACTCCCTGCGCGTCGAGGTTCCAGAGGTCACCGTCGATGTGGGCGTGCTGCTGGAGAAGACCGGACAGTTCGTGCCTAATCTTCAGCCGAAGAACTTTCGCGTCTACGAGGATGGAGTGGAGCAGAAGGTCGCCGGATTCAAGCGCGTCGAGGCTCCGATCACGGCACTGATGCTCTGCGAGTTTGCCGCCAATGGCGCCTGGTGGATCAAGGGCGAAGACATGCTCAATGCCGCTTATGCCTTTGCAAATCAATTGCGGCCACAGGACTACGTGGCCCTGATGACCTATGACATGCACACGCAGATTGTCACCGACTTTACGCAGGATAAGCGCCAGATCCTTGAGGCAATTGGTTCGATGCGGGTGCCTACATGGCGGGAGACCAACATCTTCGACGCACTTTATGAGGCCGAAGACCGCGTCAGCCGCATCGAGGGACGCAAGTACATCGTTCTGATCGCCACGGGCCGCGACACGTTTTCCAAGCTAACGTACGACAAGATTTTGCAAAAGGTGAAGAACACGCCGGATGTGACCATCTTCACCATCTCCACAGGCGGCGCACTTCGCGCCATGACCGAAGGCGGCGGAGGCTTGGGGGGGGCAATGCGCGATATGGATAATTTGCAAGCCGATAACGAGATGAAGACCTTTGCCAGCCTAACCGGGGGCAGGTGGTTCGCACCGCGCTTTGCCGGCGAGATGCCGGACATTTTCCGCGAGATCAACCAGAACATCCGCTCTAAGTATCAACTGGTCTATCACCCCACCAATACCACGCAGGACGGCAAATATCGCAAGTTGCGCGTGATACTAGTGGACGAAGAGGGCCGGCCTCTGCGCATGGAAGACGAGAAACATAAGCCGCTGAAATACGACATCATCGCCCGCGACGGCTATCGCGCCAAGCCGGAAGTGGAGTAGCGAACGGAGCGGATGAAAATGCAAGCACAAAACGGCTGGCAGACGCCCTCAGGCGCGACCAGCCGTTCTGGTAAAGCAGGAAAACAGCGGACTATTTGAACTGAACTACGATGTCCCAGATGTAATACGCGACTACCAGCAGCGTCCAAGCCGCAACCAGCCAGACTGCAACCCGCAGCGCGGGCTCGATCTTGCCAACCTTGGCTACGATAGCCTCCTGCGCGCTCCTCTCGTGCTGGAAGGCATCATCCAGATAAATCTGGTCTTCTTCGTCGCGGGTCAAACTGGAGCGATAGAGATAAAGAGCGACCGCGGCCACCGTCAGTACTCCCCATACTGCCCACATCACCGGAACAAGCGTCATACTCCACCTCCCGAGAACTTCCAGCCCCGGATACCGGCGGATCTTAAGCGAATTAAAGGTCCGGGCCGGCAGAGGAGCCGCCTCGGTGAACATCATACCCCCGAATCGGTATTGCTGTGCAGTGATTTATCGCGGGGGACTTCTGAGGTCACCACCCAGAGTTACGAATAGCGCTTCTGCGACTTTCATCCTCTGCGTTGCATCGAATAGAAAGCCGCAGAGCGCTTGTGTCAGAGCTTGTTTCTTGGTCCGCGGAGTTCTAGAATTGCGTTTACGGCAAGCAAAAATCACGTTTGGGAGAGACCATGGCCACAACCACCGCTGCACCCGCACAGGAAACCGTCAAGAAGGCACCCCTCAACCTGACCCCCCAAGCTATTGCTAAAGTGCGCGAAATCATGGCCACACAGGATCCTATGCCAGCAGGGCTGCGCATCGGCGTGGTCGGCGGCGGCTGCTCCGGCTTCCAGTATTCGATGGCTTTTGAGAATCAGAGCGGCATGATGGACAAGGTCTTCAGCTTTGAGGATCTCAAGGTCTTCGTGGACGCAACATCGCTGATGTATCTCAACGGCTGCACAGTGGATTATGTCGAAACGCTTGAGGCGGCAGGCTTTAAGTTCGACAACCCGCAGGTGAAGTCTACCTGCGGCTGCGGCTCTTCCTTTAGCGTCTAACGCCGCACATTCGGTTTATCCGCATTGGCGAAAAGCCCGCCCCTTTCATGGGGTGGGCTTTTTATGTGCTCTAAAGACCAAAACGCCTTTGAGTTGCGCTCTATGGTATTTTCACTGACGGTATATGGCCTGGATGCCCCACCCTCGCCGCGTCTTTGTCTTTGCGGCTAGGGTGGGATACCTCGAATCCCTCACTACACGAACAGTAAAGATGGTCAAATGTCACGGGCTGGGATTTGGTGGGTTGCTACCGCTCCCCGAAGGAGTCGGCGGCAGGCCGGAGCTTGCAGCGCCGGTCTGCGCTGGATTGTTGTTGATTGGCATTGCGCCCCCGCCCGGCATCTGCATCAAGTCAGCACGCGGGTCGTAGACGAACTCCCACTCGTTGTAGTGGGTCTTGGTCTTGTAGACCATGATGGACTTCTTGGGGCTATTGGGTGAAAAGCCCATGATACCGGCGCCGCCGAATGTCTGGCCGGGTTGACCGAAGGCTGATGTATTGGAGCTTGTATCAGCACTGGAACTGGCGGCGTTGGGGCCTGAGGGATTCGTCGGGCTTATGCCGGTTGCAGAAGTCGTGCTCGTGTTCAGACCTGTTCCCGCGCAGTTTGAATTGGAGTCGGTCGGAGAACCTGGGGTACCGCTGCCGGTTGTGCCTCCAAAGGACGATAAACTCGATGGGACGGACGGCGTGCTTGTGCCTAGCGGGTTTATCGGTGCGCAGCCGCCGATACCTCCAAGCGGTTGTCCAAAGAAGCCCATGGCTGTCGGCGCCTTATTCATGCCGACGAGCACAGGTTTCCAATCCTCTTTGCCAGTCGTCGGGTCAGCATACTTCTTGCGCAGGTAGCGGATATTGTTGGTGGGCTTGACCAAGGCATCGGCGTTCATCGGATAGGCTCCGAATTTTTTGTGGTACATTCGGATGGCGCGGATGTACTGCTTGCCGCGATGCATGGTCTCAAGATCGCGGTCGCGCTGGATATCCTTGGCGACCTTGGGCATGGCGAGTGCCAGTGAGATGGTCAGCAGCGCCACCAGAAAGATCACCGCGAGCAGGACGTAGCCCTGCTCGGCGGGCTGGATCGGACGGCGAATTGGGTGAGACTCTGCCATGAGGAATCGTCTGGTTGAGGTCTTGTTATCCCACCCTTGTTCACCCCAACGACGAAGACCTGTCGTTGGGAACCCCGAAGCCGCAAGTAAATAGCGCGGCGAGGGTGGGACACCCGGCTAATTCGGGTTCGGCTGGTAGGGCAGCGACTGGGTGTTGTTGTAGCCCATGTCGGTTACCTGAACGCTGGTGGGCATAATGCTGCCAACTTTGTACCGATGGTCAACGATCTCGCCTGAGCGAGCCACAAATACGTCTTCCCCATGAACGAAAAAAGCCTGGACGGATTTGTCTTTGTTCTGGGTGTAGCCGAAGTACTTCAATTCGATCGCTGGGGGTCTGGGAATCACGGGAGTAGGCTGGGCAGCGGCAGCAGCAACCAGTTGAACATCGCGGGCGCTCTTCACGGGCGATTCAATGACCGGCGGCGCCGACTGAGCAGAGAATATGTTCCTGCCGGTGCCTTCGTACTCCAACTCCTCGCTGAGGGCCAGCTTTGCAAGGTGCAAGGCTGGATCCATGCCGGCATTAGAGAGTTTCTGGGCCTCCTGTCCGGTTACGTTGTCCTTGGCCGACTGCGGCGGAATGCTTGCCAGCCGGGGGGTCGTCACCGCAACCGGCGGCGCAGATGAGCCTCCAAAGGTGTTCTTGATCTGGTACCCTGCCACGCAAACGAATACGACGCCAAGGGCTATGAGGGTGTAGACCTGCGATTTCTTTGCGGATTTCAGACTCATTTCCATGACTATTCACC
>CAYVMS010000023.1:0-21829 GCA_964452615.1 uncultured Occallatibacter sp.
AGCCTTTGCCCTTCACCTGCAATTCATGCAACACTGTCGAGTGGCTCTTCCCAGAGAAGGGCCACTCTGCATTTTTGCGGAAAGGAAGTTCACTTTGGAGAGCGGTGACAAGCAAGGGAAGACATTAGTCCTCGGCCTGGGCAACGTCATCATGGGCGATGAAGGCGTTGGTGTACACGTCGTGAGAGCCATCGAAAAGCACCCGTTGCCAGCCAATGTCGAATGCCTCGACGGCGGCACTGGCGGCTTCACGCTGCTCGAACCGCTCCAGAGCGCGGGGCGCATCATCCTCATCGACGCGGCCTCCGACGGCAACCCTCCTGGCACTGTCACCCGCACCACGCCTCGCTTCTCGCGTGACTATCCGCCCACTCTTACAGCCCATGACATCGGCGTAAAAGATCTGTTGGATGTTTTCTATATCCAGGGCGGAGGCCCCGAGGTGATTCTCTACGCCATCGCCATCGACCCCATGCAGCCCATCTCAATGAACCTCTCAGAAGAGATCCTTAAAGCCTCTCAAACAGCCGTCGCCGAGATTCTAGCGGAGTTGAAGCAGGCATCTATTTGATGGCCATTTTCTCAGGCGGGGATCGCCAAGCGCATAACCTGAGTCAGTGGCTCTGGAATCGGCAGACCGTCCTCGAGCATTCCCTCGATGTGCATCTCGATTCCCTCTCTCAACAACTGCTCGGTCTGAGCAAAGGTCGCCGCAGCCACACCTAACCCTGGCAAATCGGGTGCGTAGGCGCTCCATCCGTTCGATGTCTTCTCGAATACAGCCGCATATTCCTTCATTTCAAACCTGCCTGTTTGAGAATATTGCCGAATGTTCCCTTATCCATTTCCTGCGATGGATGGCCCGCCACGGTGACTCGGCCCATCTTCGCAGGATGCTTAAACTGTCGATGGCTGCCCTTCTGGGCCACCTGATACCAGCCGTCTTCCTCAATCATCTTCAGCACATCGCGCACTTTCATGCAAACGGCTCAATTCCTGCTCAGATTATAGCGCCAATCAAGTTTTGATTTCCTAGATCTCCCGGGGTGCCCCAGGTCCGGATTTTCGGACCTGGGAAACTTTGAACCTCAACCACCACCCAGCTTTCTACTTAGCCCGAGCATTCAGCTTTCCAAGCACCAGCTTCAATGCCTCCAGCTTCTGCCCTGCCTCGCCCATCTTTCCCGCCGCCGTCAGCCGCTGATACTCGTCAAAGTCCCTACCAGCTTCCTTGATCAGCGTATTTGAGTCCTCAGGCGGAGCCGCCGTTCCCGCCGTTGTCGTCGCTGGACCAGCCGCAGCAACCGGAGCCTCACTCGCATTCAGCGACGAAGCTCCGGCGCCAAAGAGCGATGTCAGAGCTGCCTCGAATGTCGGCCCGTAGGCCAGCTTGTCCTGCAGCGCCAGCACTACCAAGCGCAACTCCGGCATCGGACTGCGATCGGCTTGCAGGTAAATCGGCTCTGCATAAAGCAGCGCCTTGCCCGATGGAATCACCAACAGCGTTCCGCGCCGCACATGCGAGCCTTGCTGATTCCACAAACTCAACTGCCCTGAGAGTTGCGCGTTCTGATCGATACGCGCCTCGATCTGCAGCGGCCCATCCACCAGCTTCGTCTTGGGGAAGTCATAAACAACCGACGTGCCATAGTGCTCGCCGTCGCTGCGCCCCGCGATCCAGCCAATCAGGTTGTTGCGGTTGGCCGGCGTAAACGGCAATATCTCCACAAACTCCACGCCGCTCTCACCGGGCAGCTTCATCAGCACGAAGTTCGGCTCCATCGCCTGTGTCTGCTGTGCGCCGCCATCGCCCATGCCCACCTCAGTGGCCACGGTCCATAAGTCTTCACGGTTATAAAAGACCTCTGGATTGGTCATGTGATAAAGCCCGTAAACCTCGGCTTGTAACTTGAGCATCATCTCGGGATAACGCACATGCTTGCGCAGCCCGGCAGGCATCTCCGACGCGTCTTTGAACAAGCTTGGAAAGATGCCGCGATAGGCCGCCAGAATCGGATCTTGGTTGTCGAAAACATAGAAGGTAGTCGTCCCGTCGTAGGCGTCTACCACCACCTTGACGCTGTTACGCATGTAGTTCACAGACTGGCCCGCAACGGTGTAATGCGTCGCGTAGGGATAACTGTCCGATCGAGTAAAGGCATCGAGAATCCAGGAGAGCCTGCCATCGTCTCCGAGCACGATGTAGGGGTCATTTTCAAAGGTCAAGAACGGCGCCAATGTCGCCACGCGATCATGCACGCCGCGCCTCATCAGCAGACGGCTCTGATCGTTCACGTCGTCGCTGAAAGGCAACTTCGCCAGATCGCCGCGGTCGAAGGCAATGAGCGCGCGGCGCAAGAACCCGCCGAGTTCGATGCCGCCCTTGCCCTCATAGGAAGTCAGGTTATTGGTGTCGCCCTGCGGGTAGTTGAACTCCTGTTGGCGCGTCTTCACATAGACATCGGTGTTTGTAAGCTCGCCAAAATAAATCTCCGGCCGCGCCACACTCAGGCTCGGAGAAGTGCTCTGCACCGGCATGTTGCTCATCAGCAGCGTCGGCAAGCCCTCGGTCGTAAAACCGTTCACCGGATTCATCGTGATTCCGTAGCCGTGCGTGTAGATCAGCTTCTCGTTGATCCAGTTACGGCTGCTCTCCGGGAGCTTGTCCACGTTCAACTCGCGCGTCCCAAGCATGACCTCCCGCATCGATCCGTCGATCTGGTAGCGGTCGATGTCGATATCGGGAAAGTCGTAGTAAGTCCGAATCTCCTGAATCTGCCTCAGCGTATCCTGCAAGGCGTGCCAGTCCCACAACCGAATGTTTTGTAGCGTGGCCTGATTATTTGCAGGATCGGTGGCATCTACGGTCGTCTCGGCCGGAAACTCGCGCTGCACAAAGCGATCGAGCCCGTAAGCCTGCCGAGTCATCTCGATGTTATGAGCGATGTAAGGCTGCTCGCGCACTAACTCATTGGGCTTGACTACAAAGCTGGTAACATACCAGCCAACAATCGCGACCACTCCATAACACACCACCGCTGGCGCAACAGCAGCAGCCAACCACCTTCCACGCGGCGCAAAGAGGCCGCAAGCGACAGCAATCAGTGCGCCCAGCAACAACGCAATGCACACGGCAAGCATGCCGGTCAGCGTCACGTGGGCGTCAGTGTAAGTAACTCCATCAAAGATCGTATGGTGCTCGAAGAGGTTCTCGAAGCGGCTGACGTAAACACGCCCCGCCACAACCAGCAAGAGGAATCCGACTGCGAGAGACAGCCCGCGCCAGGGCAGCCCGCTAAGATTGCGGCTCCCATTTAGCGCGCGCGCACTGCCGGAAACCAGAAGAAACACGACTGCAACTATGCAGGCGATAACACTGAGCGTCAGCAACCAGCCGAGGATCAGGTCCCACGCCGGCAATGTGAAGAGATAAAAGCCGAGAGACCTTCCAAAAATCGGGTCGGTCACAGCGCCGGTGACCTGCGGCGCATACCACCACAACGCCAGCGTCTGCCACTCCGCGGCCATTGTGCCGCCAGTGAGCAGCGCAACAACCAGCGAACCACCAATCGAAACAATCCGCAGCACCGGCTTGAGCGATAGAGTCACCGGCTGGCCGCCGACAAAGATCATGTGATCGCTGGGCAGGTCGTCGAGATGAGCCTGCTTGAGCGCGGTGAACATTCCATACAAAATCAGGAATGTAGCTGCAAAGAAGCCCACGAAGATCCCCCACCCGAGTTCCCGCGTCTTCCAGAACACCTCTTCATAACCGAGCGACTTGAACCACAGCAGGTCAACCCAGTACGAAACCGCCGTCCGGCCGAAGAGCAATATAACGGCTACGATGGCAATGAGAAAAATCAATCTGCGGCGCCCGCGGCGCGGCGGTGGCGACAACTTATTCCAATCGATGATTTCGGGCAACTCTCTACCCCACTCTTTCCGTTTCTAAAGAACCAATGAACCGAGTCCATGCTTTGAAGGGTACGGGCACAAGCCCGTGCGTCAAGTCAGACAAGAAACCGGGCTTTAACACCTGAAGGATTGCCGAACTCTCCAACTCCACTCTAAACCTCTTCACCCGCGTCGCTGCATCGCTTCCTCATACACCGCAGCGTACTCTCGCGCCGGCCGCTCCCATCCATAGTTACGCGCCATGCCGTTAAGCATCAACTTGGTCCAGGCTTCCTTGTCGCTGAAGACTGTCAGCGCCCGCTCGATCGCCGCTAGCAGCGCACCTCCGCTGCGACTCGCGAACTTGAAGCCGGTCCCGCTTCCCTGCTCCGGATTCCACTCGTCGATCGTATCGTCGAGCCCGCCGGTGGCGCGCACCACCGGCACGGTGCCATATTTGAGCGAATAAATCTGATTTAACCCGCAAGGCTCATAGAGCGACGGCATGAGAAAAATGTCCGCCCCAGCCTCTATCTTGTGCGCCAGCGCTTCGTCGTAGCCGATCCGCACAGCCACATTTGCCTTGTTCCAGAAGGCCCAATCGCGGAAGAACTTCTCGTAGACCGGCTCACCCGAACCCAGAGCCACGACTGCCACATCAAAATCGGAGAGCTTCCCTGCAATCTCCTCCACCAGTTCAAAGCCCTTCTGCGCTGCAAATCGCGAGACGATCCCGATTACCGGAGTGGACTCCTCAACATTCTCCAATCCGAAAGCAGCCAGCAGATCCGCACGGCACTCGCTCTTGCCAGCCAACTCCTGCGCCGAATAGTGCACCGCCAGATTCTTGTCTGTGGCTGGGTCCCACTGCGCATAGTCAACACCATTCAAGATTCCGCGCAGCACCGCCGCCCGTCGCCGCAACACGCCATCCAGCCCTTCGCCAAACTCCGCGGTTTGAATCTCCTCGGCATATTTGCGGCTGACCGTCGTCAGCATATCGGAGTACACCAGACCTCCTTTGAGGAAGTTGAAACGGTCGTACTGTTCCACCTTGTCCATGGTGAATATCTCCCACGGAAAGAGCAGTTGCTCAGTGGTCACCGGCGGAAACGCACCCTGATACGCGGCATTATGAATCGTGAGCACCACCACGGCGCGGCTCAGCACCGGGTCTGCGTTATAGATTGTCCGCAGGTAGACTGGGATCAGCGCTGCCTGCCAGTCATGCACGTGGAAGACGTCGGGGACGCCCAACAGTTTGGCCGCCTCCAGCACCGCGCGGCAGTAGAGGGCAAAGCGCTCGGCGTTATCCGGGTAGTCGACGCCGCCACTTCCATAGAGTTCTTTCCGATCAAACAACGCTGGGCAATCCACGAAATAATATTGCACTCCGGCGCGCTTGCCGCCATCTACGATGCCCACAAATCGATTGTGATGTTGAAACGGAATCGTGATTGACCGCGCCGCATAACTCAACTCCGCCGGCAGTTGCGCCCGCACTCTCGCGTAGAGCGGCAAATAGACCGTCACCTCGTGGCCCAGCTTAGCCAGCTCCGGCGGCAGCGCTCCCACGACATCCGCCAACCCCCCGGTCTTGGCAAACGGAACGCACTCCGAAGCGGCAAAAACGATATGCATGAGAGCCATCTCCCTCGTAAACAATTAAAATTCAGATTGAATCAAGATGCCGCCAAAGGGAAGTCTACTAGGCTCATGCTCATGAATCGCGAGTCAACCGGCGTTAAGTCTTCAGTTGAAGCCCCCAGACAAATCCGCTGTGTGTCAACAACTTAGTGCGCTGTCTCTACTGCTGCCGTGCAGTCGTCTAGGTCATTGCGGAAGCCTTCGGCAACTTCGCGCTTCAATCGCTCACTGAACAGTCCCTTGCGGCTGAGGTACGCTTCCATCTTCAGGATCGGATCGATATTTGCATGGCCTTCAGAGCCGCCAGCCACGCATTCAATGAGAGTGGCTCCGCTCCCTTTGCGAGCGTGAGCAATGGCCTCTGTGGCGACGCGATAAACGGCCACCACATCGCCGCCGTCCACCGGGATCGAAGGAAAGCCATACGACAAGGAGGCGCTTTCTCCTGCTCCAGCTTGTACTTTGGAATAACTCACAAAAAGCATCGGCAACTGCTCTGCGCCGGCAAGATCGAGTGCCCGTTTCCATGAAGCCATCGAAGCCGCTTCGCCGTCGCAGAAGACAACGACAATCTTGGCGTTCTTCTTTCTCTTGTTGCTCCGGGCTACGTCTACGGCCGTTGTGAGCTGGTCGTCAATCGGCTCACGGCCTGCACTGCCCTTCAGCAACGATGAAAGGATCTGATCCAGCCCAAGGCCTTTGATGAGGTTGACGAGCAGGTTGCTGGAAGAGGGAGCCACACAATCCTCTAGTTCGAGGTCGATGGCCACGCCGGCAACGGCAGCCTCCCGGCCCATACTTGCAATACAATTCCCATCGAGTTTCCGGCGCGCCATTAAATCCCGCTTCCGCGTCTCAATCATGCGGCACTTCACCATCGATGTGTAAAGCTGGAGCAGTTTTTCGTTGGAGATGAGCGAGAAGCCGTGGTTGCCGGCCAGCGCCGCCGTCAGGATGGCGCTCTCCTCTTTCGTTCTGGTCGTCATCGTTGCTGTGTCCTCACTGGCTCTTGCGATTGTAAACGGAGCCGCGGCAGAAGAAATGAAATGTCTTGTCGCTGATCAACTATCGCCGACTGTGTGGTTTCCACACAACTCACACGATTAGATTATTAAAGTAATCGAATACTTCTATCAACATAAGCTGCGCACAGCCGATAGATTGTTTATCCAGCCGGTGAGGAGCGCGACTCCTGCGCCCAATCCCCCACCAGGCATTCAGGAGCGATCATCTTGGCATCTTCTCCGATCATACTTGGGGTCTGTCAGCCGCAATCTTCAGCCAACAGGAGCGGTTTTTTGCCTGGGCTGCTGCAAACTCAGGTGCGGACCTGGCTGCCTGTGCTGACCTGCGTGGTGTTCTTTGCCGTCGAGTCCACCTCAACCTTTGGGTCGGATCGCACCAGCGCACCATTGGAGAGAATTGCCGAGGCTATCTTCGGCTGTGGTGTTGGTCTTCATTGGGGGTTGATCCACCACCTCATCCGCAAGACCGGCCACTTCATGGGCTACGGTATCTTCTGCCTGTTCTGTTTTCGCGCCTTTTGGATCGAGATCCAGAGCGTGGCGTCACGGCTGTCGAGGCAACTGCGGGCGCACGGTCTGGCAATCCTGACCACTTTCATTGTGGCCAGCGCGGATGAGTTTCACCAGAGCTTTTTGCCCAATCGGACCGGCCAGTTCAGCGATGTGCTCCTGGATACCAGCGGCGGCGCTGTCCTCGGGTTGATGCTGTTTCTCGTCATGCAGCGGCGTCAGAAGCAGCAGCGGGCCACCTGCCGCCACAACCCGGCATGCGCTGATGCGGCATCTTAAGTCGAATAGTCCGCGTTGATGCTGATGTACTCATGCGTCAGATCGGTGGTCCAAAAGACGCAGGAGCCAGAGCCCTGATGAAGTTGAATGGAGATTGAGAACTCACGTTGCGCAATGTAAGCGTGCGCGGCAGCTTCGTCGTATTCAGCGGCGCGCCCGCCGTCGCGGCAGATTTCGAGATTGCCAAAGCGGATGTCGAAGCGCTCGGGGTCTATCTGTGCGCCAGAGTACCCGATTGCCGCCGCCAGCCGCCCCCAGTTTGGGTCGCTGCCGGACCAGGCAGTCTTCACCAGCGGCGAATGAGCGATGGCCTTGGCAACCTTCAGTGCGTCCGCATCCGTGGCCGCTCCATCGATGCGCAATTCGACAACGTGCGAAATACCCTCGCCATCGGCCACAATCTGCCGAGCCAGCGACGTGCAGACCTGAGTCAAGGCAGTCGCAAACGCCGCGTTTTCAGCTTCGATCGTTGCTTCGCTGCTACCTGAAGCGAGTAGCAGCACAGTGTCGTTGGTCGATGTATCGCCGTCCACCGAAATGCGGTTGAAGCTGACCTCAATGGCCTGGCGCAGGTAGCCGTCCAAAACCGCCGGCTCGACGGCGGCATCCGTCAAAATATAGACCAGCATCGTCGCGTGCGGCACAAGTTGCGGGTGAATCATTCCCGCGCCCTTGCACAGTGCCGCGATTCTGACCTCTTTCCCAGCAATCTCCAACCGCGCAAAGGCGGTCTTTTCCACCGTATCGGTGGTCATGATGGCCAGGGCTACGGCCTGAAAGTCTTCAAACTCCGCGCCCACGTTCGCGGCCAAGCTGGGCAGTGCGGCGATGAGCTTCTCGGCGGGCAGCGGAACCCCGATCACGCCGGTTGACGAAGGAAAAACCTCCTCTGGCCGGCAACCAAAGAGCTGAGCGGCGGCCTCGCAGGTGGCCCGTGCCGCATCTAAACCTGCCTGACCGGCGGCGCAGTTGGCGTTGCCTGCGTTGATTGCGGCGACGCGAACCCTGCCTCCGGTTATTTTCAAGTTTTTCTTGTCAATGATGAGCGGCGCCGCCGTAACGCGGTTCGCTGTGAAGGCAGCCGCGGCGCTGGCTGGCGCGTCGACCACAATGAGGGCAAAGTCGGTACGCCCGCTCGCTTTGAGCCCTGCCTTGGCAGCGCCAAAGCGGAAGCCCTTGGGAATTACAAACTCAGATGTGCCGGAGGTTTCAGTCATGGGATTCAATCCATCTAATTTAGCAGGTGGAGTGGCTGAAATGCGCGGGCCTCCAAGCCGATGTTTCCTGAGTACTTGCGCATTCCCCGCATCGAACGCGCGCAGAATGGGATAATAGGCAAAGTCCTTTGGGGGTCGTTATCAAGCCAGAAGATTCGCAAAACCCGATTATCCCGAGCGATCCGGCCTTCTATAGGGAGATGCTGGACCATATCGGCGACGGCGTGTACTTCGTGGACCGGGAGCGCCGGATTCAATACTGGAACGAGGGAGCTCATCGACTGACCGGCTACAAAGCCGAAGAATTGCTGGGCAAGTCCTGCCAGAACGACATCATGTGCCACGTCGATCAGTCGGGGAAGAGGCTGTGTCACGACGGCTGTCCCTTGGCGACAAGCATGAACGACGGAAAGCCGCATGAAACTAATGTCTTCCTGCGGCATAAGCGGGGACGGCGGGTTCCCGTCACTGCGCGCGTACTGCCTGTGCGAGCGGCGGACGGCTCTATTATCGGGGCGATTGAGATTTTCAGCGACAACTCGGCCCAAATTGACGCGCTCCGGAAAACTGAAGCGATGAATCGGCTGGCCTTTCTCGATCATCTTACCCAGCTTCCAAACCGCCGCTTCCTGGAAATGTCCTTGAATACGGCGCTGAACGAGTACAAGGTCCACAAAGATCCGCTCGGCGTAATTGTGATCGACATTGACGAATTCAAAAGAATCAACGACACCCTTGGACATTCAGGCGGAGACCGGGCTTTGCAGGAGGCGGCGAGGACCTTGACCGGATCGCTTCGCCCCACCGACACCGTTGGCCGTTGGGGCGGTGATGAGTTCCTGGCGATCACTCGCAACGTGGATCGCGAAATGCTCGGCAAGCTGGCGGAGCGATGTGTCGCCTTGATTGCGCAGACCGCTGTATTGGGCAGCGACGAGCGGCGCATCTCCCTGTCGACTTCGGTGGGCGCAGCGCTCTCCCGCCCCGGTGAGGCCGCCGAAGAGCTCATCCAGCGCGCGGATGAGCTGATGTATCAGAGCAAGAACAACGGCCGAAACCGTGCTACCACCGAGTAGTTTGAAATCGATTCGTTCGGATCAGATGGAAACATTTAGCAACGAAGAAGCCCCGTTCCTTAATCTGTGCCGCGTAAATGTGGCGCGCGGCGACCGTGTGGTGCTGCACGATGTGAATTTGACGATTCGCACCGGGGAGCACGTGGCGATTCTTGGGCCTAATGGCTGCGGAAAATCCACGCTGATCCTGGCCATGACCTGCCAACTCTATCCCATTGCCCAGCCAGACAGCTCTGTCCGCATCTTCGGCCGCGAGCGCTGGGATCTGACCGAGTTGCGCAAGCACTTTGGCGTGGTGGCAGCGGGAGTTGTAGGCGAACTCCCTGGTGAACGAACCGCTATCACGTCGGGACTTGACGCGGTGATCGCAGGGTTTTTCTCGGCGTCGACGTTATGGCCTAATCTTCACGTCACCGGCGAGATGCGCGAACGAGCCATCGAGTCTCTAGGCCGAATGGAGGCCATGCACCTGGCTGAGCGGCGCGTGGGAGAGATGTCGGCCGGGGAAAGGCGGCGCATTTTGATTGCGCGGGCGCTGGTGCACCGGCCACGTCAACTTCTGCTGGATGAGCCCTCGAACGCGCTCGACCTGGCCGCGCAACGTGAGCTTCGCGAGAGTTTGCGGAGCCTGGCCCGCGAGGGCACGGGCCTGGTGCTGGTGACCCACCATCTCGGCGACATTCTGCCGGAGATCGAAAGGGTGATTCTGATGCGGGCCGGGCGCATCGTGGCCGACGGGCCGCGGAGCGAGCTCTTGACAGAGGCGAGGCTAAGCGAGCTTTTCAATACGCCGGTGCGAATCGGCAGGGATGAAGACTGGCTGCACAGTTGGTAACGACAGTGATCAGGGGAGCTATTGCAGCATTGGCATCGCTGGGATCGAGCGGCAAAATAAACGGGCACGTCTCCGTGCCCGTCTCTTTCTACAAAAAAGATCCAATTGGATTTCTATGCTACCTTTGACGGCGTGTACCTCCGAAACAGCACAAATGCCAGACCGAGAAGCCCCGTTCCCAGCAACAGCAGGGAAGACGGCTCCGGCGTGAGTTGAGCCGTTTCGCTGTACTGGATATAGTTACCGTCAACAGCTTCTCCCAGGGTATAGCTGTTGCCACCGTTGCCCCAAAGGTTAATCTCGTAGGAGCCCGCGTCAATCAGCAATCCATCGAGGTCGAAGATGCTGCCGGCCTCACCCGGCGCCGAACCTGACGGGAAAAGCAAATTATCGATCAGCCATCGGCCATCCGCAGAGGTTTCGTAGCCAGGGCCTACGGGGTCACTAACGGTGCCGGAGACGCCCGTGTTGGTGTCAAGAACGGTCCCGGTTACGCCGGTGATGTCGTAAACTCCGCTGCCAGCATTGGTTGCGGTAATGGTCAACGAAATGTCGACGCTTGAGGGGGCAACATTCGAACCGATGAAATTATAGGTGAACGTATCGGCCAAAGCGGCTGGGGTGACCGCAAGGGTTGTTGCCAAGGCAAGTAGAGCTACCGAAAGTTTCTTCATCATGATCCTCCAGGAGTCTCTCCTTTAATAAGCAAGAGTCACTCCTTCGTTTTAGTCCTGTCCTGCGTAGTGCTCAGCGGAAACAGGAGTTAAGCAGAGCAGTCATACGTGGAGTGTTCCTCAGCCTCCACAGGCCGATCTGAGAAAATTATTAATTCACACCTCTTCATGCACGCAGAGGGCCATTATTTGGTTGTGCTTCATAGTTTTTTATTACTAAGGTAATTGCGTGATAATTCAACAACTTATAAATCTCTATAATGCGGAACTTCGCGGGCTGCAAGCAGTAGCCCTGTGGGCATTATTATGCAATGGCTTGCACATGTGTGGAAGGAGTTTACCCAAATCGATAATCAGCAAAAGGCACAGGCTGGACGGCGCGAGCCACCCAACGACAAGTGATTCATCTTCAAGGGCTTTTGGTTTGATACGTCGGCCAGATGGGACTAATCAGAGAAACGGGCGCCAAGTCCTCATGTGGAACGACAGAAAACAAAAGTCAGGTCTCAGCGAAGTCTCTTGTTGACGTGCTATGAATTGAGGGATAGATTAAACGCACACGGGAAAGGAGGTTGATCCAACTGATGACAAAAAGTTGTTCGAGTTGTTTCGTTCGTGAGGTGACTGAGGCCTAGGGCATCGCGCCTTGGACCCCATGTTCGCCCCGGCGGAGAGCGCTTTTGCCGCAGGGGACGCAACCGCACCTTCACTGTTCGATGATTTCTCTTTCGAGATTTTCGACATGGCGGTTCTTTCATCTGTGCGACCATACCAGTCGCCGAAGGAACCCGGCTTAACGGGTAGAGCCATCAAGGAATCAAGGATTAGAAATCAATGTGAAGATGCCTGGGCTTTCGCTTAAGCGCGATGGCCTTAGTCCAATACCAACAGTTCACCGCGACGGCCTGGGCGATGCGCCCAGGCCGCCGTTGCATTACGGCGGCGATGAATCCCCGAAGGTCCTAGTGCAAAATCGAATGAAGAAGAGGAAACGAAAGCCCGCCGATAGAGGGTAGAGCGGCTCGATCTTGCCGTTATACCCCCTTAAGGAGACTCATTGTGGATCTTAATACGGCAATTCAGAAGCACGCTGAGTGGAAATACAAACTTCTCACGGCTATGACGTCCTCAGAGCCGCTGGACGTGGCTACCATCTCGAAAGACAATTGCTGCGAGGTCGGCAAGTGGCTTCATGGCGAAGCGAAAGCCCTGTATGGCCACCTTGAAAACCACGGGAAATGCTTGTCGGCACACGCGGCATTTCACGCGGAGGCAGGCAAGGTCGCTGCCGTGATCAACGCAAAAAAGAATGTCGAAGCCGAACGCATGCTCGCCCCCGGTACTCCTTATCATGAGGCATCCAAGAAGGTTGGCGTGGCCATGATCGAACTTAAAAACTCAATTGCCAGCTAAGAGATATGTCTGAACTGTCTCGAGCAACCGCAGTCTCCGATTGACGCGACGGTGAAGAGAATATCGCCTGAGCAAATGTGCCTCCAAAGCCATGGGTGGGGTACACTCAGGCCAGTGCGAGTTTTCGGCATCGATTGCGGGACGGAAATAACCGGGTTTGGCGTTGTCGAGTCCGACGACACGGGGCGGCAGCCAAAGCTGGTGTTGAAAGCTATGGGGGCCATCCGGCTCTCCAAAACCAGGACGCTGCCGGTGCGGCTTGAGCAGGTGTTTCGCGAGTTGAGCGCCGAGTTACAGCGCTGGTCGCCGGATGCGGTGGCGATCGAGGAGGTCTTCTACTCAGTGAACGCAAAATCTGCGCTCAAACTGGGGCAGGTGCGGGGCGTTGCCTTGCTCGCTGCGGCCACACTGGGGCTGCCAGTAGCTGAGTATGCTCCGCTGAAGATCAAATCGAGTGTGGTCGGTTACGGGCTGGCAAAAAAAGAGCAGGTGCAGTTCATGGTGGCGCGGCTTCTGGAGCTGGCCGAAGTCCCGCAGCCGGCCGACGCCGCCGATGCTTTGGCTATCGCCATCTGCCACATCCATACCGCGCAGACGCTTGCACTGCAGGGAGGACCGCGATGAGGAACGGAGGGCTGGCCTGGGCTGTTTTAGCTCTTGCTTTCACTGCATTCGCGCTTCCGTCGCAGTGTCAGGCAGGCCCGGTTGTCCAGGTGGACTTCTCCAATCCCGACCTCACCCCGTCGCATTGGACGCTGGTGCTTCATCCCGACGGAACCGGACATTTCCACTCGGAGGGTAGCAATACGCCCGGCAAGACTCCGCGTAGTTATGACTCAGTCTCACTGACCGCGCCCAATCAGGATCGCGATATCCGCTTGAGCGCTCAGTTTACCGGGCGCGTGTTTCAGATGGCGCGCAACCATCGATGGTTCAACGCGGAGTGCGACAGCCACATGAAAGTGGCATTTCAAGGATGGAAGAAGCTAAGCTATACCGGCCCCGAGGGCCAGGGCTCCTGCGAGTTCAACTACTCCAATGATAAAGAGATTCAGGCACTCGGCGACTCGCTGGTGGCCGTGGCCAACACCATCCTTGAGGGTGCGCGGCTAGAGTTGTTCCTGCTGCACGACCGCCTGGGGCTGGACCAAGAGATGGAGTATCTCACTGACGCTCAGGACGATGGGCGCGTGCAGCAGATTTGCACCATCCGGGGCATTCTGGAGCGGCTGGCCCAGGATCCAGGAGTGATGGAACGGGTGCGAAAGAAGGCCAGGTTGCTCCTCGAAAAATCAGAAGAATAGTTCATCTCCATGACCACGCCCAGCGCGACTTTTAACCTCGAATACGTGTCAAAGAGTGTTGGACAATCTTCTGAGCCACGGATCTCTGGTTCGGGAAGGCGATGGGGTGGAAGGCGGGGAGCCATGAATCGCAGTGGATTGGTTGGACACCGGTCGGCCGGTTGGATTGCGGGTCTGGCGGTAATTGCCATTGGATCGGTTCTTCTGGCGCCGCCTGTACGGGCCGACGATTCCGCGACACGCGCGGCGCGCTTGAGCTATGTGAATGGGCAAGTGCGCCTAACCCAAGGCAGCCAGTTGCTCGCCGATCCAGCGCTAGTGAATACGCCGCTCTTTGAAGGAACTCAGGTCGTAACCTCGGAGGACGGTCGGGCAGAGTTGGAATTCGACGATGGCAGCGTGGTCCGGCTTTCGCCCAATAGCTCGTTGACGCTTTCTGTCTTGCGCGGAGATGGTGCCTCTGGCGAAACGGAGATCGACCTTGCAGGTGGACTTGGGTACTTTGAACTGCAAGGCGGAAGCGCGGGAAACCAGATTCAGGTGCGCTTTGGCGACAGCGCGGTCACGGCCAGCGGTTTCGCCGTGCTCCGCATCGATCTGGATAACCCTCCGGGCGAGCTTGCGGTCTTTTCCGGCAACGCTCACTTGGAGCGGGGCCGCGTCATGGCGCTCGATCTGCGTGGCGGTGAAAGCGCGACCCTGAATGCCGCCGATCCAACTCAGTACATTCTCGCTGAGTCGATCGAACCTGACTCCTGGGACACATGGAACTCCGACCGCGATCAGGCGCTCTCTTCGCTGGCAGCGGCACGAACCGGGGCGGCAAACAGCCTGCCGGAGAACAACAATCCGGCCTGGAACGATCTGGACGCAAGCGGCAACTGGTATAGCGTGCCTGGGACGGGCTCGGTTTGGTCGCCTTTCGAGGCCTCAAACCCAGGCTGGGACCCCTACGGCAACGGCTACTGGATGTGGACGCCTCGTTTTGGCTACATATGGGTATCGGGCGATTCGTGGGGATACATGCCCTTCCAGTGCGGAGCCTGGAACTTCTACAACGATTTTGGCTGGGGCTGGGCGCCTGGAATGTGCCAGCCCTGGTGGGGCGGCGGCGGATGGCTCTTCAACATTGGCCTCGCGCCCGGCCGCTATCGCCCTCCGGCGCGTCCCACGCCTCTTCCGCCGCATAGCCCCATCGGTCGTCCTCCGAGGGGCGGATTCACAACCTTGCCAGCAAACGCCGTTGTCCCCGTAAACCGGCGCCCGCCGAGCGGCACATCAGGGTTGCCGATGCGGGACAGAAATGCAGTCGTAACCATTGGCGGGCACACGGTGGAACCGCTGCGTCCGATTTCACCGCGTCCGCTATATGACCGTCCGAGCACGGGTCAAACGAAGCCCTCTCGGACCACTTATCCGGGAGGGACGGCGCCAGCCGGGCAACGACCGGCAACCGCCTCCGCCCCTGGCGGTAATCATCCACCCCCGGCCAGAGCCCCTACAGCCAATCAAAGCGCTCCGCCGCCCAGTCATCCTTCTTCAGGCGGTGGAAGCGGCGGAGGCTCACACAGCAGTGGTGGTGGCGGTGGCAACAGCGAAAACAGCGGTCACCGCTAGGAATGTTCGCCACGCAGATGGTCGTTTATGTTTTGAAACGGCACGATCAACTAAATCAAGCCGGGGCTGCTTCGCTCGCCGAAGCAGCCCTTCTTGCTTCCAGGCCACGCCAGAGCGCAGCAAGAGCCTCTATCGGCAGAGCCTCCGCGCGCGTCATCCGGTCGATAGCGGCCTCGGCCAGGGCACTGTTAACGGATTCGGGAGATATTCCCGCTGCGCGCAAGTTGTTGGCAAGCGTTTTGCGCTTCTGAGCAAAGCACTGGCGCACAAAGCGCAGAAAGCTCGCCTCCTCAACACCAAGCTCGGCAAAACGCGGCGCAAACCGCCAGCGAAAAACCGTTGAGTGCACGTCTGGCGGCGGCGAGAAGGCCTCAGGCGGCAGGGTGAAAATCCGCTGCGCCGCCCCGTACATCTGGACTGTGACCGAAAGCAGTCCGTAATCCCTTGAGCCCGGCTGTGCGACAACGCGATCAGCCACCTCCCGCTGCACCATCAGCACCGCGCGATCAAGCACCGCGTGGCTTGCCGCCAGCTTGAGCAGGATCTGCGAAGTGATGCCGTACGGCAGGTTTCCAACCACAAGCAGCCGCTCGCCTGCCGCTACTGAGGCCGCCGCAAAGTCGAAATTCAACACATCTTCCTCGACAACGGTTACGCGTTCCGCTGGGAACCGAACGCGCAGGTGAAGAGCAAGTTCATGGTCCAGCTCGACGGCCAGCAGATGAGCAGCGCGGGCAGCTAACTCCCCGGTGATAGCGCCGCCGCCGGGGCCAATCTCGACCACTGTGCGGCCGGTTAGATCGCCGATTGAGGCTGCAATTCGCTGTATGGCCTCGGAATCAACGAGGAAGTTCTGGCCGAGCTTGGGTTTGGCGGGCATAGACTACCTTCGATGGTAGACGAAAGCGCCTCGGTTTCAATATCGCGCATCGCGATCAGCCCGTCGCCGCCAGGCGCGTCGAGTCTCGATTCCATCGCGTAAGCAAGGTTGTTGCGACCACAATAAGCGCCGCCAGAAGACCGATCCACAGGCCGTAGGTCCCCCAGCCAAGCCCGAAACACAGCGTAAGCCCCAGTGGAAGTCCGAATACCCAGTAGCCGGCGAGGTTGGCCAGCATGGGAATCCGCGTCTCGCCCAGCCCACGTAGCGCGCCGGTCGAGACGCCCTGAATGCCGTCGAAGATCTGGAATATCGCCGCCAGTCCCAGCAGGCTCCGTCCCAAGGCCATCACCTGAGGATCGCGCGTATAAAGCGCAATCAGCGGTCCCGGCGCCGCCACGAAAACCACAGCAGCCAGCAGCATAAAAGACGTGCCAAGCCCCAGCCCCAGCCATCCGGCGCGCCGGGCGCGCTCGGGATCTTTAGCACCCACTGCATGGCCCACGCTCACCGCCACTGCGGAAGCAACTCCAAGAGGAACCATGAAGGTGAGGCTGGCATAGTTCAGAACGATCTGGTGGGTTGCCAGCGCTACCGGAGTTAGCCATCCGGCCGAGAGCGTAACCAGATTCCATGCGCCCACTTCGAGCAGAATCTGTCCTGCGGCCGGAGCGCCAAGCGTGACCAGCCGCCGAAGCCGCACCAGACTCGGTGCAGCCCAGTGTCGAAAGAGTGGATGCCCGCGCTTGCGTTCGTAGCGCCATGCAAAGCCCATCAGAGCCGCAGCCATAAACACCCGCGAGATCAGCGTCGAAATAGCCGAGCCATTCACGCCCAGCATCGGCATTCCGAGCTTGCCGTAAATCAGCACCCAGTTGCCAAACCAGTTCAGCAGGTTAGCCCCGACGAAGGTGATGGTAATGACGCGCACATCGCCCACCCCTTGCAGATAGCGGCGCGTACCGCCATAGAGCAGCAGCGGCAAGGTTCCCCAATTGAGAATGCGCAGGTAAGCTGTGGCTGGAGCTGCGACAGCCTGATTGATGCCGAAGTGCCCGAAGCCAAAGCTGGCCAGAAAGATCACCAGCATCAGCGGTGGGGCGGCAATGCAAGCCAGATAAACGCCCTGGGCCAGCCAGCGGTGGCATTCCTCGTGGTCCTTGCGCCCGAAAGCCTGCGACACCAGCGTATCCAGGCCAAGCAGCAGCCCAATGCCAAAGAGCGCGGGTGTATTGCAGACGGCATTTCCCAGCGCAACCGCCCCGATCGCCGCCGGGCCCAGTCTGCCCACCATGATGGTGTCGACGATGCCCTCGGCCATCCAGCCCAGTTCGCTCAGCACCACCGGAACGGCCAGCGCCACCATCGCGCCCAACTCTTGCTTCCACTGTGAGATTGAAGCGCTGCGGGCCATTCCACCACTCTACAGGCCAGCTATCAGCCCGGCCAACCATCAAGGCTTATCCGAAGGACTCAAGAGCTACGCAGAAGGCGAATCGCACGACCAGTCTGGAAATACCGGCCTTGCGCTCAATCAACTGCTGGACGTAACTGAACTTTTCTCGTGACGATAGCCAACTTCGCGGGTGTTAGTTCGGGGCCATCCCCACCTTCCTTTACCGCCTCAATTCGAATCTCGCCCGGCTTTCGAGTTGACTGCACAATCACCTGCGCAAGGCCGTTGAAGAGCGACCGCTTCGGCTCTTTGTCGCTTTCCTGGCAGTTTGGGTCGCCATTGCCAACGCCAATCAACACGCCATCGCCAGTGACCTTGAAACCGATGAGATTATTAGCAGTCGGAACCGTCCGTCCCTCCTTGTCCAGAGCCTCAACCTTGAGAATCGCCACGTCCTCGCCATCAGCATCGATCTCCATGCGGTCAGCCGTAAGCCGGATAGCCATAGCCGGCCCAGTCGTCTCCCGCTTTTCGACGAGTACAACCTTTCCACCCTTGGTCCCCCGCGCCTCGATCGCGCCCGGCTCGTACTTCACCTTCCACTCGACATGGCCCAGTCGCGGAACCTTCTGGTTGCCCATGCTCTTGCCGTTCAAGAAGAGCTCGACCTCGTCCAGATTCGAGTGCACCCAGACGGGAATCTCCTCGCCTTCCCTGCCCTCGAAGTTCCAGTGGGGGAACAGATGCAGTACCGGCTCAGAGTTCCACCAGCTCTTGTAGTAATAGAACGTGTCCTTTGGAAAGCCGCACATATCCACGATGCCAAACTGCGAGTTGATCGACGGCCAGCCGTAAGGTGTGGGTTCCCCGCGATAGTCGAAGCCGGTCCACGCAAAGCCGCCCGCCTCCCACTCCCGCGTTGCGTAGAACTTCCACCACTCCTCGGCCTGCTCTCCCCATCCGGGCTGATTCACGTCGTAGGCGCTGAGCGTGTTCCTCAGCGCATCGGTTGTGTAGACGCCGCGCGTGCAAATCGCGCTGGCCGTTTCGGAGCCATAGATCGGCCGCTTGGGATGATCCTTGTGAAACTTATCCGGGAAAGTCAGGTTATAGTTGAACCCAATGACATCGAAGGCATCGGAGACACCCTTTTCGTTGTCGCCATTCACCGCAGCCGAAATAACGCGCGTCGGATCGAGTTCATGGCAGCGGCGCACCATGGTCGCGGCAATCTTCGCCCCCTCCTCGGCCATCTCTTTCTGCAACTGCCACTCTTCATTGCCGATTGACCAGAGAATGATCGACGGCGAATTGCGATAGCGCTTGACCATCGTCTCTAGTTGGGCCATGCCCTCGGGGTTTGAACTCATCTGCCGCGTCTCGCACATCATCATCACGCCCATGCGGTCGCATGCCTCAACCCACTCCGGCGTCGGCATATTGTGTGAAGTCCGCACAGCGTTACAACCCATCTCACGCAGCACACCGAGCCGGAAAGCCTGCAGCCGGTCAGGCACTGCCGCACCCACGCCCGCGTGGTCATGGTGGTTGCATGTGCCCTGGATCTTCAGAGGCTTGCCATTAAGGAAAAATCCCTTGTCCGCATCGAAGACCGCCGTGCGAACACCAAAGCTGACTCGCTCGGCGTCGCGAATTTTGCCGCCGGCATCGACGGTCACAACAGCTGTGTAGAGATTTGGCGCATCCACCGACCACAGCACCGGATCGCTCAACTGCGCCAACGCTTCAAAGTTTGCCTTCCCATCCACGTCGATTGTCTGCGCGGAAGCCTTGGCTGTGGCCACTGTCTTGCCTGCCGCATCCAAAATCTGCCAGTTCACTCCGGCAGCTTCAAAATTCTTGCCCTCGTTCTCGACCACTGTAGCGAGCCTTAGGTTCACTGCGCCGCCGTCGGTTGCCTCCGGCCGCACCGTACTCTCCCACCGCTCCAGGTGCAACGCATCGGTTTTCGTCAGCCACACATGCCGATAGATTCCCGCGCCCTCATAAAACCAGCCATCGCCAAAGCTCGCATCCACGCGGGCCACGATATAGTTCTTCGCTCCGTAGGCCAGAAAGTCCGTCAGATCGAAGCGGAAAGGCGCATAGCCATTGTCGTTGCGGCCGATGAAGCATCCGTTGACAAAGACCAGCACATCGCGAAAGACTCCGTCGAACTCAATCCAGATCCGCCGCCCCAGATCGCTCGCTGGAATCTCGAACTCGCGCCGATACCATCCCACGCTGGTTTCGGGATAGCGCCGGCCGACAGGCTTATAGCCGTGTGACATCTGCACCTCATCGCGCACAAACGGCAACTCGACCGCCCAATCGTGCGGCAAATTCAGCGTTCGCCATTTCGAATCGTCAAACTTCGCCTTCGCAAAGGCGAAATCGCCGGTCTTTGCAAAGTCCCCTTGCCCGTTGCCGAAACCAAGATCGCGCGCCGGATCGCTTCCGTGGCCAAACTGGAACTTCCAGCCAAAGTCGAAGAGCAGTTGTTCGCGCGGAGCTACCACCGCCAGCGCCTCAGCCGAACCAACCCCCGAAGAGCCCGCCATCACCGCTGCTGATCGAGCCCAGGCCGATCGGGCAACCAGCGAAGAGGCCGAAAGTGCCAAGCCAGAACGGAGCAACTCGCGACGTGAGAACATGGACGGTCTCCCTTCTCTTACAGTGAGCCCAAATCCCAGGTGGCGGCCTTCGCTCGCGCGCTCAACTCCGGCCCGGCGACTTCAGCCCCAACTCCCGCATGGCAATCTGCAAATCGGCCCAGGCCTCTTTCTTCTGCCGCGGGTCGCGAAGAAGATAGGCCGGATGATAGGTAACGATCAACTGCGTCCCGCGAACCGCATGTACCCGTCCGCGCAGCCCAGCTAATGGCTGGTGCTTTCCCAATAGCCACGTCGCCGCAGTAGCGCCCAGCGCCACCAGCACCTTTGGCCGCACAACATCGATTTGGCGAAAGAGAAACGGCGAACACGTCGCGCCCTCCTCCTGCTCGGGAACTCGGTTCCCTGGCGGACGGCACTTCACCACATTGGCGATGTAGACCTCTTCGCGCTTCAGCCCCATTGCGGCGATCATGTTGTTCAAGAGCTGCCCAGCCTTGCCCACGAAAGGCAGCCCCTGCGCATCTTCATCGGCGCCCGGCCCCTCGCCGACAAACATCAGCCGCGCCGCAGGATCACCATCACCGAAGACCAGCTTGTTGCGACCCGTGTGCAGTGCGCAGCGCGTGCAATCGCCAATATCGTCTCGAATGATTTGCAGTGCAGCGGCGCGCTCAGCCGCAGGAACAACGGTGCCGATCTCTGGGGCAGCGATCATGTGCTTGCGCGATGGAATGGGATTTTCAACCCGAGAATCAATGGACTTCGAGCTTTGATTCCAGGTCTCAGAAGCGAGACCTGAGGCACCCAGATTTTGGCTTTGAAAAGGTTCCGGCTCGGAGGCAAGCTGCTCCATCAGTGCAGAATCAACCGGTCTGCGATAAAACTCCGTCAGACCCAGGTCGCGATAAAAACGGACGCGAGCCTGCAATGCCTCGCGAGTTGCGGAATCGAGCTGTCGCGCCAACGTCTTTTCTCCCCGCCAACCCTATTCGATAATCAACTGCCGGCGGCTCGCGGCGCCCGGAATCGTTTCGCTGCGAACTTGATCTTGCCTGGCCTTCTGATCGACGTGATCGCTCATCTCCAACACCATGGAACTGGGCCGGCGCAGCGTCATAATCTCGTCCAAGATCCGGTCGGCCAGCGAACGCTTCGACATCTCCGGCATCTCAATCGACGTCGAAGCCGTCAAAAACGTCGCCGCATTCATCTCCGAATCGAACCCCGTGCGCTCGCCGCTCACGTCGTTGATCACAATCGCGTCCACGCCCTTGCGCAGCAGCTTGGCCCGGCCATTCTCCATGCGGTTTTGCGTCTCTGCGGCAAAGCCAACGATCAATTGCCCAGGCCGCCGCCTTCGAACTACCTCAGCCAAAATATCCTCTGTCGGCGCAAGCTCCAGTGTCATCGGCCCGCTCCGCTTCATCTTTTGTCCAGCCACGTT
>CAYVMS010000024.1:0-21727 GCA_964452615.1 uncultured Occallatibacter sp.
TTGAGGGTGCGGAGCTTGGCTACATACTTGGCTGGCTCCCAGTACATCACCTGGCTGTCGTGGAGCGAGGTCTTGACCAGCATCGCCGGATAGCTCGCCGCCTTGAGATTTTCATAAGGCGAGTAGCTGAGCATGTAGCGGAAATAGGCCTCTTCATTCGGGTTACCCCACTCCTCGTACTCGGGAACAGTGAGGGGAAGCGAGGCGTCGAGCATGGTGTTCATCACGTCCACAAACGGCACATGAGACAGGACGGCGCAGAATAGATCGGGGTGCAGATTGACAACCGCGCCCATGAGCAATCCTCCGGCAGATCCGCCTTCGATAGCTACGCGCGCCGGGTCGCCGTACTTCTCCGCGGTCAGATGTTCGACGGCGGCAATGAAGTCCGTGAAGGTATTGCGTTTGACCAGCATCTTGCCTGCGTCATGCCAGGGTTCGCCCAGGTCGCCGCCACCACGAATGTGCGCGTAGGCCATGATCACTCCGCGATCAAGAAGGCTGAGGCGATTGGAACTGAAACCGAGCGGCAGCGAATATCCATAAGACCCGTAGCCATAAACGTAGAGGGGATTCTGGCCGGGTTTGCGCTGGTCTTTTCTGTAAACGAGAGACACGGGAACTTTCACGCCATCGGGCGCTGTGGCCTGGACGCGTTCGCTGGCGTAAAGGGTGCGGTCGAAGCCGCCGGGAATCTCCTGTTGCTTGAGCAGTGTGGATACACCGGTGGCGACGTCGTATTCATAGACCGAGCTAGGCGTGACCAGAGATTGATACCCGTAGCGAAAGGTCGGCGTATCGAAGATGCGATTGACGTGCGGGTGTGCGCTGTAGGCCGCCTCGGGGAAGCTGATCTCTCTGGATCTGGCCGCTTCCGGGCCACCTCCGTCGAAATGCCAGATGCGCAGGCGCGGCAGGCCGTCTTCGCGTTCGCAGGCGACAAAGAAGTTGGCGAAGAGGTCAACCTCCTCGATCATCACGCCGTCGCGATGGGGAATAAGTTCGGTCCAGTGTTCGCGGCCCGGAGTGGCTACGGGGGCGGTGACCAGGCGGAAGTTGCGTCCGCGATCATTGGTGCGAATGAACCAGAGTCCGTTGCGGTGGTCGATGGAGTATTCGTGGTCGTCCTGGCGCGGGCTGATGATGGTGAACTCGCCCTCGGGCTTATCGGCAGGCAGCACCCAGCACTCCGAGGTGATGTGGCTGGCCGACTCCATGACGATGAATTTGCCGTCGCGCGTGCGGCCAACACCGAGGTTAAAGCGTTCGTCATCGTCCTGAAAGACGAGCTTATCTTCGGAGTGGGGTGTGCCGAGCTTGTGGCGGAATAGCTGAAACTGGCGCTTCTGCTCTTCGTCTTCAACGGTATAAAAAAGCGTTGAGCCAGCGGCCCAGACGACGGAACCGACGCGCTCAACCTCGCCGGGGAGCGTTTCGCCGGTTTTCAAGTCTTTGATGTGGAGCGTGTATTGGCGGAAGCCGGTTGTGTCTGTCGTATAAGCAAGCCAACGGCCATCGCTGGTCGCGTCCGTGGCTCCGATGGCGAAGTACGCGTGACCCTGGGCGAGCTGGTTGCCGTCGAGGATCACTTGCTCTTCTTCTGCGTCGAGCGCGAGCTTCGCAGTCTCCCAGGTCCGAAAATCCGGACCTGGGGCACCCGGGGTCTGGTTTGCCGTCGCGGCTTTGCGGCAGTGGATGGCGTACTGCAGGCCCTCTTCGGTGCGGGTGTAGTACCACCAATCGCCATCGCGGAAGGGAACCGAGACGTCGGTTTGCTTCATGTGCGAGAGCATCTCCTGGTAGAGTTCGTCGCGCAGGCAGTCGAGCGGAGCCATGACCGCCGTGGCGTAGGCGTTCTCGGCGTCGAGATAGGCGGTCACCTCGGGCTTCTCTTTATCGCGCAGCCATGCGTAGTCGTCAACCAGGACGGTGCCGTGCAGAGCTGTCTCTTTGGGTTCCTTGCGGGCGATAGGGGGCTGGTGTTGCGGATTCTCGGTCATGTCATCAATAGTTTAGTGCGTAAAGGAGCTTTTAGCCGTTAGCTATTAGCTTTCGTCCTTCGAGCGTCCGGAGCACGCTGGGTCTCTGACTGCTTTAGGTTTCGCAGTTTCCCACCCATTCGCCCGAAAGAAGGCGAATGGATGGGGCACGGTGCAGATACAGAACCAAATGGTCGGAGTTGCGTCGAGCTAACAGCTAAAGGCTAAGAGCTGTATTTGGAACCTTTCCTTGGCCCAAACCGTACAATAGAGAGCGATGAAGGGCATTCGCCGCGCACAATCGACCGTCTTTGGGCTGCTGTTGGCAGCTTCCATTTGTGTTTCTCCTTATCGAGCGCTGGCTGAGCGCGTCGAGGATCTGCCCAAGCCAACCGATTACATCAGCGATTTTGCTCATGTGCTTTCGCCCGACGCGATTGCCCGGCTTGACCGGCTCTGCGAGCAACTCGATCACTCGGCGGCCAATTCGCAGGTGGCGGTGGTTACTATCCGCACGCTGGATGGCGCCGATCCGGCGGAGTTTGCCAATGCTCTAGAAGACAAGTGGAAGATGGGACGCAAGGGCTCGGACCGTGGCGTGCTGGTCTTCCTCGCCGTCGACGATCACAAGCGGCGCATTGAGGTAGGCTACGGGCTTGAGGGCATCCTGCCCGATGGCAAGCTCGGCGACATTGGCCGGGAGATGGTTCCCGATCTCAGGGCAAATGACTTTGATGGCGCTGTGACTCTGGCGGTGAGCGAGGTGGCCCAGGTGATCGCCGCCGATGCCAAGGTTACGCTTACGGACGACGAACCTGTCATTGCCAGACAACAGGCATCGCCGCACATCAATTGGCCGAAAATCATTTTTCTGATCATTCTTCTGGTTTTCTTTGGTGGATTTCATCTCTTCCGTTTTTTGCTTGGCTTTGGTCTTTTCGGCGGCTTTCGCGGCGGGCCCTGGATGGGTGGTGGCGGCGGAGGATTCGGAGGCGGTGGAGGAGACTCCGGCGGCGGATTTGGCGGTTTTGGCGGTGGTGGTTTTGGTGGTGGCGGCGCTGGTGGGGATTGGTAGGTTGTACGTTCCAGGCTGTCCTGAGGGATTGCCGGCTCCCACCCTAGCCGCAAAGACAAAAACGCGGCGAGGGTGGGGAACCCGCCAGATACGGGGCACTCAAGGTGAATTGATGATGTGGCTTGCCTGAGGGCGGGCCGGAGGAGAAGGGGACTGTATGAGTCGTGGAGGTTGGATCGCGCTTGGAGTGGTTGGTGTCTTCGTTCTGGCTCTTCTGATGGTATTTTTCAGCTACCAGAGTTCCAGAAACCAGATGGTCGCAGAGAATCAGAATGTGAAGAGCATGTGGTCGGAGGTCGATGTGCAGATGCAGCGGCGCGCCGACTTGATCCCTAACCTGGTGGAGACGGTGAAGGGCTTTACCAAGGAAGAGAGCACGGTCTTCGGTGACATTGCCAACGCTCGCGCAGGCATGTTGAATGCGCAGGGACCGCAGGCCAAGATCGCCGCGAATGGCCAGCTTGACTCGGCGATTGGCCGCCTGCTGCTGCTGACGGAGAACTATCCGCAACTGCGGTCGAGCGACCAGTTTATGCGCTTGCAGGACGAGTTGGCGGGGACCGAGAATCGCATCGGCGTCGCGCGCAAACGCTACAACGATGCGATCCAGGAGTACAACACGTTCATCCTTCAATTTCCGAATAACATCTGGGCGGGTATGGCGGGCTTCCACGAGAACAACGCCTACTTCGCGGCGAGCGAAGCTGCGCGGACTGTTCCTTCAGTGAAGTTCTGAGGAATTGCTGATAGAGGTTCGTGGTCTCCCACCCATTCGCCAGGAAGAAGGCGAATGGGTGGGGCACGGATGGCATTTTTGCCGGTCAAGTTCTCGCAGAAATCGGATGGGGTTCGTGGCATCCCACCCTAGGTGCATTAGAACGAGACGCAGGTTCTTCGACTTCGCTACGCTTCATTCAGAATGACAGGCGAGGGTGGGGCACCCAGAAGTCACTTCTGCGCTTCGGAGGGCTGGCCGGCGACCTGCAAGTAGTTCTTTACGCTGAAGACACCTGGGACTCCGTTGGCGCGGATGAAGGCCGTCTCCTTGTCAGACTGCGAGTCCACCGTTCCGTAGAGTTCTACATGGCCGTTCTGCACTGAGATGCGGATGGGCCTGGCCGGATCGATGGCGTACTTGTTGAGCGAGGGATAGCCATAGACGGCGCGGGCTACCTGCAATCTGGTCTGGTCGTCCATGGGTGAGGTTGGGTCGACCTCGATCTCGCCGACCACATCTTTCACGCCGGGATAGGTGCTGACGAGGGCCAAGGCAGAGTCCTTGTCCACGTCTGTGCGGGCATGGCCTCCGACAGTCACGACACCGTTTTGGACGCTGATGCCGATGGAGTTGAAGGCGTTGCCGTAGCCTACACGGTCATACGCGAGCTTTTCGGCCAGCTTTGTCTGCAGTTCCTGGTCTGGGACGTTTGGGCCGGCTACTTCGATCATGTTGCGCACCGCGACAACTCCCTTGGCCTTATGCACACGCTTCTCCGCGTCTGCCTTGTATTCGTAAAGATCGACGGTGCCAGTCAGCGTTGCGATCCCGTTCTCCACGGTCACTTTCACGTCGCGATACTGCTTTTTGTCGAGTCGTGCGGCTGCCTCGCTAGCCACCGGGTTGTCGGCTTGCGCCTGTGCTATTTGGCCGGGCAGGGGATTGGCTGCAAATGCCGCCGGGGTAAAGCCCAAAAGGCCCACAAATAGCGCCGTCACCATAAGCGCGGCGCGGGGATTGCTCGTTTTCCAATACATGTTTGTATACCTCCTCTTTGCGATTGCCGGGCAGCGAACCACACCCGCATATAGACACAGATTTCCCGGAAAAGGTTGCAGAGTGAGTTTGGGATTGTAGGGGAAATACAAGCGCGGACAGGAGTTAGCGGTAACGGCGAGTGGTCTTCACAACCACGGAGAAGACGCCGGATTCGTCGCGGGCCAATTGCAGGGAGACGTGGCGGTTGATGGCGATTTCCGCCTGGATCAACTGCTGGCTGGTGGTGTTGACGTTGGTGGCGTAAGTGAGGGTAAGGTTGCGGCCCAACTGCTCCTCGACGATGATGCGCGAGGTGGAGTTGCCCAGCGCGCCGAGGTAGTTTGGGTCCAGCTTGACGGAGCCTGCGCCGAAGAGCTTCTGAACGCGGCTGCTCACAGTCGCGTTGAGAGCGCCGCCTAGCAAGGCGTCGGTGGTGGGGTTGGCGCCGGCGGCCTCCTGCTGCTGGGTGTAGAGGCGCTGCTGACTGCCGGTTCGGCCCAGGGCTAACAGGGCCACCACATCGGCCTCGGGCAGCGGGGGATCGGAGCGATAGGTGACTGCGAGCTTCTCTGGAGTTCCATGCAATCCAAGGGTGATGTCGTAGTCCTCGACGCGGGCCGTGGCGTTCAGGTCGATAGAGGGCTGGATGCGAACCGGGTTGGTGAAGAAGACGTCGCCGCGCTGCAACTCGTAGCGGGTTCCGGCGATGATGGCGCTACCGTCGGTGATCGAGATGCGGCCCAGCAGCGAGGGTGAGGCTAAGGTGCCTCGCAGTCGGAGATCGACGTTTCCAGCCAGCTTGGCGTATGCGTTCTGAAAGTTCAACTGCGGTGAAGATGCGATGTGCACATCGAGGCGGACGTGGTTGGACGGGGCACCCGGGGGTGCGATGGTCTCGACGCTGTTGGCCTGCGCTGCCAAGGCCGCTATATCGAGGTCGGGGCTCACTGCAAAGCGGGTAATGATTACGTTGCCTGAGAGTAGCAGGTTGTTGCGCGGCCCTTGCAGGTGAAGCGATGCATCGGCTAGCGAGCTGACCCCTTGCGGGTAGCGAATTCGAATCCCTGTTCCGGTGGCCGTCAGATCTCCGTAGAGGCCGTTCTGGTAAGCCAGGTAGCCCGCAACGGTAAGCTGGCCGCCGCCGGTCATGGCAGTGAGGTTCTTGACCTCAAGCCGGTTCTGGTTGAACTCCAACGTTCCATGCAACTGGCTCAGGCCGTTGGGCAAGTCCTCCAGCGATAGCTCTCCGTTCTGGAAGTCGACGCGGCCTCTCAGTTCGGGATTCATAAGCGGGCCGTGCGCCTCCACCTGGAATGTGGTGTTTCCACTGGCTGTCAGGTCGGGGTCTAGCGTTTCGGCAATCTTCAAGTTGATGATCCCGTTGGCGGAGAAGTCCAGTTGACGCTTCTCTTTGAGAGAAAGCGTGCCCTGGGCATGCAGGTCGGTCTCTTCTCCGGTGACGTGCAGGGGATCGAGATGGATCAGGGCATGGTCGAGGGTGGCATGGACGCCGCCATCACTCTTGAGGTGAACGCCTGAAACTGTTACTGCCAATTCCTGCAAGCGGGCCTCGCCGCGCATGTCTGAGAGCCGCGCCAACGGCCCCTCCAATGTGACCGTGCCTGCAAGCGCGGATTCCCCGTTGAGGCCTTGCACGTGGGCGAGCTTGAGCAAAGCGCCAATATTGAAGCGCGAAAAATCGAGCTTGGCCTGAGTGGCAAAGTCGCCGGACAATGCTGTCTGGCCGTGCGCGGTGAGTTCGGCAGCCTCCAGGCGGGTTGACAGGTCGTAGGTAACGACGCGGTTAGCGGTGCGTGCCTCGATCTCCAGACCGCCAAGTGGTTCTCCGTTGAGAGCGAGACCGGGCAAGGTGGCGTGTGCCTCCAGGCGCGGGTCGTCCAGCGTTCCGGAGCCCTTTACGGTGAAACCGAGTTTGCCGGAGACGGTCAAGCCCGCACGTCGCAGAGCTTCGATGCGGGCAACATCGATTCCCGAGCCATTGGCGTTCAACTGGAATTGGTGGGAGCTGAGGTCGTAGCTGCCAGTGGCCGCAATCTTGCCGGCATCGTCGCTCACAGTAAGAGATGTCAGGTTGATGAGTTGGCCGGCAAAGTTTCCCTGAGCCCGCAGCCGCGCGATTGGTTCGCCGAAGACGCTGCCCTTATCCAACTCGACCCAACCCAAGCCATCGAGCGCATGGATGGGTCCGTCGACTTGAAGCTGTGCGTCAAGGGAGCCAGTCACGGGCAGGGTCTTTCCGGTGAAGAGTTGCAGATCTTCGATGCCGACTTGACCGGCTCGGAGGCTAAGATGAAGCACTGAGTTCGCGTCAAAAGTGGGAGGGTGCGGCTTGCCGTGCGTGACGCCGGTAACCGCGGCCAGGCTGCCGCTGAGGCTGATCTCGGTCTTCCCTCGACGCGCTGCGCCATGAGAGATGTCGATTCGGCTTGCCGAGTAGCTGCCGGTGGTCTCGACTGAATCAAGGTGGACGAACTGGGGCTGGCCGGAGTTGACGCCGGAATTGGCTGGCAATTCGACGGCTAGTTGCGTGGCTTTGAGGTTGCCGGAAATCCTTGGATCGGAAAGGGAGCCGTTCCAGAGTCCGTGAATAAAATCCGCCTGGCCGGTGAGAGCTATCGGCAGGGCGGCGGTTCCGGATCTTCCGTTGCGCGTCAATCCAAGGTCACGCAGAACGGTGTCGAACTCACCAAGATTCTGCGAATGGAACTCGACGGCTAATGCCGAGGGACTGTTGAGCGGATAAGCGCCGAGGTGACCGTGGGACTCCAACTGACTGGAGGGGGTATGAAACTCCAGTTTGCGCAGATCGACTGCGCCATCGCGCTGAGTATAGGTGGCGTCGATCAGGCCGCTGGCGAGCGTCATTCCCGGCGCAGCCTGTGCAGGAGGAGAGAGATTCAGCAGGGCGTCTACGGTGAGGGTGCGGGTGTCGCCGTTGATCCAAAGCGCTGTGGCAGTTCCGTTGATGCCGGTGTCGAAGCCGAGATGGTGAAATGGCGGATCGCAGACCATCTCCAGCACCGTGTCGAGTGCAACGCCGCTGAAAGTTGCCGTGACCTTGCCATTGACGGGGAGAGTGATTTCGTCGGACGGACGAGGCGGCTTTGGGAAGGTGGGGCGGAGTTTGGCAGCTCGCGATTTTCCGGTGGTTGCGTTGGCTGGTTCCATAGTGGCCGCTCCAGGAATCGCCGGCAGCCAGTGAGAGAGCGCGAGATCGAAATCAATGTGGCCGCCTTGGCGCAAACGAGCAACGCTCGAGGTGATCAGCAGTTGTTCGGGATCGGCGTGAAGGTGCGCATCGAGTCCCACGCCCCTTGCTACGACTCCTGTCCCGATGTACGCGCCGCCATCGACATGCACGTTGCCATCGGCGCGAAAAACTCCGGCCTGTCCTGCCCCCGTGAGGTCCAGATGGGCAATGCCTTCAGGCGCAAACGGATATCCGGTGATGGAGTCGAGTAATCGCATGTCCAGTTCGCCCCTGACCGTGGCCTGCCAGCGAGGATGGGCGAAGTCATTGAGGGAGCCGGAGATATCGAGAGCCCGGTTCTTGATGCCACGACTACGGGCGGTAATGCGCAAAAAGTCGAGAATAATTGCGTTCCGCCTCAGATCGAGCGAGGCCTGAACGAATCCCTGAACCGATCGGTCTCCCGCCTTGTCAGGTTTCGAGGATGTTTCGCGAGACAAATTCAGATCGCGGGCTCCGGCCTCAATGCGATAGCTCTCTCCAGTGTTTGCGACTGCCGGGATGTAAGCCATGCGGAGTGAAACATCGCTGGCGGCGAAGTCGAGCGGGATATGCCGGTTCTGAAAGTCAAAATTTGCTGCCCGATTGTCGTAGTCCAGAGAGCCTTGCTCCACCTCGACGTGGCCGGCCTTCAGGTCAAAAAATCTGTCGATGGCAGGTTTGCCCGGCTTTCTCGTTCTGCGGGGTTGTGGTTGGTTTGTCGAGCCATCTGGGTAAACGATCAGATGCAGTTGGGGCTGGAAGATCTCCAGGTCGCGCAGCAAAATGCGCGGGCTCCAGAAGCCCAGCACACTGATCCTCACGCGCAAACGCTCGGCTCGGGCCAGGGGCGCCTCACCGGGGGCTTCAAGGCCGCGGATGACCAACCCTCCGGCCTCAACCTCCAGATCGAGCAGATTCCAATGGAAAGAAGCGATCTCTACGCGCCCGCCTGTGGCCGACTCGATGTTGCTGATCAAATGCCTGCGGACCATATTTTCAAAGCTGGCTGAACTCGCCCAAAAGTAGAGACCGGTGGTAGCGAGCGCCAACAGAACAACCGCACCGGTGATCGTCAAGGGAACGTGACGCAGCAAGAAGCGGCGCAGGCGGCTCGGCTTGGGGGCTTCGGGTTCATCGCCTCCCATCCTTTCGCCAGAAGGAAGGCGAAAGGATGGGGCACGGTCATTCATCCGCTCTTCAGGCTCAGGATTCCCATTTGGACCAGGAGGCATGGATTCGTTCTCGCTCATTTGCCCCCTCTTTCAGTGCCGCCCTGGGTCTCAGCGGTCGCGAGTGCCGGGTCGAGAACTTCCACATCGCCCTGCTTGCGCAGATTCTTAAGCCAGTCGTCGAAGAGCACGTTGACCTGCCGCTCGAGCAGAATCTCCTCGATGCGCGGGGAGACCGTTTCGAGCGGGGGGATCGCATCACCTGCCGCATATTGGGGCAGCAGCGTCTGGTGGTAATAGGTCTTGATGTCCTCTGGGGCGATGCGAATGCCCTGACGGAATCGCTGTTCAATGAAGCGCAAAATCTGGAGCCGGTAGCGGAGGTATGTATCCACTCGCTCTGCCGTTAGTTCGTGTGCGGCGAGAAACGCCTTCCAGCCTTCGTCCGAGACACAGTTGAAGCGAACGCAGGCCGGTACTTCTTTGCGAATCTCCGCCAGCCGGGCATCGACTTCAGCCTGTGGAGGTTCCGCGGCCTCTGCGTCTTCCTGGTGAATCTGCTGCTGAATGAGGGCGCGGCTGATCAGTTGCTCCAGGGCGATCTTTGGAGTGAGAGAGGCGAGCTCGCCCCGGCCGGGGTCCAGCACCGTCAGCCGCATCTCGTCGTCCACATCGCTGGCTAGAATGGCCTGGTTGTTCACCACAGCTACCACGCGGTCAAGCACTGCTGCTTTGGCGGGACGACTGTCCGGTGCTGTGTCCTGAGCAGCGGTCTGAGCGAGTCCCGAGGCCGTAGCCGCGAAGGCCAGGCACAGCGCCATCGTCCACCGGCAAGCTGCGGAGGGATCGCTCATGAGCCGAGTTCGGGTCCAGTTGCGTATCAAAAGGTCTGTCCCAGGCTGAAGAAAAAGTTGAAGTGATTGGCCTCGCCCACGTGCGGGTTAGAGGCCGGGTCTGAAAGCGAGTAGTTGATATTCACCGGATAGATTGGTGGATTCAAGACATAGCTGAAATCAAACCGGATCGGCCCTACCGGCGTGTGGTAGCGCAGACCGGCGCCCGGTGTATGAGAAAAGTAGTTGAAGCTGCACGTTCCCTGTTGGCCTGTTGAAGTTGTCGGACCGCTTGGAAGATAGGTTGTGGGAACGCCAACTGTGGCCAGGTTTTTGCAGTTGTTGCGATCCGGTTGGCGAAACCTGAGAGCGCTTGCCCATGCGTCCCCCGCATTCGTGAAGACGTTGCCCATATCGTGAAAGAGCACCAGGCTGACGGTGTTGCCCAGCCACGGCAGTGTGGGCGGGGGCAGGCGCAGTTCAGTGATATTGGTGAGTGCGCCGGCTCCGCCGATGGGAAAGCCCGTCTCGGGGTCGCGTGGCCCAGCCGAGTTTTCGCCGAAGCCGCGCAGCGAAGTGGCTCCGCCGGAGTAGAGCCGCTCGGGAAGGGGAATCAACTCGTCTTCGAGCATGCCATAGGCCCGCTCCTGGCCGTAGCGCGAGTTACGGGCCAGCACAAAGCGCCCCTTATCAAATTGGTAGTAACTCGAACTAGACAGGTCGAGGCGGCTGAATTCCGCTTGGGCGCCGAAGGCCTCGCCGGAAAGAAAGCTCTGGAAGCTGGTGTAGGTGCCCCGGTGCGCATCGAGCGGCGAGTCGCGCGTATCCCGAATCCAGGTGATGGCCGGACCCGCAACACGCACCGCCGTGGAGTCCTGCGCAATCTCGGCCGGATATACCTGAAGGCTGCTTGCCTCCACCTTAACGCGGCGGAAGTTGAACTCGTAAACCAGGGTGTTTGCTTTGGAGATGAGCGACGTCGGAGTGTTGAAATGCTCAGTCAAGCGCACACCGCCTTCCAGTTTGGACGCGACATAGGTGGAGACGTCAAGGCTGTTGGCGTAGCCGCCTGAGAAAGTCAGGCCGAAATTCCGATTGCCCTCGAAGTGCGGATTCTGGAAGACGAGGTCGATCTTCTGCTCGAGCAAGCCGTAGTTGCCTCGCAGTGACACGGACTCTTCCCGCCCAAAGAGATTGTTGCGGGTGAGGTCGGCGAGAATCCGGGGGCTGACCCCCGTTTTTCCGTTCGGGTTGCAAGGGACGCCGCCTTCGATGGCGCTGGCACAGTTATTCTGTGGCTTTCCTGTCTGAGCTTCGAGACCGCCGCCGAGAGTCAGAGCCCAGCGGCGCGCCTCCGTAGCATGTAGCAGCACTGTCTTATAGGTCTCGCCACCAGAGGGGTTCTCAACGGCTGTATCAATCTCGCTGAAAAGGGCAAAGTCGTAGAGATTGCGCTGCGTATCCTGCAGTGCTGTCTGGTTGAGCGGGTCGCCGGGATGAAGGGTGATGGCCTTGGCTACGGTCTGAGGGCGTGTGAAATGCAGACCGGTTAAAAGCACTTTGCGTACAAAAATCTGCTGTCCCTCGGCGATATGGAAGACTACATCAACCTTGCTCGGGTCGGCCGTTTGGGGTTGCTGGGTCACATCCACTCGAACTCGATCGAAACCCCGGCTCAAGTAGTCGGTCAACAACGTGTCGCGGTCTCCGGCCAGGTTGGCCGGCGAAAGCAACTGGCCGGCGACAGTGTTCATTTGCGGGGTGAGCTTGGCCGCATCCACATGCTCGTTTCCATCCAGGCGTACGGTGCCCACTCGTAGTTGCTCGCCCTCGTCAATGCGGTATGTAACCGTTAGCGTAGTCGTCTTTGAAACGTAATGTGATGGCGTATTACTGGGGGACCTAGCCGTTCCGGTCGCGCTTATATTGGTGCCTCCCGTGTTTGACACGGAGGTTACTTTGACCTTGGAGAAGCCGTTGTTCAGGTAGACGGCCTGCAAGGCGTTGATGTCGGCAGAGACCAGTGACTGCGAGTAGGCGCCGTGACGATCGAGCGTATCGGCGGCGTGAACGCTAAGCAGATCCTTCAGAGTTGCAGCGTCGAAGTAGCGGTTGCCTTCGACGGAGACTCGTTCGACGCGGCTGCGTAGCCCCAGCCGGACCTTGTAAAGGATTGTCACTTGCTCAGTTGTGGCAGTTTGCCGCTCATGCTCAACCTTCACATCGAAGTAACCGAGGTTCTCGTAGTAGTTGCGCAACCGGCGATTGCCCTCGTTGAGCAGATCCTCGTCCACGCTTCCTTCCTCAAAGATGGGAATCAGGCGCTTGAGCCGCTCCTGGCTGATCTTGGCGCCCTGGACCAGCAACTTTACGATAGGCCCGCGGTTGGCGGAAAACCGGAAATCGGTTGTCTGGTCCTTGGGAGCATAATCCCTGGATTCGAGCTTGATTTCAGCTTCCAGCCGCTGCTCGCGCTGGTAGACCTTCAACACCCCGGCCAGTGCACGGTTGTCTGTCTCGTTGTCGACGTGCGTGCCTGAGCGCAGGTGCGCATGGCGCCTAAACTCCTCGGTGTTCATTCCAGAGTTGCCGGTGACCGCTACCGTGCCCACTCGCGCCTGGGGACCGGGAACAATGTGGATGGCAATGTCGACCAGTTGTTCCTCCGGGCGGGCTGTCGACTTATAGGTAATCACAGGCTCGTGGAATCCGTTTTGGGCCAGCATTTGGCGCATCTGTTCCAAAGCCTCGTCGAACTTGGCCTGAGTAAAGCGGGTTCCAGACGCGAGTTGGCTGGTACGATCCAACTGAGTGTTGAGCGCCGCGCTTTTGGCGCCATCCACGGTGACCGTGCCGATGAAGCTGCGTGGCGTTCCGCGAAAGAGCAGGGCCACGCCATCGCCTTCGCGCACGCCTTCTGCTGCAATCGTCTCAAAAAGGCCAGTCGCAAAGAGCTGGCGCAGGCTTTTCTTCAACTCTTCCCGGTTCAGAGGAGTTCCCTCGACCTGGGCCAGATGGCCTGAGAGTGGCGTCAAGCGTTCAGGCGAAACCCCCTCGAAGGAGATCCGTCGAACTGCCAAACCCTCCAACTGGGCAAGAGAATCGGAAGGTAACGGAGCAGGGAAGTCGCTGCCGGATATTTCGTTGTTACTCATCGGGCTCTGGCTCCAGCCGTTGAGTCCGCAGGAGATTCCAAAGACAAGGAGGCAGGCAAGCAAAATGCCGCTGATCGATCTCTTTGGATCCTGCCATCCCGGTTTTGCCTTCAAAATCAAATCTCCCAACAGAGATCCAGGGGACGAGCGTCGATGCGTTTTGATGCCCGTCTGGCGTTTCCTGATTATTGATCCCCGATTCCCAGCCCTTATTCCTTTATACTAACGACGAACAGCGCCCGGCGCAGTGGCTACGGGCCGAGGAACCAAAACTCCGCAAAGGAAGTGCATGTCCGATTCCCGGCCCAGCACGCGTTTGCCGGTACCACGTCCTGGATCTGTGCCTGAAGACAAGGTGTCTGGTGAGACGGCAATTGCGCCCGAGACAGCTCCGTCGGAGTCATCGGCCGCACCACCTCCAGCCGAAGACGTTCTCCTTGTCCAAGCTCAGGCCGGGGACCACCTAGCCTTTGCGCGAGTCTACTCTTTGCATAAGAAGCGCATCTATTCCTTATGTGTTCGCATGGTGGGCAATGCGGCTGAAGCCGAGGATTTGACTCAAGAGATTTTTCTGCAATTGCATCGTAAGATCTCCACCTTCCGCGGGGACTCCGCCTTTTCCACCTGGCTGCATCGTTTGGCCATCAACGTTGTGCTGATGCGCCTTAGGAAAAAGGGGTTGTCCCAGATCTCAATGGATGAAGCCATGGAACCCACCCCTGAAGGAGGCCCTGGCCGGGGTTTCGGCGCTCCCGACCTCACCCTCTCCGGGTCCGTTGACCGGCTGGCCTTGGAGCGTGCGGTATCCGCTCTTCCCGCCGGTTATCGCCTGGTCTTTGTCCTTCATGATATAGAGGGGTACGACCACCATGAGATTGCTCTTATGCTTGATTGCTCGATCGGGAACATCAAATCCCAACTTCACAAAGCGCGGATGAAGCTGCGCATAGCGATGCGCACGCTTCCCCGGACAGAGGAGCGGCGATGACGGAGGATGCCAAAGCATGAACTGCCAGCAGTTTCAGGCCCAGTTGCCGGAGATAATCAGTTCCGGTGAAAACCTTGCATCCAATCCGCATCTTCAGCATTGTCCGATTTGCCGCGCGCTACTGAGTGACCTGGAGGCGATTGCCGAGGCAGCTCGAGAGCTTTTCCCGGTAGTGGATCCGCCAGACGACTTATGGAACCAGATTGAGTCCGCTCTTTGGAGTGACGGAGGCCCCCGCGAACCCGAAGAAGCTCAGGAGTAAACGCTTCAGGCCGCTGGCGAGTGGGATTCTCTTTCACCGGCCTGACCTTTTGTCCGTTGATTCCGTCGTCTATGGTTCTTTCGCCCTCACTTTCCCTGGTCTTTGGCCGATACTTTTTTTGAGCGGCGGTGCGTCGAAAGAGGAAGATCTGGGCCGCTTTGCGCCACCCCTTGGTTCGAGGCTAAGAGCTTTGGTATCTTGCACAAAGCACGGGGTCCAAGCCAGCCGTACAAGGAACTGCACTCTGCCCGCCACCGTAGTTTAAGAGTGCTTGCAGTCTTCGAAAGAAGAAGGGAGCGCCGAGGAAGTGCTTATCCTGAAACCTTTTGGAAGTCTGCGTTGTCTAATTAAGAAAAGTTGACACGAGGACACTCAATGTCGAATCAGCCCACGATCCTGCTCCCCTCCAAAGGCCCGCACAAAACGGGTGTCTCCGGCTTACGCCGAATAGCAGTTCTTCCGGTGCGGGACACGGTCCTGTTTCCCCATGCAGTGCTGCCTCTGACAGTGGGCCGGGAGAGCTCCATTCAACTGATCGAGTCGTTAGGCGAGGAACGCGCCATTGTGGTGGTGGCCCAGTTGGACCCGCGACTGGACGCGCCCAAGCCCGGTGATTTGCACGCTGTGGGAACCCTGGCCACCGTCCACAAAATTGTACGCATGCCCAACCAGAGCCGGTTCGTCTTCACCGAGGGTGTTGAACGGGTGCGCCTGGTGCGCTATGCACAGACCGAGCCATTCATGGTAGCCGAGGTCGAGGTTCTGGAGGACACTGAACAGCCGGCTTCGCCCGGCGCGGAAGCGCTGGTACGCAATGTGATTGGCCAGTTCCAGCAGATCGTCGCCGAGTCGCCGACGCTCTCCGACGAACTGCGGACAATCGCTGCCAACATCGAAGAACCAAATCGTCTGGTGGATTTTGTAGCCTCGTCTCTGCCCTTCCTGACCACCGACGACAAGCAGAGACTGCTCGATACGCCAAGCGTCACAGCTCGGCTGGAGCAGTTGAACCAGCATCTGGCCAAAGAGATCGAGGTGCAGCAGTTGCGCACCAAGATTCAGACCGAGGTGCAGGATCAGGTACAGCAGTCGCAGCGCGACTACTACCTGCGCGAACAGCTCAAAGCCATCCAGAAGGAGCTGGGCGAGCAGGATGAAGGCCAGCGCGAAAGCGATGAGCTGCGCCAGAAAATCGATGCCGCCGGAATGCCGGAGGATGTGAAGAAGGAGGCGCTGAAGGAGCTATCGCGTCTGTCGCGCATGTCGCCCATGGCCGCCGACTACTCCCTCACCCGCAACTACATTGAGTGGCTGGCCCTGCTGCCGTGGGCCAAGAGTTCGGGCTCCAAGGTCGACATTGGCAAGGCTAAGGAGATTCTCGACGAAGACCACTACGAATTGAAAAAGGTAAAGGACCGAATACTCGACTATCTGAGCGTTCTCGAACTGAAGCCGGACATGAAGGGACCGATCCTGTGTTTTGTCGGGCCTCCAGGTGTAGGTAAGACCAGTCTGGGCCGCTCAATCGCGCGGGCATTGGGCCGCAAGTTCCAGCGCGTCTCGCTCGGCGGCATGCACGACGAGGCCGAAATTCGCGGCCATCGCCGCACGTACATTGGCGCACTGCCAGGCCAGATTATTCAGAGCATCCGCAGAGCCGAGACCAACGACCCGGTGATCATGCTCGATGAAATCGACAAGCTGGGCAGGGACTTCCGCGGCGATCCGGCGTCGGCGTTGCTGGAGACGCTGGACCCGGAGCAGAACTTCGCCTTTCGCGACAACTATCTGGACGTGCCTTTCGATCTGTCGAAGACGCTGTTTATCTGCACGGCGAACCAGTTGGACACTGTCCCGCCGCCGTTGCTCGACCGCATGGAACTGATCTTCCTGCAGGGCTACAGCGAGGATGAGAAGAAGCACATCGCCTTTCGCTACCTGATTCCGCGCCAGATCAAAGAGAACGGCATCACGGCGGAGCAGATCGAGTTTCCCGAGGATGCGGTGCGGCACATCGTGCGCCACTACACGCGCGAGGCCGGGGTGCGAAAGCTGGAGCAGACCATCGGGACCGTTTGCCGGAAACAGGCGCGACGCGTGGTTGAAGGCAAGACAGAAAAACTTATCGTCACCCGCGAAATCCTGAAGGAGTTTTTGGGCGGAATCCAGGTGCGTGTGGACACCGAGGTTGCTGAGCGGGTCAAGCGGCCAGGCGTGGCCGTGGGGCTGGCCTGGACGCCGGCCGGCGGCGACATCCTCTTCATTGAGGCCAACAAGATGAAGGGCAAGGGCAACTTCACCATGACGGGACAGATCGGCGAGGTGATGCAAGAGTCCATGCAGGCCGCGCTGACCTGGGTTCGCTCAAACGCCGCGAGTCTGGGGCTGGCCGAGGACTTTACCAAGGAGATCGACTTGCACATCCATGTTCCGGCGGGAGCGATTCCCAAAGACGGCCCCTCCGCCGGCGTGACGATGGCGACGGTGCTGGTTTCTCTGCTGACCGATATGCCTGTGCTTCCGCTCACAGCGATGACTGGCGAGATCACTCTAAGCGGCAATGTGCTGCCGGTGGGAGGCATCAAAGAGAAGTTCCTGGCAGCGCGCAGGGCTGGAATTCAAACCATCATCCTTCCTGCCGAAAACAAGCAGGATGTCGAAGAGGATCTGACGCCCGAGCTGATCGAAGGCGTCGCGATCCACTACGCCAGTCGCATTGAAGACGTGCTGGCCGTCGCTCTGCCTTTGCTGAAGGCGCGACCGGATGGACTTTCGGTGGTTGTTGAAGAAGTTGTGAGTGCATCGGCATAAGACGAGTTGTTTTAGAACTTGTCCGTAAGTAAGGAATGTAGCGCCGGTCCTCGGACCGGCTGTCCTGGCGGCGTCCTCGCCGCCAGTCGTCGCCTGTGGATCTGGAGAACTAAACAACGGTCGATCTGGAGGTTGGCGCTATCAATTTACGGATTGGCTCTTAATCGTAGAGAGGGGCTGGCGAACCTGCTGGCCCCTCTTTGCGTGAGGCCGCGGCGGCACGGCAAAGGCTCCGACACGGCGCTAAGCTGAATCTTCCGCCTGTTTCAAAGAAAAGCAACTTTGGTGTTTTGGGGCTGCTGAAAGCCCCGTCTCCGCCGATGAAGGCCATAGAATCCACTGCGCGGCAGCGCGAGGAAAGCGGTGACCATGGCGACCACATCTCTCATCACTCCGTTGCACCTCTCTGGAAACACGACGGACCAACAGAATGCCCAGCTTCAGGAGTTTCTCGGTGCGGCGGTCCAGACAGCCTATCTCGCGGCGATCGAGCAACTGGACCGTCATAGCGCGCAGTCGGTCCTGGACACAGGAAAGAAGCTGAAGACGGAGGTCGCCGATTCGCTTGTGGAGATCATTCAGCGGCACACGGCCAGTGACAAGTACATAGACGAGGAGGTGGGTTCGAATCGTGGCTACCCTCCCACCTACCGCGTGCGCCCGATCGAAGCTCAAGTCACGGAGTTGAAAAAGATCTTTCCCTCGCTAGGCAGTTGCCAGGAAAAGCTGGCTCGCAAGCAGTTGTTGGAGGGCGCCGAGGCATGGTTCGCCATTCCTCGCTGGCAGGCTCTGGCGCCGACTTACAACGAGGCCGTCGAGATGGTGCTGGACGTTCTGGGCAAACGGCGCAAATTCCAAATCCGGATCGCCGGTCGGCTTGGGCCGAAGTACCTGCGCCAGTCCGAGCGCTCAATACTTGCGGGAAAAATTCTTACCGATCAACAACAAGGGAACGACATTCTGGTGGTGGCCGGGCAGGCCGGAATGAGGCATCGCGGCTGTTCGGCTCGCCGGGCCCGTGTGAGGATGGCCGGCAATGAGTTCGGCGCAGGGGTCTTCGCCGTTGCCTGCATTCTATTGACACATCCCGAGCGGCTCTCCTCCGAAGACACGCTGATGATTGACTGCGGCGGCGACGAGTACTCGATTAGCGGAGACTACACATTCGACCGGGTGCCTCTCTTCGATTACGACCTCTCCGGCATCGAATTCAGCATCTTTTACGAGGACCGGTCGCGTAATCTCTGGGGCACACCCACGGGCTTCCTCTACAAATTCTCGTGACGCGACACTCTCGCCGACTGAATGCCGCCTGCCGCGTCTAACCGGAAGGCGGTATTCTCTTCTTCAATGATTCAGGTGCGAGTTCTCTGCTTTGGAGTGTTGAGAGATTGGCTGGGCGCTGCCGCGGCAACGGTCGAGCTGCCGGAGGGCGCGACGGTGGCGGGCTTGCTTGCGAAGCTGAGCGAGTGCCGGGCGGGAGCCCCGTTGCGCGGCATCGCGGTGAGCGTCAATGCGGAGTTCGCCAGCCTGACAGAGACGCTGCGCGAAGGCGACGAGGTTGGCCTGCTGCCTCCTGTCTCAGGCGGCAGCGGGGCAGCAGACCAAGTTGTTATGCTGACGACCGAGCCGATCCACCCGGAAAAATGGATCACCGCGGCCACACAAAACGAAGACGGCGCAGTCGTAGTCTTTGACGGTATTGTGCGCAACAACACACGCGGCCGATCAACTCTCTATCTTGACTATGAATCCTACGAAGAGATGGCCAAAAAGCAGATGCGGGAGCTTGCGTCCGAAGCGCGAGCGCGATTTGGAGTGCGCCACGTGACGATGATCCACCGTCTCGGCCGGCTCAATGTGGGCGAGACGAGCGTGCTGATCGTGGTGGCTTCGGCGCATCGTGCGCAGGCCTTCGAAGCTTGCCGCTGGCTGATCGATACGCTTAAGCAGAAGGTGCCCATCTGGAAAAGAGAGACCTTCACCGATGGCGTTGTCTGGTCCCCTGGAGAACCCTTTCCAGCAGGGATGGCTGTGGACGACGTGCCGGAGGGTTCGCATGGCTCGTAGTTCTGGACGCCTCACAGCTTTGAAAGGGCACGGCTTCAGCCGTGCCGGCAAACCCGTGAAAAGATGCGTGGCTTTAGCCGCTGAGCGACTACGCGCCGTGAAGAAGATCTTCCTCCAGGGGCTAAACAGGCAGCGCAAAAGTTCGATGCGGAGGGAGGCGGAGGTTTCAACCCCCGCAAGAAGCCAGCAAAACGAGTGCCGGCTTCAGCCGCGGAAGGGCGTTTTCCGCCACGATCACCGGAAATTCCAAGCTTTTCCGCAGCCTGCAAAGTCGTGCCCTTTCAAAACAAGTCGGCCGTTCAAGCTTGCAAGCAGTTGGTTGCTGCTGGTTCTTCTCCCTCTGTTGCTGCCAGCTCAGCAGGTCACCCTCCATATGGACGTGAGGCTGGTCAACGTCTTTGTAAATGTGACTGACCGGAATGGAGCCATTGTCGGCGGCCTGACGCGCGAGGACTTTGCGGTGGCCGAAGACGGCCGGCCGCAAGAGATCGCAGTCTTCGAGCGCCAGTCGGAGCTGCCGTTGAACCTGACGCTGGCCATCGACACGAGCGGTAGCGTTCGCAAGGACATGAGCGAAGAGGCTGATGCGGCCAGACGTTTTACCCATGCTCTGTTGCGCCGCCAGGACCAGATGAGCCTCCTTCAGTTCGCTACCGACGTGCACGAATTGACGCCGTTTACGAACAAGGTGAGCCAGATCGATCGCGGTCTTTCTCAGTTGCACGGCGATTGGGCTACGGCGCTCTACGACGCTGCCTGCCTGGGCGCCGAGCGCCTTGGTGGCAAAGAAGGACGCAGGGTGCTCATTCTCGTCACTGACGGAGACGACACTGCGAGTAGCGCCACGTACGCCAAAGCGCTGGAGCAGGCCTTGCGCAACGAGGTAATGATCTACTCGATCATCGACGTGCCCATTGAAGCCAGCGCAGGCCGCGACCTGGGCGGCGAGCATGCGCTCATTACGCTGGCCGAGCAGACTGGCGGCAAAAGCTTCTATGTCAACGAAGGCGGCCTCGATAAGGCTTTCGCGCGCGTCAGCGACGATCTGCGCACGCAGTATCTTCTCGGCTACTACCCCCGCAACCAGGTCAAAGGGCTGAGTTTTCATCGTGTGCAAGTGACTGTCCCAAGGGCCGCGGCAATGGACTTCAATATTCGCCATCGCACGGGCTACTTCGCGGACGCGCCCGTCGGGAAGAATAAATAAGCCTTTTGAATCGTGTTTGTTCTATCGCATTCGCTGTTTTGTCCGGTTGCATCTAATATGGCAGTATGACTCCTTCCGTCTCTGCGCGGCACCGCTCCAAGACGCCTCCACCTGGCGAAACCGGCCAGGAAGCGCTTTATCTGCGCTCTCTCAGCGAGCGCCAGATCAACGTGCAAATCAAGCTGCGCGACGGCGAGACGGTGCGCGGCTGGATCGAGTACTTCGACGACGGCATGTTGCGCCTGACCCGTGAGGGCAAGCCGAACCTCTTCATCTACAAGCACCAGATCCGCACGATCACGGAAGCGAGCAAGCGGGCTCCGCGCACTGCGAAGACCGGTGGCTCCGATTTGAATGGCTCCGGCAATGGGGCTTCGGTGTGAACGGACTTAATGTGACTTCCGAATGGGTATGGGTTCCGGCGGCTTCAACAATCGCCCGCGAGGCCGGTGCGGTGCTGCGCGAGTTTTTCACGCAGGGTGTGGCTACCGAATATAAGGGAGACTCGGATCTGGTGACGGTGGCCGACCGTACCTCAGAAAAGCTGATTCGCGAACGGCTGGCCGAGGCATTTCCGGAGCACGGAATATACGGCGAAGAGGGCACGCGCGACCGGATGGATGGCGAGTTCCGGTGGTACGTTGACCCACTGGACGGGACGACGAACTTCGCACATGGCTTTCCGCAGTTTTGCGTCTCGCTCGGTCTGGAGCAACGGCCGGCAGGGGTGGCTCCGGAAGAAGACGGGACGTTGGTTGCCGCCGTCATCTACGACCCAATGCGGGACGAGCTTTTTGTGACTGAGCGGGGACGCGGCGCGCTGCTGAACGGCAAGCCGATGCGAGTTTCACGGACTCCGGAATTGTATGACGCTCTGGTAGCCACGGGCTTTCCCAGCCGCAAGCGCCATGCGACCCCGAATATCCACTTCTATCAGGAGTTCACGTTGCGCTCGCATGGGGTGCGCAGGGCCGGTTCGGCTGCGCTCGACCTGGCCTATGTTGCTGCGGGACGACTAGACGCCTTCTGGGAGTTCACCCTGAATCCCTGGGACACGGCGGCGGGCATTCTGCTCGTTGAAGAGGCTGGCGGGCAGGTCACGGATTTTGCAGGCGGGCACTACAAGCTGGACAGCCGGGAGATCCTGGCCTCGAACGGGCTGATACACG
>CAYVMS010000025.1:0-21708 GCA_964452615.1 uncultured Occallatibacter sp.
AATAGGCGATCTCATTCTTCAACCACCGCGTGGTTCCGTACTGCGCGGTAAGCGCCTGGTATCCCCTCTGAATGCGCGGCCAGTCCATCTCCTGAGCCTTGACTTCCTTGCCGTTCTTTCCGATCACTGCGGTGGCGATATGGAAATAGATCACATCGCCCTGCTCGCCGCCCACGTTATCCGCAGCGGTTTTAGCGAAGGCCGAGGCGTCCCCCGGCTTTCCGTCCCACTTGGGCAAGAGGTAATTCGCCATTTGCTTGTAGAGACGAAAATATTCTGGCTCGAACTGGATGCCCTGTTCGAAGATCTCTTTCATCTTGGCCTCGTCCCAGTTCTGTGCCAAGCCGACGATCATCATCTCGGAGTACCACTGCGGGCAGCGTTCACGGAGGTTGGCCGCGTCGTTCAGAACCTTCTGCGACTCCTGAATGCGCTTTCCGAAGAGACGCCATCCCTCCGGAGTCACCGATTCTCCTGATCCATTGCCGCGCGCCTCCTACGCCCAGCGGTGAAGGCTGGTGGCCAGGGCAACTCGCGCGGTAATTGACTCCGGACGCTGGGCAATCCAGTGCTTCAGGTGCGCCAGATGCTCGAGGGTGTCCTTGTCGGTGAGCATAGGCTTGTCGAGCACGCCATAAAATGCGTCGAGCTTCCACTCGCCTCCTGTCATGCGGGTCTTTGCGCCGCGAAACTTGGCCGCCATCGAGTCCAGATCGTCGAACTTCTCCTCAACCAGATCGGTCTCGATCAGGCGCGACCACTTGGCTCCGTACAGCGTGCTTTCATCATCAACTGTTACGGCGCTTGGGGTGGTTGGCGCTGTCTGCGCCCGCAACGGATTGGAAAGAAAGACGAAAGACGGAGCGAGGATAAGAAGAGCGGCAAACTTGGAGACGTGCACGAGCGAACCTCCCGGAACGAGACCATGTTAGTGCATTCCGCCCGATGGAACAACATTGCGCGGAAAGTAATATCGCCTCTTAACCTTGCTGATTTGAAGTTCGCGCACATTTAGAGCCTATCCGTAAATTGGTAGCGCCGACCTCAAGGTCGGCCGTTCTGTGGGTCTCCAGACCCACAGGCGACGTCTGCCGGCGTGGACGCCGCCCGGACAGCCGGTCTGGAGACCAGCGCAACATTCCTTTCCCAATTTGCGGATAAGTTCTAAGCAGGTACAGTGGTCAGCCCTGTTGAGGCGGCTTGTTCGTGGGCGTGATAGCTGGAGCGGACCAGAGGGCCTGACTCGACATGGCGGAAGCCCATCTTCAGGGCCTCGGTCTTAAGTTCGGCAAACTCGCGCGGAGTATAGAGGCGGGCCATGGGCAGATGGTCGCGCGAAGGGCGCAGATACTGGCCAATCGTCAGGATGTCGCACTGAACGGCAGCCAAATCGCGGAAGACCGAGAGTAACTCAGCAGTCTCCTCGCCCAGGCCAACCATAACTCCTGACTTGGTAACTCCTGCGGGGTTTAGCTCTTTGGAATAGCGCAGCAGTTCAAGGGAACGCTCGTAGCGAGCGCCGGGGCGAACGACACGGTAGAGGCGCGGGACGGACTCCGTGTTGTGGTTGAGCACATCGGGGCGCGCATCGACGACGGCACGGATCGCTTCAGGGCTGCATTGGAAGTCAGGGACGAGCACCTCGGTGCGGCAGCCGGGAGCGAGTTGGCGAATCTCTTCGATAACCATGGCGAAAGCGCGAGCTCCCCCGAGGAGGTCGTCATCGCGGTCGACACTGGTGATTACGGCGTATTGCAAGCCCAACGCGGCAATAGCCTGGGCCACGCGTCGGGGCTCATCAAAGTCGATTGGCTCGGGGCGGCCTTTGGGCACGGCGCAGAAGCCGCAGCGGCGCGTGCAGAGGTTGCCGAGCATCATGAAAGTCGCGGTCTTGTGGTGCCAGCACTCGCCGATGTTGGGGCAGTGAGCGCTCTCGCAAACGGTGTTGAGTTGAAGCGATCGGGCCAGTTGCTTGAGGGAGTGGTAGTTCTCGCCCACCGGCGCGCGGGCCTTGAGCCACTCGGGCTTGGGCGCTGGGGCTTTGAGGGCGGGGGAGATTTGAACCAGTTCCATCACGGCTTTATTGTAGACGGGAGTGGGATTGAAGCGCGCTTACCAGAATCGGAATTGGCGTAATCCGCCACTATCGCAGCTTTTCCCGCACTTCGATACGGACGAGATAGAGAAAGAAAACTAAATTGAGCAGCCCCTGAACCGCGTAAGGAAAGTCGCGGGTTGCGGCGAACTTCCAAAGGAAGAGCGCTACAAGCAGGACCATTGCGGCCAGAGTGAGCGCCCAGGCCCAGCGCAGCAGCATCAGCAAACCCAGACCCGCCGCGATAAAGAGAGCTGAGAAGATCAGCAATGCGGGCTCTGCTTGTCCGACAACTACGCCCAGAATATTGATCGCCGCCAGCACGATCATGTAAAGGCTGATCGCCACGAGTCCGGGCAACTGCTGCAGAACTCGCACGCGGGTTAGAGGCGCGGGTGCGGCTGCCTCTTGTTGGGACTCGCCAGTTGACTCCGGGTCTGTCATAGCGAATGCAGGTACGCGAGCAGATCGCTGAGTTGGTCGTCGGTGAGTTGCGTGGCGGGCATCATTCCCCTCCCGTGCACGATCGTATAGGTGATCCGTTCATCGGTAGGTGGTGCGCCTGAGGGCATGGCTTTGACCTTGGTCATGGCCTGCAAGCCAGGCCCCTTCATCCCTTTTGTCGTGGTGGGGTAGTGGCACTTTGCGCACGCCTGATGAAAGACCTGCGCGCCGCGCGCCTCCTCCATGGTCCACATAGCCTCAGGCTTTGAGGGAGGCAGCGAGCGACAGCCGGCCACTGCCGTTGAAAGCAGGCCAGCGAGAGCCAGTGCGGGAGCGAGTACAACAAGTGAAGCGGCCAGTTGGGAAACGAGGGAACGTGTGCGCATCTGGCTCTGATGATACAAGGTGGTTCGTCAAAATCCTCAATTTGTAACTTTCAGCGCACGGGAAAAAGCAGCATACTCCTCTTCACCATTCTGGGACTGATCGAAAAGTCTCTTTGCCTCAGGGTTTGTTTCAGCCATTCGCGATAGAACGAATAGTTTCTCGATCAACTTGGATCGGTAGCCACGTAAATCCGGCCGATTAAGGCCAAAAAGGCCGACACTGACCCTTCCTCGTTCTGTCTTATGGGATACTGTCGCAATTCTGCTTATAGGGTCGAAGACAAACAGGAGGTGTTCGTCGGGTGAATCATCACAGGGATTGATTGGCGGCCCCCCCTCATCTTGCTCCGGGAAACAATCCGCCTTATATTCTGGCCCATTGCATTTTGCACAAGCAAGAAGCAGATTATTCCACTCGAAAGTCAAGCATCTAAATCTCCCCACGGATTTAGGTCGGAAGTGCTCAATATGCCCATAATCAACATGGACGATCTTGCTCTCGCAATATGCGCACTTGCCATGAAACATCTCGACTAATGCTTTTTTGATGGTCTTGTGTCCGTACTTTGCCTCTGCTTTTCGTTGTAGATCCTTGGTTCTTGCGTTGAGAAGAGCGGTGGTCCAGGTAATCTTCTTACTCGCAAGTACCGATGGTTCTGTGCTCCTCTCCACTTTGATCATTAAAGTGCTTTCTCCAAAAAGTGATCAATCTTCGCCTCAAGCGAGCCTGGAGCCTTCGGGCCACCAAATGGTCTCGCATCCTGGACGAACAATTGCAATTGTTCCAAATCAGTGTGTTCGTGTTTATTCAATCTGCCCATTTTGGCAATCAATCGATCATAGCGGTCGATTTTTTCCTGCGTCTGAGGAGAGTACGGCGAGATATGTTCAAATGCGCCGCTCTGGAGAATGTAGTCTACGCTCTTTGCGGATATATTCTCGACTACCTTGACTGTAGCTTTTCCGTCGGATTGCGCAAATCTGAGGGTCGTAGCATCGTCACCTGCACCGGAAGCGATCAGTGGGCTGTGAGTAGCGACAATAAACTGCAGATTCGGGAATTGCCTCTGCAGAAGAAGGGCTATGTCGCGTTGCCAAACTGGGTGAAGGTGTATGTCGAGTTCGTCGATCAGAACCACACCTGCCTCGTTCAGAGGGTCTGTGGTATCAGGAAAAGCCTGTATTAGCCTCCACACTAAGTCTCCTGAGAGAGCTAAAACACTCCTGTATCCATCGCTCAAGCTGATCGTCGGAACCTCGGATCCTTGCACGTTGAACAAAATGCGCCCTTCAGGGCTGACGTGGTCGAACTTCATCCCGTCGGGCAATAGAGCGTTGATCGCTTTAACACCAAGATCTCTTTGTCGCTCGGCCTCTTTGTCGCCCCCCGCACTCTTGGCGATACGGTAATCGAGATAAACCATCCATTGTTCAAATGCCGACAGCGGTTCATCTTCAAAGAACTGAGTGGAGAAGTTCATGTAGCGAGCTTGCGGCTCCAGCGAGGGAACAACTATCTGGCTTTTTCGGGTTAATCGCCGGAAAGCCCCATATCCGACTGCAAACCATCCCTTGCCCGTGGATGTAAGAGCATTCTGCCTCAGCCATGAGAGGACACGTTGCGGGTTTTCGACAATTCCAGGCTCGGTATACAACTTGTTGTTGACGCGTAATTGCTTATTTCCTACGAGCGAGAAACTATACGTAAACGACCTCGTGACCTTTTTCGTACCAAACTTGCCGGGATCGTTGTCCGACTGGTGAATGGTGACACCCAGTCGACCACGTATTGCTTCATTCCGAAGCCATCCTACGGGCCTTTGGAGGAGCTTCTGTGCGCCCTCTGGACCTGCCAATAACAAAGCGAGTGATTGTAAGGCTGTACTCTTCCCGCATCCATTTGGCCCGAGTAGCGTAACCCATCTAGCTTGACGAAGATTTATCGTCTGGCTTTCGAAGCATCGGACGTTCTCTATGGTGAGGCTGTCAACGTACATTCATCCCTCCTGCTTCGCGTTCCGAGGAGCATTAATACTTCATTCTATCCCTGTTGGGTGCGCCCACTTACTGGTTTCCATCATCCTTTGGGCAGCCGAGCTACAGCACTACTCCGCCGCGGCGATGGCTTCGGCGATGCGGTCGATGGCCTTGAGTTCGGCATCGCTGCCGGGGCGGTGGCCGTTGACGATGATGGAAAACGCCAAGGTCTTGCCGCTGGCCGTGGTCAGATAGCCTGAGAGCGCGTTTGCCTCATTGTGCGTGCCGGTCTTGGCCCATAGATGTCCCTTGAGCGGAGAGCTCTTGAAGCGATTGATCAGCGTACCATCCACTCCGGCGACCGGCAAGGTCTCGCGCCATGCAGCCCCCCAAGGCTGGCGCGAGGCATAGGCCAAGAGTTGCGTGAATGCGCGCGGAGCCATGCGGTCGTCACTGCTCATTCCCGAGCCGTCGTAAAAGAAGAAGTCGGCATCATCGACGCCAGCGCCAACAAGAAACTGGCGAACTACACGCGCGCCTTCGGCGAAGCTGCCGTCCGCGCCATGCACCTTGCCGAGCAGGCGCAGCAACAGTTCAGCGTGCAGATTCAGGCTTGCCTTGTTGATCACTGTGATGTCCTGGGCTACAGGGACGGAGACATGCGTGGCCAGCACTTTGCGATTCTCGACCGGCGCGGCAATCGTAGCCAGATCTGAAGGAGTGAGCTTGAGGGGCTGAGCGCGCTCATCGGAAAAGTCGACGGTTCCATTGGAGAGCTTGTGGCGCGAGAGGTATCCGCCGTTGACCGTAACGCCACGGCTGCGGAGCGCATCTTTGAAGGCTGCGGCGGTGAACTCGGCGGGGTCTTCGACGGCCACGCTGACATGGAAGCCCTCGGGTGGCACCGTGCCCCAGACGCGTACCACCCGGTTGCCGGGACGGTGATCGAGGCCTGGATGAGCGATTTGGCCCTTAGGTGCTGCGGTCATCGAGTCGTCGAGGGTGTAGTAATCCACGTCCGGCGTCCACTCGGCTGTAGCCAAGGCGGGCGGGGCTGTAACGGTCGAGTCTCCCGAGGCTACGACCCCCGTGTTCGAGTCTGCTTCGGCAGTGACAGTTAGTTCCACCGCGTTCTCGTTGAAGGTAAGAGCGGAGACAGGAGCGCCATGGCTCCACGTCAGGTCGTTCCAGGCCCAGGAGGTGGCGTATGGTTCATCGAGATAGAAACTGTCGTCGCCAACGACGCTGCCCTCAACGGTGCGCACGCCGGACTGCTCAACCTGTTCGGCCAGCAGGTTGAGCACATCCATGGCCTTCGGCGGCTTCGGGGCTTCCTCAGCCTCGGCGGGCTGTGCTTCGGAAGTTGCAGCGGCGGGGCTCGGCGGGGCAGTGCTTGGGGCAGGCGCAGGCGGACGGTAAGGGTAAATGCGGGCGCTCAAAGTTGGGTCGCCCACGCCGAGCAGAATCAGGTCGCCGTGCAGCAGTCCCTGACTGTCGATCTCTCCGCTGGCCACCACGTTGGTGGTCCAGGTGAGAGTTTCGACGGGTAGCAGGGCAAAGGCGGCAGCGGTGGTGGCGAGCTTGGTGGTCGATGCCGGGACAAAAAGCCGGCCCTCGTTCAATCCGTAGACGGGGCGACCGTCGAGCGTAGCCACGCTGATGCCAAACTGGGCATGACTGAGCGCCGGATCAGAGAGAATAGTCTGGATGCGCTCGGCCAGGGGGCCTCTGGTAGGGGCAGCGTGAGCCGGAACGGAGTGCGTCGCAGGATCGGCTGAGTGCTGCGCCGGGGCCTGAGCCGGAAGCACGGTGGCGGGAGCCATAGCAAAGACCAACAGAAGCGCGGGGACCGCACGAAAGTGCTTCATGCAGGGAGTTTAGCAGGAAACCTGCGCCCGGAATCTGCGGCGTACTATCGTGAGGTGAATCTTTGTTTTCGAAGAATGGCGAAGCGGCATTGAACGCTTCACCCCGATCGATAAGGACTGGCAACGAGGAATGACTGGATTCAGCCGAACCGAAACTAGCTGGCGACTGCGCACACGCGCGCTTGAACTGGGCCGGCGCACGCTGGTGATGGGCGTGGTCAACATCACGCCTGATTCCTTCAGCGACGGCGGAAGCTTTCTCGATCCTGAGGCCGCAGTTGCCCACGCGCTCGCATTGCTGGACGAAGGAGCCGATCTGCTTGATCTGGGCGCGGAGAGCACGCGGCCGGGTTCGCGGGCGGGCGGCGTAGCTGAGAGCGAAACGGCTCCGACAGTGAGTGTGGACGAGGAGCAGGCGCGCCTGCTGCCTGTGTTGGAAGGAATCCTCAAGGCCAGGCCCGATGCAGTGGTTTCGGTGGACACCTACAAAGCAGCGACGGCGCGGGCGGCTCTGAGAGCTGGCGCTGAGATTGTCAACGATGTGAGCGGCTTTCTGTGGGATGCGGAGATGGCCCCGGTCTGCGCGGAGGCAGGCTGCGGGGTGGTGCTGATGCACACGCGGGGGAGGCCTGAGGAGTGGCGCGGTCAGCCGCAACTCGAACCGGATGATCTGCTCGACGCCGTGGGCGAAGGGTTAGCCGAAAGCCTGAAGGTAGCTGCGGCGGCGGGCATTCCGGTGGGGGCAGTGGTGCTCGATCCTGGCTACGGCTTTGGCAAGCGATTCGAGGAGAATTTCGTCCTGCTTGCCCGCCAGGCGGAGTTATTGGAGCTTGGCAGGCCGCTGCTTGCCGGGATTAGCCGGAAGTCCTTTCTAGGCCGTGCGCTGGCACCGCTTCACAACGGCAAAGACGCGCCCGTCGAGGCTCGGGAGACGGCCAGCGTGGCGGCAATGGTAGCGGCGATCTTGCATGGCGCGTCAATCGTGCGCGTTCATGCAGTGCGTCCCTCGGTGGAGGCGGCGCTTATCGCGGATGCGGTGCTGGCTGGCAATTAGCCAGCATGAACTATGATGGTTTGTTCCGGATTTACGTGATTCCCCTCACTGCAAAGACGATAACGCGGTGAGGCTGGGGCACAGCACTTTCGATATTTTCCAGGAGACTTCAATGTCACAGAGTAAGAGCGGCGCCGTATTAAATCGCGCGGTCTTGATTGCACGCATAGTCGGTCTTTGCATTTATGTCTGGGCTTTTTTCCTGCCTGCGGTGCGCGAAATCGCAACTCCCGGCAACGACGCGCCCGAGATGCTGCGAGGCTCCCGCTGCGCATGGATAACAGTGATCAACTCCCTGAAGCCTGAGATGTGGCACTCGAAGTATTTTCTGGCTATTCTGAGTGGCTGGATCAATCCTTTACTGGTGCTCTACTTGATCTTCCTTCTGTTTCCCATCTTCCGCTGGCCGCGCCGCATCGCAGCCGGGTTCATCGCAGCTTTCATGATCGGAACATGGATCTTTTTTGCCATTTACCCGCTGGTTCCGCTGGTCGGCCACTTCCTGTGGATCGGCGGGATTGTGCTGGTTCTCGCCGGGGAAGTTTTTGGGCGGGAATCGGCCGACTCTCCGGCCGCTTGACGACCAAGGGTTGCGATCAATCAAATCGGCCAGCTACGTGCCACCGCAATGGATGGCCCTCGGACGGGCGCGGAGAGTCCGCTCTTTAGGGGTTCGCTTCTTGCGCCTCCCCAGCGATCAGTTTGAGGGTGATCTGCTTGCGTCCGCGATAAAAAGTGACAGTAATGGTATCGCCCGGCTGGTGCTTCTCCATCAGCGCAGAGATTTCCTGCGGATCGGTGACCTCCTTGCCGTCGATGGCCACAATGAAGTCCCCACCCAGCAGGATCGGGGTATTGCCCACATAGGCCTGCTGATTACCGCCATGGATTCCAGCCCGCTCGGCCGCGCCTCCAGGGATGACCTTTTGCACAAGTATCCCGGAATCCGCTGCCAGACCGATCTGCGAAGCAAGATCGGGACCGATTGGGAACGAGACGATGCCCAGCGAAGGCCGCTTGACGCGCCCGTAACGGGTCAGGTCGTTCAACACCGCCTTGGCCGTGTTGATCGGGATGGCAAAGCCGATGCCTGAACTCTGATTGGCGCCGTTCGAGGCGATCATGGTGTTGATTCCGATCACCTCGCCGCGCGAGTTGAGCAGCGGACCGCCTGAGTTGCCGGGATTAATAGCCGCGTCGGTCTGGATTGCGTCCTCGATGGGCGAGCCTTCAGAGGCCCCAATCGTGCGGATGGAGCTGATGATGCCCCGCGTCATGGTGCCATTCAAGCCGAACGGGTTGCCAATGGCGTAGACCTTCTGGCCCACAGCCAGGTCACGCGAATTGGCGAGCGTGACCGGCTCGAGGTTGGGCGCTTCGATCTGCAACAGCGCCAGATCATGCACTTTGTCTGTCCCGACCACCTTGCCGTCGTAGATGCGCTTGTTGCTCAACTGCACCTTGATACCGCGATTGGCCCCTTGAACCACGTGGAAGTTGGTGAGCACGTGGCCGGCTTTGTCGAGGATGAAACCCGAGCCCTGGCCCTGCTGCGGCACAGGTTCAAAGAAGAAGTTGTAGACCAGCGATTTCGAGGTGATGTTCACCACCGAAGGCAACACACGTCTGTAAATCGCAATGTTGTTCTGTTCTTCGGCATCGTAGGCAGGCGCGGCCTCGGCCTCGGTCAGTTGGAGCGCAGAGCCAGTGCGCGAACCGGAACCTAAGCTGAAACCGGAGGCGCCCGTGTGCAAGACCGGCAGATGGCCCCAGCCCGAAGAGAGATGCGAGGTGAGATACCAAAACCCGCCCACGATCAGAACAACCAGAAGAAATTGCCGCAATTTCATAGTTCGTTAACCCCTGGAGTGGTTGGTGAACCGCTAAAAGTCGGCAGACAAGAGCGAGCAGCACGTCTTCCCGTTAGACCGGGTGCCCCAACTTCGCCACTTTCTTGCTTTTGTGGCTAAGGTGGGACAGGTTCACTTATCCACTGTCCTTTACAGCTTCTTAGACCCTGTTGACTATTCTAAAGACTCATCTTGCAGGGATTTGTTGCTTTCAGACTTCAAACGCTGCCAGAGTTTCTCCACCTGGGCGCGAAGACCTTCCATATCGCCTGCATTGTCAATCACATAATCCGCTCGTGCGGCCTTTATCGCGTCGGGGATCTGAAGCGCCAGCCGGCTGCGTGCATCGGCCTCGGCGTCCTGGCGGCCAGCGCCAGCCGGGTTGACGCGAGCCACGTAGCGAGCGATCTTCACCTTGTCGGGAGCGGTAACTACAACGATCCGGTCAATCCGCCGCCGCCAATCGGCCAGCACCGTCTCCAACTCGCCGCGTTCGCGGGCATCGCGCTCAGCCTCGAAGATTAGCGCCGACTCAAGCACAGCCACTGCGCCGGGATTGCGCACAAAGATCTGATCCATCCATCTCCGCTGGGCAGCAATCACCGCCGGGTGCACAATAGCGTTCAACTCATTCACCCGCCCGCCCTGAAAAGCCAATTCGGCCAGCCGTGCGCGATTTAAGCGGCCATCGGGACCCACGACCTCCGGTCCAAAGACGCGGACAATCTGCGCGAAGACCGCCTGCCCCGGCTCCATCAAAGTACGGCCAAGCTCATCTGCCTCGATGACCTCCGCGCCCAACGCGCGCAGCATCGCCGCAACGGTGCTCTTCCCGCTGCCCAGCCCGCCGGTAAGGCCTACCCGCAACACCCTAGACGCCCTCGCCGCGGCTGACTCGTCTCATTTGGGCCGCCCGCACCGTGTTGGCCATCAGCATGGCAATCGTCAGCTTGCCCACGCCCCCAGGAACGGGAGTGTAAGCCCCGGCCAGTTCGAACGCCTTTGGATCGATGTCGCCGACGATCACCGAGCCATTCTTCGCGAATGCAGCTTCGCGCTTTGCGTTTCCCGCGAAGAAGCACTCAAACTCCGCGCGGTCGTTGATGCGATTAATACCCACGTCAATCAGGGTCGCTCCGGGCTTGACCATCTCCGGCGTGATGAATCCCGCACGCCCGATGGCAGCCACCAGAATGTCGGCCTGGCGGGTAATCGCGCCCAGGTCGCGGGTCTTCGAGTGGCAGATCGTCACCGTCGCATTCTGATGCAGCAGCAGCATCGCAGCCGGTTTGCCCACAATGTCGCTGCGCCCCACAACCACCGCATGTTGACCGGCAATGCCGATGCCGCTGCGCTTGAGAATCTCGATTACCCCAGCCGGCGTGCAAGGCGCCAGAGCTGGCCGGCCGGCCTGCAAACGGCCTGCATTCACCGGGTGAAAGCCATCCACATCCTTTTCGGGCGACACAGCATCAAGCAGCGCCTTCGTATCCACCTGCGAGGGCAGCGGCAACTGGATCAGAATGCCGTCGATATCCTCGCGTGCATTGAGCCGGGCGACCACTTCGAGCATCTCCTCTGTTGTCACCGAGGCCGGCGGAGTGATCAGGTCGCTATAGATCCCCAGCTCCGCACACGACTGCACCTTGCTGCGGACGTAAATTTCCGACGCAGCCACATTGCCCACCAGCACTGCCGCCAGCCCTGGCCGGATGCCCCGCGCGACTAGCCCGCGGACCTCCTCGGCCACCTCCTGCTTGATTGCCGCGGCAATCGTAACCCCATCGAGAATTCTCGCCATCTTTCGCTCCCAAGTCCATCGTATCGTCTTGTGCCTCAATACGGGGCGGCTCTGAGCCAATGCCAAAACAGCCGTACACGCCACATCAAAATGCGACCGACAATTACCAAAGTGTAGTTTGGTTGTGATTTAGCTCACATACAGTCATAAGTTAATGATCTCTACTCGCAAATACGAAAGCAATCTTCTCGATCATTGTCAGATAGATTCACGAAACCTCTACGAACGGCAATAGAGGTGGGGGGCTAATCAATGTCGTCAAGAACACTCGGCATCTTTTTCGATTTTCAAGGCTCTTCAGACACGCCTTCCTGGTATCTCTGGTGGTGCGACACTACGTCGTCCCAGCAAACCTCAGACAATACCGACACAACTGCGCAGCCGCAACACGGGAAAACGCCGCTCACCCTGCTCGGTTTTGAGGACGCGACGCATCCAGTGCCGCTCATGCGGACATGCAGGACAAGAAAAAAGAACGGATAACACACGCACCTGAACTGTGAGACCTGCCCAGGCTGCGCGACCGCTGTGCCAGATCTCTGCGAGTTTGCCCCGTGGGCGCGGCCTTCGTCAGCCAGGACGGCATTCTGAGCTCTCGCAGTCATCTCGCAAACCTCTGCAATTTGATGCGCGACCAATTCGATCATTAAATCTCAATCATTCAACGACCGCCGTCTGAAGGAATCGCTCACCCTGCCGAAGAGACAATCAGCAAACATTCCCAGTTGCGCTGCGTGGCATCAGCCGGGCCCGGCTGACTGCCTTTGTGAAGGGAGACTCCGATGTTGCAAAGCGAGAGGAGAAGAGAAGCACCGATCGCTCCATCCTGGGCCCATCTTCGTCTTCCGCCCTTCCCTCAGGTCGCTCTTCGCGTGCTGCAACTGGCCAACAATGAGAATGTGCAATTGCACCAGCTCAGCGAGCTGATCTCTTCCGATCCGGCCTTCGCTAGCGAGGTTCTCACCATCGCCAATTCGCTCTTGTATGCGCCGCGCTTTCCCGCCAGCAGCGTATTGCAGGCCATCGCGGTCATGGGCGCTAACAACCTGCAAGGACTCTGCCTCACCGTAGGCGTGCGCGGATACATGGGCAAAGCGCTCAATCAACCCGCCATGCGGACAATCTGGCGCCACAATCTGGCCTGCGCCTTGATCGCCGATCAACTGGCCTCCGTCGGATTCATGAACAGAGACGTTGCCTACACCTCGGGAGTCATTCACGACATCGGGCGATTGGCGCTGGCTGTGATCCGGCCCAGAGAGTACAGCCTGCCGCTTGGAGCTCACAGCGGCTCTCCCGCAAGCATCCTCAAAGCTGAACGGGAGCTCTTTGGCTGGGACCACTGCGAGGCCGGCAGGCAACTTATTGTGGATTGGTTGCTCCCCGCCGAGTTTGAAGCCATCGTCGGCGACCATCACGCGCCGCGCGAGACAGATGGTCCGTGGGAGATGGCCGACCTGATCAACGTGAGCTGTCGCATGGCTGACACAGCCGGCTTTGCTGCGTTTCCAGGCTGCGAGGTCACACCGTTCTCCGATCTGCTCGAAGAGCTGCCCACGCGCGAACGCCGCCTCTTCCATTCCTCAATCGAGCCTCTGGCCTTCGAAGTCTCAAAGAAAATCAATGCCGTCGAGTGCGCATAACTCCGTCACCATCCCCATAAGCCGGCTTCTGACCAGGAACGATGGGCTCCACCCTCGCCGCTTAGTTGTTTTTGCGGCTAGGGTGGGATACCACGAATCCCATACTGAAGGACCAATAAAATTGTCCTACGAACGGAAGAAATTCCTCGCCAAGAACAACACATTTGCCGGCCGCTCTGCCAGCCTGCGCATAAAATACGGATACCAATCGCTGCCAAAGGGCAGATACACACGCACTCTAAATCCCTCTCGCACCAGCTTCCGCTGCAAATCCCGCCGCACGCCAAAGAGCATCTGAAACTCGAAATGGCCGGCCTCGATCCCATGTTGCTCGGCGTAGAATTTGACAGCGGCTATCATCGCCTCGTCGTGAGTGGCTAGGCCGTGAAAGATCGGGCTCGCCAGCAGCATCTCCGCAAGGCGCACATAGTTGGTATCCACATCGCCCTTGCGCGGAAATGCCATCTCCGGCGGCTCGTTATAAGCGCCCTTGCACAACCGCACGCGAATACCCTCAGCCAGCAGTTGCTCGATGTCCGCCTGCGAACGGTAGAGATAGGCCTGGATCACGATTCCAATCGAACCGCTCAACGCGGGCTTTGTATGAATCCGCCGCACAATGTCGAGCGTCGCCTGCGTCAGCGACGAGTCTTCCATATCGATACGCACATAGCTGCCAGTCGCCTGCGCGTGCTGTACCAGCCCCTCGGCAATCTCCTCAGCCAGCGCGGGCGAAAGATTCAGCCCCATCTGCGTCAGCTTCACGCTGATATGAGCCTTCAGCCCGCGCTCGGCGATTTCATCCAGCAGTTGGTGATAGATTTGGGCTGCGCCCTTGGCCTCGTCCTCCGAGGTTACGCTCTCGCCCAGCGAATCGATCGTCGCTTCCATGCCCTGCCTGTTGATCGACTCAGCCACGCGCAGAGCGTCGTCGATCTCCATCCCCGCCACAAACCGCGAGCTGAGCCGGACGCCCAACCTAGAACGCTCGCTGAAGCGGCGCAGCGGCCGATTGTGCGAGAGCGCAATAAACAGCGAGCGAAGCACAGGCATTGGGGGAAACCCTCTCGAAACAGACCACCATTTCCCGAACGAATCACGCTTGCGCAAACACCAGGGTGCCCCAGGTCCCGCTTTTGGGACCTGGGATACGATGAACCTCCACCAGCCTCGAAAGAATTACATCTGTATCTTCACCGGCCAGGTCTTCCAGATCTCCGAACTGTAGTCGCGAATCGACCGGTCCGAAGAAAACTTCCCGATCCTAGCTACATTCAGAATCGACATCCGCGTCCATGCCTCCTGATCCTTGTAGGCGGCGCTGACCCGGTCCTGGCAATCGATATATGACTGGTAGTCGGCCAGCAGCATATACTCGTCGCTATTCACAAGAGAACTCACCAGCGGCTCAAACAACCCCCTGTCGCCACGCGAAAACTCTCCGCTCACCAGCGAGTCGAGCACATCGTGCAGCATCGGGTTGGCATCGTAGATCGCGCGCGGATTATAGCCCTCCTGCTTGCGCTTCTCGACCTCGGGAGTCGTCAGCCCAAAGAGGAAGAAGTTCTCCTCTCCCACCTCTTCGCGAATCTCGATATTAGCCCCGTCCAGCGTTCCAATCGTCACTGCGCCGTTCATGGCAAACTTCATGTTGCCGGTCCCCGAGGCCTCTTTGCCGGCCAGCGAAATCTGCTCGCTCAAGTCCGCCGCAGGATAAACTCTCTGCCCCAGCTTCACGCTGTAATCTGGCAGGAAGACAACCTTCAGCCTCTCCCGCACCAGCGGATCGGAGTTGATTCGCTCGCCCACAGAGTGAATCAGCTTGATGATCAGCTTGGCCATGCGATAGCCGGGCGCGGCTTTTCCGCCAAAGAGGAATGTCCTCGGCACCACCTCCGCATCCGGGTCGCGCTGGATGCGCTTGTACAAGGTGAGAATGTGCAGCACCTGCAAGTGTTGGCGCTTGTACTCATGCAGCCGCTTCACCAGCACATCAAAGATCGACTCCGGATCGGCCTGAATCCCCAGCCGGTCTTGAATGTACGTAGAAAGCCGCAGCTTGTTGTGCTGCTTGATCTCTCTCCACTCTTCGCGGAACTCCTGGTCGTCCAGAAGCGGTTCAAGCCGGCGCAGCTTTTCCAGGTCTTGAATCCACCCCCCACCGAGCCGCGCTGTGAGCAGTTGCGCCAGCTTTGGATTGCTCAGCACCATCCACCGCCGGGGCGTCACTCCGTTGGTCTTGTTGGAAAACTTCTCAGGCGTAAGCGCATAAAAATCGCGCAGCACATGAGTCTTCAATAACTCAGTATGCAGCGCGGCCACGCCGTTGATGGCATGGCTGCCCAGCGAAGCCAGGTGGGCCATGCGCACGAACTTACCGCCCTCTTCATTGATCAGCGAGAGCCTCTGCACTCGCCCTTCGTCGCCCGGAAACTTCGTGCGCACATTGTCCAAATGCCGCTTGTTGATCTCGTCGATGATCTCCAGATGCCTGGGCAGCAGCGAGCCAAATAGGTCCTGCGGCCACTGCTCCAGCGCCTCAGGCAGCAGCGTGTGATTGGTGTAGGACAGAGTATTTTGCGTCACATTCCATGCCGCATTCCACTCCAGCCCGTGCTCGTCCATCAGCAACCGCATCAGCTCCGCAACCGCAATTGCCGGATGCGTGTCGTTCATCTGGATCGCAAATTTGCGGTGCAACTCGGTCAGCGGACGCTGCTGCGCCAAATGAATCTTCACAATATGCTGCAAGCTGCACGACACGAAAAAGAACTGCTGCGCCAGCCGCAACTGCTTGCCCTGCACGCCTTCATCGTTGGGGTAAAGAATCTTCGAGATATTCTCGCTCGCCACCTTGTCGGCGACGGCGCCAAAAAAGTCCCCGTGGTTAAAGGTCTCGAAGTTGAAGCTCTCCACGGCCTGCGCCGCCCACAGCCGCATCGTGTTGGCCGTGTTGGTGCGATAGCCAAGGATGGGCGTATCGTGCGGCACTCCGCGCACCACTCTTTGCGGAACCCAAACCACTATCTGGCGTCCCTTGGCGTCGGTGCGCCGCTCCGTGTGCCCGCCCATCTTTACTTCGATGGCATCCTCAAACCGCTCCAGTGCCCAGGGATTACCCAACCGCAGCCATTTATCGGTCGACTCCACCTGCCAGCCGTCGCGGATCTGCTGGTCAAAGATCCCATATTCATAGCGAATCCCATAGCCGATCGCCGGAATGTCCAGCGTGGCCAGCGAATCCATGAAGCACGAGGCCAGTCTTCCCAGACCGCCGTTGCCCAGTCCCGGCTCCTCTTCCTGCTCGATCAGCAAATTCAGGTCCAGTCCCAACTGCCGCATCGCCTGCTCGGCCTCGTCATAGATGCCCAGATTGATCAGGTTGTTGGCCAGATGCGGCCCGGTCAGGAACTCCGCCGAAAGATAGCAAACCACCCGCACATCCTGCGACTGGTAGTTCTTCACTGTTTGAATCCACCGCTCCACCAGCCGGTCGCGCACCGTATGCGCCAGAGCCATGTAGAGGTCGTTTATCGTCGCCCGCTCGGTAGACCGGCCCTGCACAAAGACCAGGTTGTCCAGAAAGGATTGCACCAGCGCCTCGACACTCAGTTCAGTCCTCTGGTCCCTATTTGATCCGGCTGTGCGCAATTCCCCTTTTGGCAGCGTTACCGTAACATTTGTGGTCATCCAGTCCCTCATCTCCCAACTGACGGAGAGTTCCTTCCATCGGAGAGTAGTCTTCCAAAGATAATTCCTCTCCGGGCAAGAAATGATAAAAAAGCGGAGAGGCACTGCTGCGAATGATACCGCATGGTCCCAATTTGAGCTTTTTCATGTTCTTTCGGTCAACACTCCAGGCAAGCGGCATCCCAATACTCTTGCCTTCTTGCGATAAGCTTATGCGGGAACGTCTGAGGATGCAGGAAGATCAGCTATAGCCTCAGCTCTGTATCAGGGCATGGCTTCAGCCATGCCGCAACGCTCCAGATTAGGAACGGGGCTTCAGCCCCTGCGGTTTGTTTTTGGGGACAAACGTACAATGAACGCAATCCTAGGAATCGACGGCGGAGGCACCCGCACCCGCGCCTCCATCATGGCGGGTGACCGGCTCCTCGCCCATGCAGAGAACGGCTCCATCAAGCGCCTTCGCGTCGGCGCAGAGGCCGCCGAGGCCAATCTGCGCGCGCTGCTCAAAGATGTCTTCACCCAGGCCGCACTTACAGGTCTCCGTGCCGCCTCAGTGGGCGTGGCCTCCGCCTCCATGCCCGGCACCGCGGAGTGGATCACCGCCGTCCTGCGCGACTTCTCGGTTGAGCGTTCCGAGGTCGTTGGCGACGAGGTCATCGCTCTCGACGCGGCTTTCCACGGAGGTCCCGGAATCCTCCAGATCGCCGGCACTGGCTCCAACACCATCGGCCGCGCCCCCGACGGCAGCCGTGAGTGCGCTGGCGGCTGGAGTTCGCGCCTTGGCGACGAGGGCTCCGGCTACTGGATCGGTCTCCACAGCGTGCGCCGGGCACTCAAAGCGCACGACCGCGAAGAACCCACGCAAGTCCTTGAGAAAGTGGGCCATCTCTGGGGAACGCCAAGCATTGAAGATCTGGTCAACCTCGGCGACAGCACCCCCGGCCCGGACTTCGCCGCGCTCGCCCCCGCCATCAACGAGCTGGCCGAGCAAGGCGACCCAGTCGCCAGCGATGTTCTCAGAGATGCTGCCGCCGATCTCGTCGATTTTGTTCTGCTCGTCCGCGCCAAGCTTCGCCGCAAACACATCATCGCCGGCGAAGTCCCCGTAGCCTGGACCGGCGGCGTCATCGAACATATGCCCCAGGTCCGTGAAGCTTTCTACGCGGGTCTCAAAGCCGCCGCCCCTGCGATGCCGGTAGCCCGCCAAGCGGCAGTCTCCCTGGACGGCGCTCTATGGCGAGCCCGGCGCCTGGCCGAAGCCGCCCGGTGATTCAACGGTTTTGACCGAAGATAACGGAGGGAGGCAGGGGTTTCAACCCCCGCATAAACCCATCCACGAGTTTTTAGAAATCAACCCACGCGGCAAAGCCGCGCCGGCTGCCCCACCACAGGTGGTTGCAGGGCATTACACTCCATTAGCGCACAATAGAGAAATGATCAGTGGTGCGCGCAGTTACTTTCCCCGGGCCAATCTGTCAGGCATGTGACCTGTCCGCACCATGGCCCTGCACCCCCACCCCCCTACCGCTGCGGAGGCCGGTTTTCGGCCCTTGCACTACTCGCAACTTTCGCAATATGAACTACTTGAAATCTTTGCCAATTTACTGATAGGTAAACAAGAAGTGCGGATTTTGCTCATATTTTGAGCGAAAATTCTCGCTTTTTCGAGCCTTTTCAACCAAAAATCTCATCCTCTCGCCGCGCTTCTGACGAGAATCCACGACTCCGCAGCCTACCTAATTCTGGTAAGCAACCACTCGACTGCGGCGTCCTGATCTTCGATCTCAATCCGCAAATGAGCGGTCTTGATCGGCAGGGATGCGGGCAACGAGGCTGCGAGTCTCTCCAGGCGGACAAGGTCTTTGTCCGTCGTGACCAGGGCGGTCGCTCCGCTAGAGCGGGCGGTGGCCACCAGACGATCAAGATCGGCGGCGGTGTAACGGTGATGGTCGGGAAAGGTAGTGCGAGCAGCGAGGCGCAGACCGGTAGATTCCAGTCCGGCAAAAAACTGCTCAGGCCGTGCAATGCCACAGAAGGGAGCGACTGGCCCAACAACAGCAGGGACTTCCATAGTGCGCCGCAGCCGCCAAACCGGCCCTTGCCAGCCCCAGGTTCGCAGTTCAGCTTCCATTTCCGCCTCGCCGGCCGGAATCGCAATGACGCTTGCCCGGCTGGCGGATCTGAGCGGCTCGCGCAGGTTTCCCGCCGGAAGCAGCCGGTCCCGCCAATCGCTGCGATCCAGCAGCAGAATGTCCACGTTGCGAGTCAGTTGCCGGTGCTGAAAACCATCGTCGAGAAGATGCACACGCCTCTGAATTGCTTCGCTCATTTCAGCTTCCGCCAACACTCCGGCCTCGTAGCGTTGCGGAGCCACATAGACGGAAACTCCCGTCTCGCGGGCAATCAGCAGCGGCTCGTCGCCAAATTCCTCGGCGGTTCCTTCGGGGTTGACTCGCGCTGCAAGCTTGCTCTGGCGTCCGTAACCACGCGACAGCACGCCGACATGAAAACCTTTGCCTATGAGCAACTTAGCAAGCGCAATGGTGAGCGGCGTCTTGCCCGAGCCGCCGGTCGAGAGGTTGCCGATGCTAACTACCGGAAAACGCAGCCGCCGGACCGGCTCCATCCCTGTGTGAAGCCTGAACTCGCGGAAGGCAAGCGCCGCCCGATAGAGCGGAACGAGTGGAAGTAGCAGTCGGCGAGCGGAGAAGGGATGGCTCATGCGGGACGCTCCGTTCGATCTTGCGCCGAAAGCAGTGCTTTGATCGCCTCGACACAACGGTCTGTAGCCCCAGCCTGGCTTACAAATACCTTCCGGGCCCGCTCGCCCATCGCTTCGGCTTCGGTCCGGTCGCAAAGCAAGTCTCCGAGAGCTTGCGCGAGCTTCTCCTTCTCTGTAATGCAGATTGCTTCGTGAGCGATCAGATCCTCAGTAATTGCGCGGAAGTTGGCGTAGTGCGAACCCATCACGATCGGCACGCCAAACTGCGCCGGCTCCAGCGGATTGTGGCCGCCAGCCGGAATCAAGCTACCTCCGACGAAAGCCACCGACGCGACTGAGTAGACCGAGGCCAGTTCGCCGATCGTGTCGAGCAGAATAATCTGGCCCGCTTTCGGCGCCTTGATAGCTGCGACAGGCTGTGAACGCCAATCGGAGCGCCGCACCCATGGAATGCCGGACTTTTCAAGCAGAGCAACGACGGCGCCGAAGCGTTCCGGATGGCGCGGCGCGAGGACCATTGCAAGTTGCGGATCGGCCTCAAGCAGCCGCGGCCATGCTTCCAGCAGTGCGGCCTCTTCTCCCTCAAGCGTGCTGCCCGCAACGATGAAACGCAAACCGTGAGCAAGCTCCTTTAACCGCAGAGCCGCCTCGGCCTCGTGTGCTGCGCGAACATCGAACTTGAGATTTCCGGAGACTGAAACTCGGTGCGGCAGGCAGCCGATGGCCTTGAGCCGGTCCGCATCGGTCTGGCTCTGCGCGAGAACGCGGCTCAAGCGGCTGAGAAAAGGTCGCCAAAGCGTACGCAGCCGCCAGTATCGCGGCCAGGAACGATCGGAGATGCGGGCATTCACTACGGCCACTGGAATCCCCCGCCGTGAGCAGCCACTGAGCAGGTTAGGCCAGAACTCGGTCTCCGCCAGGATGAGGAGCTTTGGACGCAAGGCGTTCAGATAGGCCCGAACAGCCCAAAACAGGTCCAGTGGACAGTAGAAAACGCACTCCGCACCGAAGCGTTCGCGAGCCAGCGCCTGACCGGTGCGAGTGGTAGTTGAGACGACGACCCGGTAACCCGGCAGCGCGGAATCGAGGGTCTTCACCAGGCGGCTCACTGCCAGTACCTCGCCGACTGAAACTGCATGAATCCAAAGGACCGGACGTTCCTGGCTCAACTCTGACTGACTCAACCGCAACCGGGATGGAACTCGCCCAAGCCTCTCCAGCAATCCCTCGCGATATTTTCGCGTGGTGGCCATGCGAAAAAGCCACCAGGGCGCACCCGTCACCAGAGCCGCCAGCAGAGCCAGATTGTAGAAAAAGAGAACCATGCGTGACGGAACGCGCCTTTCCGCAGTCCAATCTCAAATGATACAGTCGAGGACGATGAGACTTCTGCGGGCAAACCCGCTTTTCCTGCTTTGGTTGGCTCTGCCGGCCGCAGCCAGCGACCACACTCCGCCCGCCGTGCAGCCGGCTACGAGCTATCCCGCGGTTGAGGTGCACGACGACGAAAAGGTAGCCATCGCCGTCGAACCCTACGATACACGCGAAAAGGCTGCCCTCTTTCGCGTCGATTATCCAAGCCACGGCGTAATGCCGGTTCGCCTGATCGTGACCAACAACAGCGAACGGCCCATCAGCCTGCGCGATGCGCGAATAAACTTCTACACCGCCGATGGTGACAAGATTCAAGCGGCTGAGCCGGAAGATGTAGAGCGGCTGATGACCCGCAAGGAGCGCCAAGGCAGCAAGATCCCGCTGCCGGCTCCGCTGCCCGGCATCAAAGTCAAGGCTAAAGCGGGCGACAAAGACATTGAACAGGACTTCGACACCTTTGAGTACCAGGCCCTGGTGGTCGAGCCGCATTCGACCCGGGCCGGCTTCCTTTTCTACGATGTCTCGGGTCTCGACCACCCGCTACAAGGCGCGAGCATTCACTTGCGCATGCTGCGCAACGCCGACGGGAAGGAGCTCTTTTACTTCGAAATTCCCTTCGACAAGTACCTCAAATCGAAATCCGGCCAGATGAACTGAGCTGTTCGCCGCTTACTCGTAGTAAGTAGCCGTCGTCGTGTCTGTCTCCCAGATCGTCGCGTCCTTTACGCGCACGCGGCCTTGGGTCATGGCGGCAAGTTGCTCGTTGGTCTGGTCGTAGAAGTATTTGGCCATATTCTCGGCCGA